>JAUVZF010000115.1 GCA_030602705.1 Planctomycetota bacterium
GAATACGGCGGCAACGCCTCCTTGCCCGCCTCCAGGGCCACCCGCGCCAACGCGATCGGATCTTTGGTTGTCTTGCTCATGCAAGCCTTATCGGCAAAATGACCATCCTTTCAACAGAGCATTCCTGGAACCTTTTTGCCCTGCCGGCACGGCTCGCCCCAGGCGGACCGCCCGCGCTCTAGTCCGCTAGCGCTTGCGGGTGCGGCTGGTCCGTCTCTTCCTCTTCGTGTCGGTTGGGGGCGCGACCTCCTTCCGCCGCACCCGGTCTCTGGCTGCCCTCTGCCGGTCTTCCCACGCGATCCGCTCGTGCAGACTGCCGCGCCCATCGGCATAGACCAGCACGTTGGTGGGAATCAACCGGTTCCCACCCCTCGGCTTATAGGGGAACCCCTTCAGGACATCCACTACGAGGATCTGTGGGCTGAGGTCCACGTCCTTGGTCACCTCTTCCTTGGCCCCCGGCACCACAATCCTCGCCCGCCGCCTGGTGAACACGACCGGCGCGCCGAGCAGCGTGGGCACGCTGGGCACGATGACCCACTGGCCGTGAATCCAGCGGTGGAGTTCCAGGTTCACCCGCCGGCCGAACGTCCCGACGAAGTAGAACTGGACGATGTCGGGGACGGTAACCTCCTCGCCCGGCTCACTCCAGGGACCGGGAAGCTCGAGGGTCCACCTGGCCTGCTCATCTTTGACGCCCGGCACGCTCCAGACCGGATTGAGGACGGCCAGGCGCATCTGGTACTGATACGTCTCGCCCGGCTGGACGGTGGCGTCGTTGGCCCAGACGGTGGCATAGACGTGCTCGGGGGCTGCGTCCTCGGTGGGTTTGGGTCTTTCTGTCTTGGGTTTTTCGCCAACCGGCGTGATGTCCCAAGGCGACTTTCCGGAGTCTTCGGCGGTCTCTTTGACCTTGGTTGGCGTCGTCGTTTCGCCGGAGTCCTTCTCCTCGGCGGGCTTTTCCGGCTCCTTTTTTCTGAGGGCGGCCGGGTCGGGCTGGGCCACGCCGTCGATGGGACCGGCCTGGGCCTCGACCGTCTTGCCTTCCGGGTCCTCGGCCACCAGTTCGTAGAAGGGCATCCGGCGGACCTCGGCCTGGGCGTTCATCAGCACGCCGCCCCAGGCGATGACGGCGCGCTTGTCGCGGGGGTCGGCGGGAAGCGTCGACAACTTCTCGACGACCTCCGGCGGCGCGGCGACCGGGACGGCTGTCCAGTCGGACCAGTCGCCGTCGGGCTTGCGCTGGCGCCGGCGCAGTTCAACCTTCGTGATCGTGATAGGGTTCTTGGAGACGGGCGCGTTGCCGTCCATATAGATCGCGAGTTGCTCGGTCAGGTCGAACCTGCCGACGCATCCGGCCCAAACGACGTCGCTGAGGGTGCCGGACTTGGTGTCGAGTTTCGCCAGCGCCCTGGCGACCTCGTCCTTCGTGACGCCCCGACCCCAGACGGTCCGCAGGTCTTGGACGGCCAGGATCCGCTCGGGCGCCCGGCGCTGCTCCACGATAACGACGGCTTCCATTTGCTTGGGCGGGGCCTCGACCATCTTGGCCAAGGCGTCCCACGGGGCAGGAAGGCCGTTGAGCGCCTTTTCGAACTCGGCCGCCGTCGTGGCGGGTTTATCGATTCCCAGGGCGACCTGTTCCTGCGGGTCCAAGGCATCTTTGAGCGTGGGCTTATCGGCCTTCTTCGTGATCTCGTCCACCAGGCGTGCGACCTGGCTTCGGACGCGTCCCTGGGGTTCCCGCATGACGCCGAACCAGGCGACGGACCCGAGAAACACCAGCCCTGCGGCCGCCAGGACGACCTTTTCGACGTGCTTGCCGATGAAGGACTGCATGAGGTCGGCTGCCATTTGCGTCACTCCTTTGGCCCGTGTCTCGGCCTCGCGGCCCGTCCGGTCGTTACTCGCCCGACGTTTTCTTCTCGGCCGCCTCGCCGGCCGTGGCCTTCGCGGCCGTTACAAGCGTGGCGACCCTTCCCCCCGGGAGTTGGAACACCAGTGACTCGCCGACGACTTCCACGTAGGCGATGCCCTGTTTGCCGTAGTCGTCGCGCAGATTGGCCGTGAGGTTGCGCATCTGCTCGAACGAAGTCGCGGTGATGGGGTTCATGCTCCACGCCTCGACGCTCAAGAAAGTCTCCCCGCCTTTGAGCCGCCGAATCAACTCGCCGGCGTACCGGGCCTCGACGACCACGGCGAGCCGCCACGGCAGAACGATGTAAAATCCGTGTTTCGAGTACCGCCCGGAGAGGGTCGGCGCGCGGCCTTCCTGGCCGCCGAAGCCACCCCGTGCCGCCGGCGTGTACACCGGCCGGTACCGCTCCGAGGTGCTCTGCATCTTCGTGTCCGAGAGGGTGGCGGAGCCGCACCCGATGGAAATCTCAATCAGTTCCTTGACGGGGGCGTTGGCCACCACCGGCGTGGCGTTCTTGTTCTTCAGGACGTCGTCGTTCATCCGGGCGATGGCCTCAACGATGTCTTCCATCAGCCAGATGTCCTCCTGGCCGAATCGCGCCTCTTCCGGCGACGGGGGCTCCTTGGGGTCGTCAACCCAGGAGGGCCGCTCGAAAGACTGCTTGGGATGGACGAACATGGTGAACTTGCGGTACTCCTGTCTGGCCTCCGCCAGGGCCAGGTCGTCGGTTTCCCCTTTGCCCCTCCTGCGGCCCGTGCGGACCGGCAGCGTCGGGGTGCCGGCCCCAAGGCGTTTCATGAACCGGCCGAGAGCCTCGTCGTAGGCGGCCTTGAACCGGTGCCTCAGGTTAACGTCCGTACTCGTGGGGAAGAGCCCCTCGATCAGGGGTTTGCGTGCCGCGCCGAGGCTCTTGACGTATCCGAGGAGTCCATCGTACTGCTTCTTGCGGCGGCCGACCTGTTCGGCCATCTGGTTGACGAGGTCTTCGCTGAACATCTTGCCCTTCCGCAGCGCGGTTGCCCGCGACCGGGTGGAACTGAGCAGCCGCCGCGTCGCCTCGTTCGGACTCACATAGACGAAATAGACCATCAGTACGACCGCCAACGAGATCGCGACGACCCCCGCCGCCAGTCCCAGCAGGAAGGCGTGGCGTTTGATCGTTTCCATCATTTTGTGGCTCCTCGCCTCCCTCTCCCCTCACCGGGTCCGGCCGGGCAGGCGGACCCAGGGCCGGGCTCCGGGACGGCGGCTCACTCGGCCGCGGGGACCGCGGCCCCGGGCCACTCCTTGGTCACACCTTCCACCGCGATGTCCAACAGGTCGCTCCGCGCAACGAGCCACGCCCCGGCCAGGACGGTCAGGTTGCGGTCGATCTGCGCGAGTTTCGCGGCGTCGGCGCCCTTGGCGCGGGCGGGATCGATCTTGCGTGGATCGTCGAGCCCGACCCGGTTCGCCATGCCGGCGATTTCCTCAAACGCCCGCCGCCGCTGGGACTCGGTGAGCGGCCCGATCCCCACAACCCACTGAGCCCTGAACCAGAAATCCCCGCCCTTATCGACCTTCAACTCCTCGGGCGCCGCCCTCTCGTCTTCCCTCGACTTCTTCCTGATGGAGCGCTTGCGCGCGTAGCCCTGGTACTCACGCTGGTTGCGGAACATGCCGGTAAACGGCATCATGGCCAGGATTTCTCTGCCGGCCGGGGTCTGTAGTTCGATCGTCCGCCTGCACGCCTTGAGGTCGGCGATCAGTTCCTCGTCAACCAGCCTCTGGCCGTCGTTGCCCGTCCGGGGTGTGATGCCGGTGATCTCCACCAGGACGCCCGGCACGATGACCTGCGCCGGAGCGTCCGGCGGGTTTTCTTCGCCCTCGGGCGGAGTCGGCGGTTCGTGCCCGACCACCGTGATCGCTTCCGCGCCGCCGGCCCCGCGACGGACCTGGTCGGAGTAGGTCCGAACGTCCGGCACGTAATGCATCGTCAGGCCCAACATCTCGATGATCTTGAGGGTGGAGCGCGGCGGTTCGTCCTTCCAGGGGTCGTAGTTTTCCCAGTTCTCGTCGTGCGGCCAGGCGTCCCAGACGGTGCGCAGGATCTCGTAGGCGTAGGCCTGATTCTCGATGAGTGACTCGACCTCGCCGATCTTCTTCTGCTGCTCGACGAGGGCGCTCTTCTGCTCGTCGAACTTGCCCTGGTGTTCGGCGTTCTGCTTCTGAAGGTTGCGGATGTCGGACGAGAGACGCTGGACCTCCCCCTGCCTTCCAGCCAGTTCGCCGCTCGTGGCAATCTGGTCGTAGGCGAAGGCGCCGACGGCGGCCAGCAGCGCCGCGCCCGCCGCCACGAAGAACGGCCGCTTCTGCTTCATGATCTTGGTGCTGAGGATTTCGGGCGGCAGGAGGCTCGTCGAGATCTGTGCCACGCCCAACCCCTGAAGGGCCAGGCCGAACGCCACGCCGAACGACAGGACGTTCTCACGGAACAACGGCGCCGACAGCGCCTCGGCGTCGGCCAGCGTCTCGAAGCCTTCGACCTTGACCACGTCCACGCCCAGGTTCTGCGACAGGAACTTCGTCAGGCCCGGCAAACGGAACGCGTTGCCGAGGGCCGCAACCCGTTCGATGCGGCTGTCGCGATGAAGGCTCGTGTAGTAGCCTATGGAACGCTGAATCTCGGTCAGCAGGTCGCCGAACACCGGCCGCATCGCCTGGAACACCTGACGGGCGTGCTTCGACTCGGCGGCGTGGCGTTTCAGGTTCTCGGCCTTCGAGAACTGGAGTTTGAACTCCTTGCACAGGGCCTGCGTGAAGTTGTTGCCGCCCAAGGGCACGTTGCGGATCCAGACCCGCTCGCCTTCGGCGATGACGAGGTTCGTGTTCTCGGCGCCGACGTCCAAGAGGACCGTCGCCCCGCCGCTCGGTTGCATGTCGTACCGCAGGAAGTTGTACAGGGCCACCGGGGCCATCTGAACGATGTCCGGCTCGATCTTCATCGTCAGGAAATCCGACACGTAGTCGGCCACGATGTCGCGTTTCATGGCGAAGATGCCGACCTCGACCTCGCGCGGCCCGGCAGACGGCGGGCTGATCGTCTGGTAATCCCAGACCACGTCCTCCAGGTCGAACGGTATCTGCTGCCGCGCCTCGTACCGGACGATCTCGGGGATCTTGCGCATCTCGACGGGCGGCAACTTGATGAACCGCGTAAAACTCGCCTGACCAGGCACGCTGATGACCAGCGTGTTTCCCTTGATGGAGTTGCGGCTAAGGAACTTCGAGAGGGCCGAGCGGATCAGCGCCTGTTCATCGGCGTCGGGCTGGCTGAGGACCTTGCCGTGCTCGATGACGTCGAAACTCAGGGCGCGCAACTTGCCTTCGCGCAACTGCAACTTCAGCGCCTTCAGCGCGCATTGACCAACGTCGATACCCCAAACGGTCTTGGTGGTTGCCATAACGCGTTCCTCACCTCACCTGGGCAACGCTTCGGCGGGTCCCACGACGCTTCCGCAACGGCGGGGTCGGCGGCCAGCCGCATCCGCTGCGCCCCCTGCGTTCGGTATTGGCCAGGCGGCACGCCAGGCAGGCTGTGGCGGACGCCGCCGTCTGTCCATTAATAGACGCGGCCGAGGAAGAACCGTCAAGGAAAAACCCCCAGCGCCGCGCACGGGGGTAGAGTCGAGGTCTGGCGCGGTGGGGTAGGTCGGGCATAGCGGTTGGCCGCCCCTTTCGGTTGGCGGTGCCTCACTGGCTCGACCGTACTCCGTTTCCAGACCCCGCTCATCGAACCGGACGTGCGGATTTCCCGCATCCGGCTCTCGGAGAAGGCATCACGCCTTCGCCCACGGGAAGTTGCGCGGCCGCCCCTGAAGGCGGACCAACCCCAGCACCTCGTGCAGGTACGTATCCGAATACCGAACTCGGCCGTACCCTTGGTGCGGGTACTTCGCGCGCAGCCACTGGCGCAGCCGACGCCGGGCCTGCTCATCCATCGCCCGGTAGGCACGGCTGACCGACCCCAGGCAGAAGTAGTTCGCCCACCCGCTGAGCAGGCGGTTGAGTTCTGCGACCTTCTCCTGCACGGTCGGCCGGGCACTCCGTCGTCCGGTCAGCCCCCGCAGGGCCGTCACCAGGCGCGCCAGCCGCTTCTTCGACGGCCGCGTCCCGATGTACGACCGCCCTGTCTTGGGCGACCAGTTCCGCCCGAAGGTGTACCCCAGGAAGTCGAACGGCTCGTCCGGCGCCCGCCGCAGACGCGTCTTGGCCTCGTTCACCATCAACTTCAGCCGCACCATCATCTTTCGCATGGCGGCCAGCGCCTCGGCGCCGGTCCCGCGACAGCAGATGACGAAGTCGTCGGCGTAGTTGACGATCCGCGCCTTCAGACGCGTCTCGTGCCCCAGCACCTTCCAGCCCGCCACGAAGCGCCGGATGTAGAGGTTGGCCAGCAACGGGGAGATCGGCGCGCCCTGCGGCGTGCCTCGCCCCGTGTCCTTGGCGCGGGTCGTCCGCTGCTTCCGTCCGCGGTCGTCCTCTTCTTCCACCGCCATGACCAGCCACATCTTGACGAGACGCATCATCGCCCCATCCACGACGCGACGGGCCACCGACTTCAGGAGTTCCGCGTGCGGGATGCTGTCGAAATACCCGCTCAGGTCCGCGTCCACCACCTCGGTGTGACCGCTCATCAGGAGCCGGTGGACGTGCTGCACCGCATCCAACGCGCCCCGGCCGGGCCGGTAGGCGTACTGCTCGGCGGCCAGGTCCGCCTCGAAGATCGGAGCCAGGACCAACACCGCCGCCGTCTGGACCACCCGGTCCCGGATCGTCGGGATACCGAGCGGGCGCTTCGTGCCGTCCGGCTTCGGAATCCACACCCGCCGCACGGCCTCCGGACGATACGTCTTCCTCCTCAGAGCCTCCGCCAGTTCCCCCAGCCACCCGTCCGGCCCGTACGACTCGATGGCCTCGAACGTCTCGCCGTCCACACCCGCCGCTCCGCGTTTCGCGCGGCAGCGCGCATAGGCATGGGCCAGCACGTCCGAACGGTACACCTTGTCGTACAAGGCGTAGAACCGGAAGCCGGGCTCTCCCTTCGCTTTGGCGTGGAGCGCCGCCTGCAGCCTCTGGACGCTTTCAGGAGTGGATAGGCTCACGGCCAATCCCCCGTCCCTCGCCGCTTCCTGCGCTCGCCTTCAACCAAGGCCCCTTCCCTCGGCCCCCATTACGGGGCGTCATCGGTACTACGGGCCTCTCCGCCACCCGACGCGGCCCGGAGGCGTCCCTCGCGGGTCTCCGGTTGGCCCTCACGCACGGCCACCCCGACGGGCTTCCCGTGTTGCGCCGGTTCCCTCTTTCAGACATGCCGCCGCCACTACCCCGGCAGGACCGTCGGCGGCTCGGTCGCTCGTTCCGCCGCCCTCGGCGTCGGCCTTCCCCGTGTCACGGGCGGGTCGGCTCCTGCATTGAAAGTTTCGAGGCCTGCTCAGCGTTCACTCGCATTGCGGCCTGCCTGCTCGCGGAGTCCCCAAGGGACCCTTTCCATCAGAGGCTTCGACGGCTTCGTTGCCTCCTCCGCCGCTCCGATTGCTACCGGCCGGAGCGACCCAGTTGCCGGGCGGGTTTCGCACCCGCTGAGAACCAGCGCCTTCCCACGGCGCACCGTGGCAGCAATTTCTGGCAGGGGACGATTTCCTGCGGCTTGGCCGTAGCGCCGGGGTTTATCCCCGGCGCATCCTGGCCGGCGCCGCCGCCAACGGCCGCCGGGCATAAAGCCCGGCGCTACACCCGCGCACGGCCCTCTCGAACGGCAATCGTCTCACTTGCCGATACAGAACCGCGAGAAGATCTCCTCCAGCACGTCGCCATGCGCCTTGCGACCGAGGATGGTTCCAAGAGCCTCGAGCGCCTCGTTCAGTTCCACGGCCACGAGTTCGCCGGCGGCCTGCGTCCGCCTGGCCACGCGGTGTGCCCGCGCCAACGCCACCGCCGCCTGCTCCAGCGCCGCACGGTGCCGCGCGGTCACCACCGGGCCGGCCGCCTGGCGGTCCACTGCCCCGCCCTCCACCGCGCGGACGAGGGCCGCTTCCAGGTCCTCGATACCTTCGCCGGTCACGGCGCTGGTGGCCACGACGCCGGCGCCGACACCGCTCGCTTCGACCCACGCACGGGCGCGGTCGGCGGGGGCCAGGTCGCACTTCGTCACGGCCACGACCATCGGCGCGGCAACGAGCGATAACAGTTCCTCCGTGCGGTCGTAGGACGGCGCGGTCGCCTCGAGGGCCAGGATCACGAGGTCGGCCCGTCCGATGGCCTCGATGGCCCTGGCGCGGGCCTTGCCCTGGACCTCGTCGCGCGCTTCGGCCAGACCCGCCACGTCCGAAAGCGTGAAGGTCAGCCCGCCCACGTGCAGGGCAGTGCGCAACTCGTCGCGCGTGGTGCCCGGTACGGGCGTGACGATGGCGCGATCGCGCGCAACGAGACGGTTGAAGAGGCTGCTCTTGCCGACGTTCGGCCATCCGGCCACCACGAGACGGACCTCGCCGCCGAACGTCTCGATGCTGCGTGCGCGGCGGCCCATCTCGGCCAGGTCCGTCCGGATGGTCGCAAGGCGCGCTGCAATCGCTTCGGGCGGGGCGAGGTCGATGTCCTGGTCCGAGAAGTCCAGGCCGGCCTCCACCAGCACGAGCACCTCACGGACGCGGCCGGCGAGGCCCGAGACCTCGCGCGACAGGTGCCCCGCCAACAGGTCGCCTGCGGCCCGAAGCGCAGCGCGGCTGCCCGCATCGACGACGGCCATAACCGCCTCGGCCTGCGCCAGGTCCAGCCGTCCGCCCACCAGCGCCCGGAAGGTGAACTCGCCCGGTTCGGCGGCGCGCGCCCCGGCCGCGATGAGACCTTCGAGAATCAGCGGCACGACCGCCGGCCAGCCGCCCACGTGCAACTCCACCACGTCCCCGCGCGTGTACGATTTCGGCCCCCGCATCAGGTACACCAGCCCGGGGACCGACAACCCGGCGCCCGGCAGCGACAGACGCCCCGACCTGGCCGCATACGTCGGCAAACCGACTAACCCCCGATGGCAATCGGGGGTGAATACGCCGTCGGCAATCTCAATCACGTGTGCCACGGCCGGTCTTGCCCGGCCGTGCGTGGTTCGGGTCGCCGCCGCGTCGGGGGTGAACAGGCGGTCGGCAATCTCAATCGCCTTCTCGCCCGATAGGCGCACAATGGCCCGCTCGGCGGCGCCCGCCGGGCTGCTGACCGCCACGATCGTGTCCTCGAGGTCCATCCGCTGCACCGTCCCCGACAGGTGAGTCCCCGCCTTTACGGGCGGGGCTAAGCGGGGTCAGGTAAGTCTTTTGCCGTCGGGTGCCATGCCCACGCTTGCGTGTGCATGCCGTGGCGACAACTGATTGGGCTCGTAGCCCAAGAGGTTGCGCCGCTTACTTACGTGCGCGGCTAGTTTTCTCACGGGGCTGGTCGGGCGCGAGTGTAACTAGCCGCGAGCGTAAGCGAGCGGGTGCCGTTCTCGCCACAGCAAAAGACTTA
>JAUVZF010000014.1 GCA_030602705.1 Planctomycetota bacterium
ATCTCGGGCGGCACCCGGATCAGCAACCACCTGAGCAATCTTGTGGGCAAGGAGGTCCGCATCGGCAACTCCGCGACGTTGACACTGGCCGCCGGCGGGTCGTACACCAACGACGGCGAAGTGAACATCAGTCCCACGTCCTCGCACACGTATCTGCGGATCGACGGGGCGACGACGCTGAGCGGCGACGGGGACCTGCAGTTGAGCCACGCCACTCTGGCGTACGTTCAGGGGGTCAACACGACCGACCGGTTGACGAACGCGGCCGGCCACACCATCCGCGGCGCCGGTCAGTTGGGCGGCAACCGCATCATGTTGACGAACCTGGGGACGATTCTGGCGGACGTATCCGGCGAGCGGCTGACGATTGATGCCTCGGGCGGGGCCGACGAGGTTGTGAACCAGGGCGAGATCCGGGCGCTGAACGGGGCGGAGTTGCATATCGTCGGCAGCGAGGTGAACAACAGCGGCGGGCTCATCGAGTTCACGGCCGGCACCAGCGGCCAGATCCTGTCCAGCCAGGTCAGCGGCGGCAGTGTGGAGAACCAGGCCACGCTGACGCTGAACGCCTCCGAGGTTGGCGCGGACACGTTCATCAACAACGGCACGCTGATCATCTCGGGCGGGACGCGGATCAGCAACCACCTGAGCAATCCTGCGGGCAAGGAGGTCCGCATCGACAACGGCTCGACGTTGACCCTGGCCGGAGGGGGTTCCTACACCAACGACGGCCTGATCGACGTGGGGGCGACGACTTGGCACACGTATCTGCGGATCGACGGGGCGACGACGCTGAGCGGCGGCGGGGAACTGCGGCTGGGGGACGCCAATCTGGCGCACGTTCGGGGGGTCAACGCGACCGACCGGTTGACGAACGCGGCCGGCCACACCATCTGCGGCGCCGGTCGGTTGGGCGGCACCCACATGACCTTGACCAACCTGGGGACCGTCCAGGCGGACGTATCCGGCGAGCGGCTGACGATTGACGCCTCGGCCGGGGCCGACGGGGCTGTGAACCAGGGTCTGATCCGGGCGCTGAACGGGGCGGAGTTGCGCATTTCCAGCAGCACGGTGGACAACAGCGGCCGGCTCATCATCGACGCCGGCTCAACGGGCGTCATTACCGGTTCCACGCTGACCAACGAGCCGGCGGGCGTGATCGGCGGCGGGGGCGAACTGGACATCGGCAGTTCGACGTTCGTAAACCAGGGCATCATCGCGCCGGGCCAGTCGGCGGGCGTGCTGAGCGTGACCGGGGACGTGCCATTTGACCCCACGGCCCAGTTGTGGATCGAACTGGGGGGCACCGGGGTCGGCAGCGGCTACGACCGACTGTCGGTGGATGGTCAGGTCGCGCTGGGGGGAGATTTGATGGTCGAGTTAATCGATGGCTTTGTCCCCGACAGCCTCGACATCTTCACGGTGCTGGTGACCGACAGGCCTCTGGTCGGGACGTTTGCCAATACGCCGGGGAATCTGGTGCCGGTCTTCCCGTTTGGCGAATTCCAGGTGACGTACGATACCAACTCGGTGGTGCTGGACAATTTCATCCCCGAACCCGCCACACTCGCGCTGCTGGCCTTTGGTGGGATGGCTCTGCTGGCGCGCAGGCGGAAGTAGCCGGTCGAGTAGCAGATTGCAGCAACTCAACGGGCGGCTCACACCGAGTCGCCCGTTCTTCACCCCCCCAAACCACGCCGAGAGTCCATATGTGGCACGGCTTGCTCGCAAGCCGTGTTCTTTCGCAGCGGCGGTGTGCAGCCAGGCCGTGCCCTACCCCGGCGGGCGATCAGCCCGCTCGGGCCTCGCGACCAGGAACGTACGCAGGCCCGCCAAGCCGATAAACAGGATCGACCCGAGCGCCAGGTCCGGCACCTTGACGATCCAGGCGGCCAGGCCGAGTCCCACCGACACCACGACCGCGACGACCCAGGTCAGGACGAGGTCGGCCCGCTTCTTGCCGCTCGGCGACCGGGCCGGCGTTTCCGGAAGGCTCGGCGCCAAGTTGGCGCGCGCAGCGGTGCGGCGAGCCGGGCGGCCGTTCACCCGCGGGGTGTCTCGGCGTTCCACACGCGGGGGCGCAGGATGGGCGCCGGGCTGCGCTGCGGCCATCGCAAGGGCCTCGAGTGCGTCGGCCGCCGTCCCGGTCCCCGGCGCACGTGGCGGCCTCGGCGCTTCCGGCGTCTCGGGCGGCTGCGGAGCCGGCGGGGCGAGGGGTATGCCGCTCGCCAGTGTGTCAAGCGCTGCCGCCGCCTGCTTCGTCTCGGGCATCGGCGGTCCGTTCGCTGAAGGCGAAGTCGGTGAATGAGACGGAGCCGGCAGCGCGGCCGGCCGGGCCATGACGGCGCCGGGCGCGAACACTCGCAGCGGCGGACGGGCCACTTCTTCCTCCGCCACGATCTGTATCGGTACCACACGCGGCGCCGTAAACTCAAAGCCGCACGTCGGGCATTGCACCAACTCGCCGGAGTGATCCGGAAAGACGACCAGTTCCGTGTCGCAAAGCGGGTTCGGACACAGGAACGCCCACACCCGCTGTCCCCCGATGCGGGGTAGAGATGAAGCGGCCGGGCCGACGCCGGTCGCCACAGGCGACTCAGGCGCGCGAGCGGCCGGCCGGCCCGGAGCGTCAAACAGCCGACTGCGCCAGGTCTTGCCACGAGCCGAGTACATGGTCCCTCCTCCCTATGATACTGCGTCTCTCGGCTCGTTCGTAGCCGAAAATGCAGGAAAACCGGGATGGGGCGTGGCAACGATTTCTGGCATGGGACGATTTCCTGCGGCTTGGCCGTAGCGCCCGTACGGGCGCATCCTGGCCGGCGCCGCCGCCAACGGCCGCCCGTACGGGCGCTACAACCGCCTGCGCTCGCCAGAAAAACTTGCCACACCCCCGGGATGGAACGGACCTCGCGAGGTGGCCCGGCCGCCCGCCGACACGCCGGACGCCAAGCGAGCGGTGGACAAGACGGACCGGCGTGCGTCGCCAAACAGGGACCGAGGCATACCTCGCCCATCACGCGGGCGGACGCGGAAGCACGTACGGCCGCCCGGTTGCCTCGTCGGTTCGGACCTCGACCGGCGTCTCGTAGACGGGCGAGAGGACTTCCGGCCGGATGACCTCCTGCGGCGTTCCGGCCGCCGCCACCCGGCCCTCGTCCACGAGCACCAGGTCGTCCGCGTACGCCGCCGCCAGGCCCAGGTCGTGGCTGACGGCGACGACCGTCTTGCCTTCTTCCGTAACGAGCCGCCGGAGCAGACCGTAAATCCCGTGCTGATGCTTGATATCGAGGAACGAGGTGGGCTCGTCCAGCAGGATGACGTCGGGCTCCTGCGCCAGCGCCCGCGCGATGATGACCCGCTGCCGCTCGCCGCCCGACAGGTCCTCCAGGCTTCGCTGGGCGAACCGCTCGGTGTCGGTCCGTCGAAGCGCCTCCCGGGCCGCATGCCAGTCGCCGGTAGACTCGAATCCGAGGGCGCCGGTATGCGGCGAGCGACCCATCAGGACCGTCTCGAGCGCCGTAAAGCCGACCGCCGCCAGCGTCTCCTGCGGCACGTAGGCCACGCGGCGTGCAAGCGCCCCGCGCGGGTACTGCTCCAGCGGCGTCCCCGCGAGTCGGACGCGGCCTTCCGCTGGAACCAGCAGTCCCACGAGAATCCTGAGCAGCGTTGTCTTGCCGCTGCCGTTCGGCCCGAGGACGCACGCCAGGCGCCCGCGCGCCAGGGCCATCGTCAGACCCTGAAGCACCGGCGCACCCGGCGTGTAGGCGAAGACGAGATCGTCTGCCGCCAGGTACGCGTTGTCATTCGGAGGCTTGCGCAACGCATGGCGCGGTGGGTCTCCGTACCCACCGCGACCGCTGCGCTGTGTGCGCGGCGTCTCCAAACCGCGCGGCGTCTCCGACCCGCCAGTGGCGCCCGGCGTGCCGGGATCGGCCGCTACCGAATTTCGATTTTCCGCCGCCATCGTGTTCTCAAGAGGTAGATGAAGAACGGCCCGCCGGCCATAGCCGTCAGCACGCCCACCGGCGGGGCCACGCCGCCGATGCCTTCCAGCAACCGCGTCATAAGGTCCGCCACCACCAGCAGCGACGCCCCGAAAAACACCACCGCCGGCACCAGGCGCCGGTGATCCGGACCCAGAACCATCCGCAGCAGGTGCGGGCAGATCAAGCCGACGAACCCGATCGGGCCGGCCAACGCCACCGACGCCCCCGTCACGAGACTCGCCGCCACAAACGTCGCCAGCCGGAGCCGATCGACCGGCACGCCGAGCGCCCCGGCCGTGTCCTCGCCGACCGCCACCAGATTGAACCCCTTGGCCAGGAAGGCAAACATGACGGCCGCCGCCAGCACCAGCCCGCCCACGACCGCCACCAGCGACCACCTCGGGTCGAAGGTGCTGATCGTGCCCATCATCCAGTAGGCGATCTCGCCGCGACGTTCCGGGCTCACGAGAGCCGTGACCAGCATGATGGCGGCCCCGTAGAAGGCGTTGATGATGACGCCCGTCAGCAGCAGCGTGTACGGCTCCAGACGGCCGCGACGCTGGGCCACCGCGTACACCACAGCGACCGTTACCAGAGCGCCGACGAACCCGAAGACCGGCGCCGCCATGACCGTCAGATAGAGGCTCGACAGGATGACGCCGAGGGCGGCGCCGCCGGAGACGCCCAGGATGTACGGTTCGGCCAGGGGGTTCCTCAGCAGCGCCTGAAACGCGAGTCCCGCCAGCGCCAGCGCCGCCCCCACCGCCCCGGCCGTGAGCACCCCGTACAGGCGCAGGGCGAGGACGTCGCGTGTCTTCTGCCACGAGTCCCAGGCCCAGATGTTCTCGGCCCCCAGGACGACCGCCACCACCGATACCGCCAGCCACAGCAGCAGCCACCCGGCCAGGGCCAGAACGTAGCGCCGCGGTGTCAGGGGCCTGGTCTTCAAGGCCTGTCGCGCTCCTCGACGAAGTCGGTCTCGCCCAGGCCGGGCCGATGGATGACGCGTGAGAGACGGTCGGCGGTCAGGCCGACGCTCGGGCCGGGAATCGTCAGGAACGCATCCTGAAGGATGTACACGCGACCCTTCGCCACGGCGGGTATGCTCGTCCAGTTCCCCCAAGCCCGGCGGATGGCGTCCATGCGGTCGGGCGCGGCGTCGTTGCCGACGGCGTTGACGATTACAATCTCGGGCGCCAGTTGAATCACCCGCTGAGGGGTGATGGTCGGCCAGTCGGCCGTATCGGGAAAGGCATTCTCGGCGCCGGCCACGTCCAGGAGTTCATCCACAAAGGTGCCCCGCCCCGCCACCATCATGTTGGTCGATCCGACCGCCATCGGAAAGGCGAACAGGACCTTCGGCCGCCCGAGGCCCCTCACGCGGCGGCGTACCTTGTCCAAGCGGCCCAGGATGTCTTCTTTCAGGTTCCCCGCGGGGCCGGTTCGTCCGGTCTCCAGGCCGATGGTCTCGATCGTCAGCATCAGTTCCACCATCGTGTCGGACTCCAGCGCGACCGTCCGGATGCCGAGACCCTCGAGCGTTCTCACAACGTCGGCCCGCTTCGTGACGACAAAGGCCACGGTCGGCTTGAGCGAGACGATTCTTTCGAGGTTCAAGTTGATGGTGTCTCCGACGGCGGGAATCTTCTTGGCCTGCGGCGGGAAGTTGCAGTAGTTCGAGCGGCCGACAATGTTGTCGCCCAAAGCCAACGCAAAGAGAATCTCCGTGACGCTCGGCGTGAGGCTGAGAATCCGCAGCCGTTCGGGCCCGGCCGCCTCCTCGGGAGGCACGGATTCCCAGCACCCGCCCGCAAGACCGGCCGCGAGCCCACCCGCCAGAACCAGAAGAGCCGTTCGTTTCATGCCCGCGATTCTATGGGCCCAGGCCGCCCGGTCAAGCCTAATGGTGCATCGGCCGCCGAGAAGCAGCGCGGGCGTACGCCCGCGCGAGCGCCGTTCCTTTTTCCCGCCTGTTGGCGCTTGACACTGCGCCAAGACGTGCTATAGTACCTTCGACAATAGAATAGGAAGCCGGGAACAGGGAAGGTGGTGCAAAGCCACCGCGGTCCCGCCGCTGTAAGCGAGGACGAAAGGCCCGACATACGTCACTGTCCCAGCGGGCGTGAAGCACACGCCGGCTGGACGGGAAGGCCGGGCCGAGTAGGACGATTCGCGAGCCAGAAGACCTCTCTCGGTTTCCACTCTCGCTTGGCATTCCTCGCGGACTGGGAATAGCCGGCTCAGAAGGTACGTCTGAACCTTCGGCCTCCCGCGCGGGGCCGGAGGTTTTTTCGTGGCCCCACGGGAAAGCAGAACGCCCGAGGGCGAAGCATCAGACCAGCACCCGGGGGACGCACGAGCAACGATCACTAAGGGAACCCCGTGCAACCGCACGGGCGGGCGCGCTGGATCCGGTCCGGTCGTGCCGCGATGATCGGCCGACCCGCGCAGGCCATGAGAGGAGGGGGTTGTGCCATGATGCAGAAGATTGCAGTGATGCTGGCAGCGGTTCTGGCCGCGGCGACGAGCGCGGCGGCCGGGATGCAGAGCCTCGGTATCGCGGTGCCCGAACCCGCAACGCTGGGCCTCATCGCCCTTGGGCTGACAGCAGTTGGGACGCGCCATCGCAGCAAGAGGCGCTGGAACGAATCGAGTCGGAACGACCGGCACTCGGTGTGCTCCGGTCGGAGAACATCCGGTACCACCGTGGAACGTAAGGAGAGAGCAAGATGAGAAGGATTGTGTTAATCGTATCGGTGCTGAGTTTGTCGGCGGCCGGCGCTCCGGCCGCCCTGATGCCGGTGGGATCCGGGGCCAGCAACGCGATGGTGGTCATCAACTTCAAAGACGGGGCCATCTACGAGTTCGCCCTGGCGTTCGACGGGTCGCCAACCGGCATAGGCCTTCTCGATATCATCGAAACCGAGACCACCTTGACGACCGTTCGCGAGGACTTCGGCTGGGGCGTCTTCATCGACGGCATCAGTTACGACGGCCACAGCAACATGGGCTTCGGCGGCGGAGAAGACTGGTGGCACTACTGGATCAAAGACTCCGCACTGGACCCCTGGCAGGCCCCCATGTACGGTGCTGCGGACCGCGCCGTTACGGACGGGTGCTCCGACGGCTGGGTATACGGCAGCGCGAGCGAACCGGTGCCCGAGCCGGCCACGATGGCGTTGCTGGCCGCCGGTGCCGGGGCGGCCATGATCCGCCTTCGCCGGAAACGGTAAGCATCTTCACACGCGTCTCGCGCGGTGGGTCGGGAGGGCCTGTTCCCGAAAGACGCACCGCGCGGCCGCGATGCATAGGCCCTCACCATGAAACGCCCGGCTCCAACCCGACGGCGCGCCTTCACGCTGACCGAACTGCTGATCGTCATCACGATCCTGGGCATGCTGGCCGCCCTGCTCGTGCCGGCCGTGTTCGACGCACTGGCCGTCGCGCAGGAGACGGCTTGTGCCTCCAACCTCCGTCAACTCGGGCTCGCCGTACAACTGTACCTGAAGGACAACGATGGGTTCTTCTTCCCGATCCGCGACCGCGACGATCCCGATACGCCGGAAGACGAAGCCAAACTCTGGTACTTCGGGTATGAGACGGGGACCAGTTGGTCGAAAACCCCAGAAGGGAAACGCATCCTCGACAAGTCGCGGGCCAAATTGTATCCCTACATCGACAACTACGAAGGGATCGAGATTTGCCCGGGCTTCAACTACTACGGTTCGTTCAAGGCCAAGTTCCGCGGCAAATGGTGGACTTATGGCATCAACAAGGTCCTGTCGCCGGATCTGTACGTCAACCGCAGCCAGCGGTGCCGGAACATCATCGAGATACCCGGGCGCGACGCCTCCCGGACGGTCGTCATGGCGGATGCCGCCCAGGTCAACACCTTTCAGGCGCCCGCCTCCCCAACCAACCCCCTGCTGGAGGAGTGGCATTACGTCCAGCCGCCCGATTCGAAGTTCCGGGACTACCCCCACGTGCACTTCCGGCATCGGGGCCTAGCCAACGTCCTGTTTGCCGACTGGCACGTCGAGGCGTGTCCGCCCAAAGAGGGAAGTTACGACCGGCGGCTGCCATCGGCCAGGATCGGGTGCCTGGACGGCAACGAAGTGCTCTTTCGACCGCGTCGAAGCCGATAATGGGTGACTCTTTTTACTGGCGGGCGGCAAAAAGGTTCCAGGAACCTTTTTTGCGTTTCGGCGTTCGTGCTATCAGAAAGGCCGTTTTGGATAAAAAGGTTCCTGGAACCTTTTTCTGGATGGAACCGTACGTGTTGAGCGGGGTGGCGCTTGAGCCACCAAACACGCGCCAGGACCCGTCTTGCCCCACGGCCCGCCCCTGCCATAATCCGTGGTCACGCGCCCGATAATCAGCACCCGGTTTCCTGTGGCCACACCATTTTCCATCTGCCGATACTGAATGAGATTGCGTGATGACAGCCTGCGGCCGGGGTATTTCAGCCCCCAACGGCGTGAGCGGCCGCGGCAAGGAGGGCTACATCATGTTCCACCGCATCGCACTCGGCGCCGTCGGCGGACTGGCTCTTTCTCTATCGGCCGCCGCGGCCGCGCCCGCCCTGCCGGAGAAGCCGGCCGTCCAGACGACGGTCATCAAGAAAACCTACGCCGTGAAACCGCCGAGTTGGAAAGAAAGCGACCCCGGCGAAGCGAAGACCTACACCACCGACGCCATCATCCTCGAGAACTCCTACGTCCGGGCCACCATCGTGCCGGCCCTCGAGGCGCGGCTGATGCGCGTCGTCTTCAAAAGAGGCGGCCGCGACCTTTTCTGGGTGAACGACACGCTGAAAGAGTGGTCGATGGGCGGGACGTTCTTCCCGTTCCCGCTTCGCGAGGCGGGCTGTGTGGCCGATCCGACCACCACGTGGCGCATCGTCCACGAATATGACGGCTCGGTGACCGTGGCGATGGACCGGCGGTTCACGCAGTTCGCGGGGTCGGCCCCACGGCCGGACGCCCGCTTCTCGGCGCTTCGGATGGCAACGCACGTGACGCTGCGGCCGGGCTCGGCGGTCCTGGAATACGCTGCGCGGCTCGATAATCGGTTGCCCCTGCGGCACGGATTCCGACTATGGAACATGGCTCAGTTCCCGCGGCAGGCCGGCGCGACGGTGCTCCTTCCGGTGGGGTCGGTCACCGACGCGAATCTCGGTGAGGCCAAGCCGTGGCCGGTCTGGGACGACATCGACCACAGCCGCCTCGGGGCGGGAGCCGTCTCCGTCTTCGGCGCCGATACCCAGGGCGACTGGACCGGCGTGTATTACCCGGGCGCCGACGCCAACCACCTGATCCTCAAACCGCGCTACACCGCACCGGGCGTGCGGCTGCACGTCGCGAAAGCCAAGTCGAGCATCAAGGACAAGGCCACGCGCGCCGACCGGACGATCGAGATCTGGAACGGCTCCAATCCGACCTTCAACCATCCCGGCCACTACCTTCAGGCGTTCGGAACCTACGTCCTGCCGCTTAGGCTGACGATGGTGACGGGGATCGGCCGCATAGACTGGGCCAACGATTCCGTCGCCATCTCGTACGAGCCCAGAGGGAAGGGCGCGGCAGTGCGTGTCGTCTCGTTCCAGCCTTGGCCTCAGTGCCGCGTCATGGTCCGCACGAAAAAGGAGACCGCCCAGGCCGCCGGCACGCTGCGGCCCGACCGGCCGCTCGTCGTCCGGCTCGAGAAACGGGCCGAGCCCGTCCTGGTGACCGTGGTCAACGGGGAGGACGACGAGTTGGCCGAGGTCAACCTGCCGCACCGGCCGCAGCCCATGCCGCCAGAGGACTTCAAGGTCATCCAGACCGAGATGCAGCCGTGGAACTGGATGGCGATGGAACTGGCGGACTGGTCACGCCGCGGGGCGCCCCATCTGCCCGACGCCACCAGGACGCTCTGCAAGAACCTGGCCACCCACGACGTGGAGTCCGTTCTGGCGGCGGCCCGTGTGGTTATGCGAACCGAACGGCCGGGGTCAGCCCGCTGGCAGTCCGTCAGGAGCCGGCTCGATTTTCTCGTCGGCCGCAGGCCCGACCACCCTTACGCCCAGGCCTACCTGGGGATGATGCTGTCGCTGGAAGCGCGTGGCCGTCCGACTCCCGCCGCCGCGCGGCATTTCAAGAAGGCCGAGCGGCTCCCCGCCGGGCACTATCTGATGGCCCTCGAGGCCCTGGCCGCCGGCAACATGATCCAGGCCATAAGCCACCTGAAACGGTGCGCCTCGGAGACGCCGCCCGTCGCAATGGGTCTGGGAAAGCACGCCATCGCCGGCAACGAGCGGCTGCACCCGGCGGCGCTTCCGGGCGGGCAGTGGCCGACGATGCTCCTGGCGGCGGCGCTCGTGGAACTCAAGCGAACGCGACCGGCAATCACGGAACTCGAGCGGCTGCTGATACTGGATCCCGCCCGGCCCGAAGCGCTGGCCCTGCTGGCCGACGCTTATGCGAAGGCCGATCAGCAAGACAAGGCCAAAGCCGCCCGAGAGGAGGTCGCCCGCCTCTTTAAGGTCTGCCCGCAGGTCCGACAGGACTACGACGCGCTGCTGCGTGAAGCCCGCCTGGGTGAATGGACCGGCATTCCTCGGCCGTGACAGCCCATCATCACGGGGCCGAAACCCCGATCAGGACGCCGTCGCGTGGGCTTTCGCGGCAGACCTGAGCCCACTGTGCCATCTATCTGGCACCCCGATCGGCCCGGTTGGTTCATTCTTCCGAATTATCCCTCAAATGCCATACCGGCCTGTGTCGATAGGCAAGTTGGGATGAGATGATGTGCCTGCTGGGGGTCCCGAAAGGGGCTCCGTTGCGCTGGAAGGGCACTGGGATGGCCAACCGTCTGCACGCATCGACCGCCGGGATCCGACTGCATCAGTTCGCGGCGGGGAGTCTGTCGGTCATAGCCTATCTGGCGGGTTGGCTTCCCCCTCTCTGGGTGGCTCTGGGTCTGTCGGTTCTGGCGATGGTATCCGACCGCCTGGTGATCCTGGACTGGCTGCTGCGCGACAAGAAGCACGCCTACGAGCAGGAAGATCCCGGACCGCGCGCGGGCATGTTCCGCTTCGCCGAGGCGATGCGCGTCATCTTGCTGGGCAGCGGGGCGATTCTGCTGACGGCCGGGCATCCCATCGGATGGCTGCCGACCCTGGCGGCCGCCGCCGCCTCGACCATGGAAGGTACGACGGCGTTCTCCTTCACGCTGCTGGCTTATGCGTTCCTGAAAGGATGCCTACGCGTCGTCTGGCCAGAGAAGGCGGCCGAGTATCGTGCTGCGGCCAACCAGCCGGGCAATCCCAACTGCGTCGTGTGCCGCATCCTCCAAGCCGCCCCGTACGGCCGGTGCCACTGGTGCCGCCTGTCGAGCATCCGCTGGTGTTGCGGCCTCCAGACGTCGCTGCTGATGGCCCTGTTGTTGGTCATTGCCTTCCTGCTGACCGCGGCGTTGCAGCCGATGGTAACCAAACTGCTGGTGACGCTCAGCATCGTGAGCGTGGTGACCCTGTCGCTTACAACCAGCCGACAGACCGACGACCTGATCGGCTCGCTGAACAACCTGGACAAAGCCCGCCAGCGGATGGCCAAGCGATGCGCCTTCCTGGAGCGTCTAGCGCTGGCCGGTTCGATCCAGGAAGCCGCAGACGCCACCGTGGCGCACGCCGCCGAAACGCTCGGCGCGCGCCGCGTCAGCATCATGCTGATTGAGGACGCGGTGCTGCGGATCGTGGCCTCGCGCGGCATCCCCGACGAGGTGGCCAAGAGGATATCGGTCCCGATCCCGAATCGGATCTGCGGCCAGGTCTTCGACAGCGGGGTACCCGTGGTCGTGAACGACCTCGACGCCGCCGAGTTCTCCGGGACGCTCGGCCTGGATGCGGGTGACGCCATGGCCTCGTTCCCCCTGGTGGCCGCGCCCATGAAAACCGCCACCCGCAAGGTCGGCGTCGTCAACGTGACCGATCGTGAAGCGGGCGCGTTTGGCGAGGAGGACCTGTCGGAACTACAGTTCACGGCCGAGGCCGCCGCCATCAGCCTATCCAGCCAGATGGACCGCCGCGACCTGGAGCGCGGCAACTACGCAACCATCCGGTCCCTCGCCCTGGCGATCGAAGCCAAGGACCCGGGCACACACGGCCACTCGCTCCGCGTCCAGGTCTGGGCGACGGCCGTGGCCAAGGAACTCGGCCTGTCGGGCGAGCGGCTTCAGGCGCTCACCTACGCCGCCGAACTGCACGACATCGGCAAGATCGCCATCCCGGACGAGATCCTCAAGGCGCCGCGGAAACTGACCTCGGACGAATGGGCCGTCGTCCAGCAACATCCCCGCCGGGGCATGGAAATGGTGCGGCGCCTGGAGTTCCTGAAGCCCTCACGCGAAGCCATTCTCCATCACCACGAGCGGCTGGACGGCAGCGGCTACCCGGACGGTCTCGCCGGCGACGAGATTCCACTCGAAGCCCGCATCCTGGCCGTCGTCGATGCCTACGATGCCATGACCAGCACACGCCCGTACCGGCCGCCACTCTCCCACCAAGAGGCTGCCGCGGAACTCCAGTGCGCCGCCGGCACCCAGTTCGATCCGAAGTGCGTGGAAGCGTTTCTGAACCTGGTAGGCGAGCGGACCGAACCGGTCGGCGCCGGCGTCCGGGCCGCCGACCCGTCTTGAGCCGTCCATGCGACCGACGGTGACACACAGTTGTCACACCGTCCCCGAACCATCTGGACGCTCCCCCGCCGCACGTCGTATCCTTGGTTGCGCAGCCGCATGGCATACTGCGACACTGCTTTCCCTTGCGCTGGGTGGGACGTTGGAGGCGCGCCCGCTTGGGCGGACGCCGGAAGCGCCGGGGCCTTGGGCCCGCGGCGCTTCCGCTTTGTCTCGTGCGGCGCGCCCGCGCGCCCTGCGACCGCAGGAAAAGGGACCCGGCCCTCTGACGACGCCAAAGGTCGGCCCCGTTCTGCCACCGACGCGATTGCCTTGACCCCTGCTCTGCCGTCTGGTAGCGTACGCCCGGCTCAAGACCGGGAAAGGAGACACCGCGTGGGCGACGTGATAGTGGGACTCGTCGGCGGGACGGGCCTCGGCGAGGCCCTGACCCAGCAGTCCGAAGGCGAACTCAAAGAGATCGAGACGCCGTTCGGAAAGCCGTCGTCCCCGATCCTTCTCTCGCAGATCGAAGGCCAGGCGGCGGCCATCCTCGCCCGCCACGGCGAGGGGCACAGACTGGCCCCGTCGCAGGTGCCGTACCGGGCCAACATCTTCGCCCTGAAGAGCCTCGGCGTGACGCACATCCTGGCCTCCGGCGCTGTGGGGAGCCTCAGGGACTCGATCCGCCCGCGCGACCTGGTGGTCTGCGACCAGATCATCGACCGGACCGTCCGTGGTCCGAAGACGTTCTTCGACGAGATGGCCGTCCACGTGGGCTTCGCCGACCCGTTCTGCCCGGGCCTGCGCGGGCTGCTCATCGAGTGCGGCATGGCGGTGGACACGACGGTCCACACGCGCGGCACGTACGTATGCATGGAGGGGCCGCAGTTCTCGACGCGGGCCGAGAGCCTTCTGCACCGCCAGTGGGGTGCCGACCTGATCGGCATGACCTGCATGCCCGAGGCGAAACTGGCCCGCGAGGCCGAGATCTGTTACGCCCTCATCGCCATCGCCACCGACTACGACTGCTGGCGGCCGCACGAGCCCGGCCTCTCGCCCGACGCCGTCCTGGGGAGCATCCATGCCAACGTCGAGGCGGGGACCGCGGGCGCCATCACCCTGATGAAGGAGACCCTGGGGCGCATCACCGAGGCCGTCGGCCCCGACTGCGGCTGCCGCAGCGCCCTGGAGCGCGCCATCTGGACCGACCGCAAGGCCATCGACCCCGAGACGGTCAAGCGGCTGGAGCCGCTGGTCGGGAAGTATCTCGGGGACAAGCGATGACGAATGACGAAGGCCGAATGACGAATGACCAACGACAAGGGGCCGTGGCGTGCCTGTTTTCCTCAGGACATTCGTCACTGTTGTTTCGCCACTGATTAGTCATTCGGATTTCGTCATCCGTCAATATCTCTCAAGGCCGCCAGTTCGACCCTCTCCAGACAGGCTTGCACGTCCTGGAGGTCCACCTCCCCCGCCCGCACCTGCATCGTGGACGCCGTGCCGCAGGCCACGCCCCAGCGGAGGCACTCGGCCGGTCCCCTTCCGGCCGCGTGGCTGTGGACGAAGCCCGCGAGCAAGGCATCGCCCGAGCCGACGGTGTTGATGATGCGTTCGACCTGGATCTCTGGCGTAGCCCGCCAGGCTCCGTCGCGGCAGAACAGGTAGGCCCCGTCGCCGCCCAACGTCACGATGACGTGCTCGACGTGACCGAGAAGCGAGCCGGCGGCCGCCCGGATATCCGCATCGTCGGCGATCTGGCAGCCGGCGATCTCGCCCAGTTCCTCCCGGTTCGGCTTGACCAGCCACAGATCTGCGGCCCGGTCCCTGTTCGAACCGGCCCCTTCGGGGCGGACGGGCTCCAGACCCGGGCCGCTTGAATCGACCGCCACGCGGGCGCCCTTCTCCGCGCACACCTTCAAGAGACCGGCGAAATCGCCTGCCGTCATGCCCGGCGTCAGGCTCCCCGCGAAGAGCACGTACGACCCTCTGCCGGCCAGGATGCCGAGTTTCTTCCTGAGCCGCTCCAGATCCTCGGGCGACAGGCTAAAACCCACGTCGCGCACGTGCGTATCGACCTTGCGGGCCGGATCGACCAGCGTGATGTTCTCGCGCGTCGCGTCGCGGGCCTCGAACATCTCGACCCGGACGGGCGCCTGATCGAAACTCCGCTCGAACCGTCCGCTGTCGCCCTCGCCGACGAATCCCGTCAGGATGCACTCGGTCCCGAGCGTCCCCAGCAGCCGTGCGACGTTCACCGCCTTGCCCGCGGGTTGAATCGACACCAGCCGCCCGCGAACGTGGCTGCCGATCGCCAGGTCCGGTACCTCCAGCGTCCGGTCGATCGCAGGATTCAGGGCGACCGATACGATCGTGGGTGTGCTGCGTGCCATAGCCAAACCGCCAGTAGAAACGTCGGACGGGTGAGTCGGGAGACCCGCGCGTGTTCGGTGCGGCGCCGGGCTGCTAGGCCTCTGCAGCCTCGCTGAATTCGTCCCCGCGGAAGGTCGAGCCCAAGTACACCCGCTTGACCTGAGGGTCCTGGATGAGTTCGGCGCTGGTGCCGTGACGGAAGATCTTGCCCTCGTTGATGATGTAGGCGCGGTCCACGATACCGAGCGTCGCGTGGACGTTATGGTCGGTCACCAGGACGCCGATGCCGCGGTTCTTGAGGTTCCGGATGAATCCCTGGATATCGAAAATGGCGATCGGGTCCACGCCCGTGAACGGCTCGTCCAGAAGCATGAGGCTGGGCCGGGTGACCAGGGCCCGGGCGAGTTCCAGGCGCCGCCTCTCGCCGCCCGAAAGGGTCCGCGCGTGCTGGCGAGCCAGGTGCGTCAGGCCGAAGTCGCGGAGCAGTTCGGCCGCAATCGCCCGCCGCTCGGTCTTCGAGAGGTGCATCATCTCGAGGATCGCCAGCAGGTTCTCTTCGACCGTCAGCCGCTGGAACACGCTGGGTTCCTGGGCCAGATACCCCAGGCCGCGGCGGGCACGCTGGTACATCGGCAGGGTGCTGATGTCTTCGTTCTCGAAGATGACGCGGCCCGCGTCGGCCGGGATCATCCCCATGGTCATCTTGAAACTGGTGGTCTTGCCGGCCCCGTTCTTGCCGAGCAGGCCGACGATCTCGGCCTCGTTGACGCCGAAACTGACGTCGTCAACGACCTTGCGGCCGCTGTAGATTTTCGTAAGGCCAATGACGTTAAGGAGTTCCACGTGCGCCAATCCCCCGCGGGATGTCAGCCATTCCCGCGATTGTGGAAAACCTGTGCAGAACTCGCGGCCCTGCCATGGTATCAGGCGCCCGAACCCGCGGCCCGGATCTGCCCCGATGGCGGCCCCCCAACGTGCCACATCCCACACGATAACACCGAAAAAGCCGTTCCGCAAGCACTTCACCGCCGCAGACGCATTCCCTCGCAGGCGACCGCCAAACGCAACGGCTCAACGCCGGACCCACCCCGTCACGCGGCCGCAACTTGTGGAAGAACACCGACGGCAGAAAACTAAGGATTAGGAAGCAGAGATCAGGAAAGATTCTACTGTTGCCTGTTTCCATCTCCTCAGATTCCCATTTCTACTGACTATTGCCCACTCCCTGTTTCCCGCCGTCAATGCACCAGCCGCCACCCCGTGGGGTCGGGCAGCAGCGGAAGCGGTATGTGCCACCGCGATCCGGCGGCCGGCCAGTAGACGAAGAACGCCTTGCCAACCAGGTTCCGCCTCGGCACGACCGGCCGGTCCACCTTCTCAAGCCACAACCGCGAATCGAACGATTTCGGGCTGTTATCGCCGCACACGAAGAACTCGTCGCCGTTCACTTTGAACGGGTTTCCCTCGGTGGCATGGCCCGGCTCACCGTTGCGGAGCCGCTCGTTGATGTAATACACGTCGCGGTCGAGCCTCAGGTACTCGAGCGAAAGAGGCCCGCCTCGGGCGCCAAGGCGAACCTCGGCAGCCATGGCCCGCGGGTCGTCGGTGTGCGTCTCGTGGAACCGGCGGCGCTCGGCACCGGAGAGTTTCTTCGGTTCGTAGGCGGCGTCTCCTTCCGGCGTCATGTCGGCCGATGTCACGTTCGCCACGCGGTCGCCGTCCACCAGAAGCATCAGTTTGTGGTCCACGTTGGCGACCCGGACCTCGACCGGCCGGCCCACCGGCAGGACGGGCCTCGCGGCCTTCGCCACCACCTTGTCGTTCAGGAGGATCTGCGTCGGCTCCTTGCCCCCTTCGGCCGTCAGTTCGAACCGGAACCGGTCCTTGTACGCCCGCATCTCGATGATGCAGACCGACTCCGCCCCGCCCGCCGTGACCTCAGTCTTCAGACCCACGTCCGTACACACGTAGTCCCCCAGCCACGTTTCCTCTCGCCTGTTCCCGCCGTTGTAGGCATAGTAGTCTACAATGTTTGAGGGCCGATCGTGCAGATCCCGGTGCGCGTAGGCGAGCCAGGCCGTCCGGTCGCGGGGGGGAGCCTTCGCGAGCACGTACCCCAACTCGTGCTGCTCCCACCCGTCTAGCGTCTGCCAGCGTGGCTTCCAACCGCGCCGCGTCGCCCGCCGGCGCGTGTCGTGGACAAGCATCCAGAGCGACTCCTGGGCGGCATCGGTCTTGCGGGCGATCACCCCGTTGATCGTCACGTTGCCGCCAACCAGTTCGACCGTCTCTCCGGGCAGGCCGACCAGCCGCTTGATGTAGTTCTGCGCCGGGTCGTTCGGATTGCGGAAGACGATAACGTCCCATCGCCGGGGCTCCTGGAAATCATAGAGGAACTTCAAGACCAGGATCCGGTCGCCGCTGTACAGGGGCACGCGCGGCGGCACACGCTGCGGCCGGAGACAGTTCGGGCACACCGGGGGAGTCGACAGCGCCGGTCCCCCCCGGCGTCCGCTCTCATCAGCCCCTATCGAGAACTGGAACCCGCAGTCCGTGCACTCGAGTTCGGCGTGCCGCCCATAGAGCGTCGGTCCCATCGAGCCCGTCGGGATAACGAACGCCTCCACGACGAAGGCGCGGAAGATGAACGCCAACACGAACGCCACGATGATCGATTCGAGTGTCTCGAGAAGCGACTCGCGGTTCTTGCGGCGCCGGTGGGCTTTCTGGAGGTCTTCTTTGGGTTTCGTTACCATGCTGAGTGTTGCCCTTCGGCGCGCCCTTCCCCCGCCTGCCCCCTTGCGCCGATGCGTGCGTCCAGGTACCGGAAGGGCGAATCTTAGGCCGCCGGTCACGCTCCGGCAAGACAATTTCCCCTCCCGCCAAACCGTTCAGCCGCCGGCACAGTCGTGCAACCCGGCGAATCATTCAGCCGCCGCCGGCACGGCGGCGTGTCGTTTTTGGCTTTGGACTTCCGGCCTTGGACCTTAGACTCTTGCGTCATGCGGATCCTCGTCATCGGCAGCGTGAACATGGACGTCGTCACCCGCGTGGACCGCGTGCCTGCGGCAGGTGAGAACGTGCGCGGCCGCGACCTCGCGACCATCCCCGGCGGCAAGGGAGCCAACCAGGCCGTCGCGGCGGCCAGACTGGGGGCCGAGACCGCACTGCTCGGCCGAGTCGGCGACGACGAGTTCGGCTCACGCCTGCGCGCCGAACTGCAGGCCGAGGGCGTCTCTGTCGAGTCCCTCAGCACCGTCCGCCACTGCGCCAGCGGCGTCGCGCTCATCATGGTCGACGCGGCCGGCGAGAACACCATCGTCGTAACGCCGGGCGCCAACAGCCGCCTGACGCCCGACGACGTGGACGCGGCCCGCGACCTCGTCGCCGAGGCCGACGCCGTGATCCTGCAACTGGAGATCCCGCCCGAGACGGTCGCCCGAGCCATACGCCTGGCCCGCGAGGTCGGCACGCGGACGGTCGTCGACGCCGGCCCACCCCGGCGGGGTCCGTCCCAACAGGGACCGTGCCGGCCCATTGACCGCGCCGTTTTCGAATCCACGCTCCTGACGCCGAACGAGGCCGAGGCCGCGTCGCTCCTGGCCATCGAGCCGGGCGAAATGGACCTCGAAGAGATGGCGAGCGAACTCGTGGCGCGCGGCCCGGAGGCCGTCGTCCTGAAGGCCGGCGCGCGCGGCGCCGTCGTCGCGCAGGGCAACGGGTGCGAACGCGTCCCGGCCTTCAAGATCGATCCCGTGGACACGACCGCCGCCGGCGACGCATTCACGGCGGCGCTCGCCATCGAAGCCGTCAGGGGCACGGACCTGGTGGCGGCCGCGAGGATCGCCAATGCGGCGGGGGCCCTGGCTTCTCTGACGCTCGGCGCCCAACCCAGCATGCCCACCGCCGAGGAGATCGCCCGGTTTATCGCGGACCAATCGCAAACAGGTTAGCCGCCGCGCTTGCGCGGCGCGCCCCCTCTCGGACGAGACGTATGCACTACCTCACCGAAGACCTGCCCGGCACAGGCGGACGCATCAAGGTCCATCCGGCCGATTTCCTGGTTACCGAGATTCCCCTGTACAGGCCGTCCGGAACCGGCGACCACGTGTACCTGTATGTTGAGAAGGAGGGCATCAGTTCGCTCGGGGCCGCCGACCGCATTGCCCGGGCGTTCGGGCGGCCGCGCCGCATCGTCGGCATCGCCGGCCTCAAGGACGCCCAGGCCATCACGCGGCAGTGGATGAGCCTGGAGCGTATCGACGCCGACAAGGCCGCACGCCTCCACCTGCCGAACATCAAGATCCTGGAGGTGTCGCGCCACCGGAACAAACTCAAGATCGGCCACTTGGCGGGAAACGAGTTCGAGGTCCGCATCCGCGGCTGCGGCCCGCACGCAAAGGAAAAGGCCGAGCGCATCCTCGCCGTGCTGGTGCAGCGCGGCATGGCCAACTGGTTCGGCCGCCAGCGTTTCGGCCGCCGCGAGGACAACCATCTGCTCGGCCGTGCCCTCGTGCTCGGCCACGCGAAAGCGTTCTGCGACCGGTTTCTCGGCCGCCCGTCCCCGGCCGACTCGCCACGCCTCGTGCGGGCCCGCAAAAACTACGACTCGGGGAACCTCCAAGCGGCCAAGAAACTCTTCGGAGGGCAATCCGACCACCTGCGAGTGCTGACCACACTCATCAGGACCGGCGACCCCGAGCGCGCCATGCGTGCCCTGCCGAAGCAACTTGCTCGCCTGCTCGTCAGCGCCTTCCAATCGTCGCTGTTCAACGCCGTCCTGGAGCGGCGACTGGGAAGCATCGACCGTGTCGAAGCGGGCGACCTCGCGTACATCCATCCGCGCGGCGGGCGGGGCGGGGCGGTCTTTCTCATCAAGCATCCGGAAGATGAGGCCCCACGTGCCGCGCGGTTCGAGATCAGCCCGTCCGGGCCTATCGTCGGGCACCGCGTCGTCCTGGCGACCGGGCGGCCGGGCGAGATCGAACGGGAGGTCCTCGAGCAAGCCGACGTGTCGCCCGCCCATTTCGAGAGGGTCAAGGCCCTGCGCCTGCGCGGGGGCCGGCGGCCGCTCCGCGTGCCGGTGGCCGACGCCCAGGTCCGCTCCGTGAACGAGGACCTCGTCGTCCGGTTCGCCCTCCCGCCCGGCGCCTACGCGACGATCCTGCTCGCCGAAATCACAAAATCCGGAGAATAAGCCGCCGCTCGGGCGTCCAAATACGGGGCACGCTTGCCGGACGAGGACACACGCGGTAGGATACATCCATGACGAAAGCGAGACGGACGTCGTTCGTGTGCGTCGCACTTGTCGCCGCCGCGGCTGCCGCGCAGGGGCGGGCACACGCCGCCGCCCGCGACGACCGCAAGACGCCCGTGGTCCGCGCCGTCGAGCGGGTTGCCCCGAGCGTGGTCAACATCTCGACGAAGCAGGTGCGCCTGGTCCGGCCGTACTTCTGGATGAACGTGCCCGACATCTTCCGGCGCGAGTTCGGCAACCTGTTCCGGCCCCGGCGACAGGTCTCCGGCAGTCTCGGCTCGGGCTCCATCATCAGCGCCAAGGGTTACATCGTGACGAACGCGCACGTCGTCGAGCAGGCCGACGAGATCATCGTGACGCTCGCCGACGAATCGCAGCACAAGGCCCAACTCGTCAGCGCCGACCCCGAGGCCGACCTGGCCATCATCAAGATCGACGCCACCGGCCGCCTCAACGCCATCCCCATAGGCACGTCGTCCGACCTGATGATCGGCGAGACCGTCATCGCCGTCGGCAACCCCTTCGGCTACCAGCACACCGTGACGACGGGCGTGGTCTCGGCGCTCGACCGGACGCTGGAACCGTCGCGCGGTCACCGGTACGAAGGTCTGATCCAGACCGACGCGCCGATCAATCCGGGCAACTCGGGCGGCCCGCTCCTGAACATCCGTGGCGAACTCATCGGCATCAACACCGCCATCCGCGCGGGGGCACAGGGCCTCGGGTTCGCCATCCCCGTTGACAAAGTGCGCGAGATCATGATCGGCCTGTTGAACCTGCGCCGGCCGGGCAGCGCGTGGCTGGGGCTGAAGTTCCGGACCGACACGCCCACGGCCGTCACCGTCGAAGAGGTCGAGGAAAACTCGCCCGCCCATAAGGCGGGCCTCAAGCCCGGCGACCGCATCGAAAGGGTCGGCGGCCAACCCGCCCCCGACGTCATCGAACTCGAAACCATGATCCTCGACCGCAAGGTCGGCGACGCCCTCCGCCTGGGCATCCGCCGCGGCAGCCGCCTCATCGAGAAAACGGTGACCCTGGCCAAGGCACCCAAACCGGAGGGCGAGAAACTCGCCCGGCGGCTGTTCGGCCTGCATCTTCAGACGCTCGACCCCGACCTGGCCCCGGCCATGCACCTGGCGGTGGACCGCGGTCTGTTGGTCGCGGGGGTGGATGGCGGCAGCCCCGCCGAGAAGGCGGGCGTGGCGGCCGGCGACGTCGTCGTCCAGATCGATCGCTACCGCGTGGACGACCTCGACACGCTCGGCAACCTCCTCGCGCGGGTCAAGGCCGGCGACAACATCCTCTTCTACGTGGTCCGTCGCCGGACCGTCGCCCGGGCCGTCCTGAAGGCGCGGTGAGGTTCGTCACGCATCCGTTGGCCCGGATCTTCTACGATGCGCGTTCTCGTTGCTCCGGCGTCGTTCAAAGAAAGCCTGTCGGCTGCCGAGGTCGCCCGTGCGATGGCTGATGGCGTCCGCCGCGCGGGCGCCGAGGCCGTCGAACTCCCCCTGGCCGATGGCGGGCGCGGTACGGCGGAGTGCCTGGCCGGACCGCTCGGTCTCCAGATGCGTTCTGTCGCCGTCGCCGGCCCGTTGGGCGAGCCCGTGACGGGCGCCTTCGGCATCAATGCCGAAACCGGGACGGCCGTCCTCGAGATGGCTTCGGCCAGTGGTCTGGCGCTGGTCCCGCCCCCGCGGCGAGACGTGATGCGCGCCACGACGCGCGGCAGCGGCGAACTCGTGCGAGAGGCGCTGGAGGCCGGCGCGCGGCAGGTCATCATCGGCGTGGGCGACTCGGCCACGGCAGACGGCGGCTGCGGGGCCGCCCAGGCGCTGGGAGTCCGGCTTCTCGATGCCGGCGGCAGCGCCATCGGCCCGGGTGCGGGGGCGCTGGTGAACCTTGCACACATCGATGTCTCCGACCGGCACGCCTCTGTCGCCGAGACGCAGTTCCGCGTGGCGTGCGACGTGGACAACCCGCTACTGGGCCCGCGCGGCGCCGCCCGCGTGTTCGCGCCGCAGAAGGGCGCGTCGCCCGCTCAGGTCGAGACGATCGAGGCGAACCTCGCACATCTGGCCGATGTGATCGAGCGCGATCTCGGCGTGGACGTCCGCGCCGTGCCGGGGGGCGGCGCGGCAGGCGGCCTTGGCGCAGGGGCGGTCGCGTTCTTCGGAGCGAGTCTCGAACCCGGCGCCGAATGGATTCTAAGCGCGGTGCACGCCGAAGAACACCTCGCCCACGCCGACCTCGTCCTGACGGGCGAAGGGCGCCTCGACGCCCAGAGCCTCGGCGGCAAGGTGCCGATGGTCCTGGCCCGTCTGGCACGGGCCGCAGGCGCGCCGTGCGTCGTGATTCCGGGCAGCGTCGGCCCGGGTCACGAGGCGGCGCTGGAGGAAGGCGCGAGTGCCGTCTTTCCTCTCGTCGGCGGGGATGTTACACTCTCGGATGCTCTGGCGCGCCCGGCTGCCCTCCTCGCCCGGCGGGCCGAGGAGAGCGTCCGACGATTTGCCGCCGGTAACCTGAGCGCCGGATAAGGAACGCACACGCCGTGAGACTTGCTTTCAGCACGAACGCCTTCAAGCAGGTCAGCCTGGAAGAGAGCCTGCGGCAAATTGCGGCATGTGGATACGCCGGAGTCGAGATCATGGCCGACGTGCCACATGCCTACCCGCCGCACATGGACTCGCGCCGCCGCAGAAGCATCGTCGAACTCCTGAAGGAACTCCGCCTCACGGTCACCAACCTGAACGCCTTCACGCTGTTCGCCCAGGGCGACACGTGGCACCCGTCGTGGATCGAGGTGGACGCCGAGGCCCGCGAGCGGCGCATCGAGCACACCCTCGGTGCGATCCAACTGGCCCGCGACCTGGGCGCCCCCGGTATCAGCCTGGAGCCGGGCGGTCCGGTGCCCGAGGGGATGAACCGCGATGACGCCATGCAACATTATCGCGACGGCCTCGCGCGCGTTCTTCCGGCGGCGGCCGAATGCGGCGTGAACCTGCTGGTCGAGCCGGAGCCGCATCTGCTGATCGAGCGGCCGGAGGAGTTCGAGGAGTTGCTCGAAGGCCTTTCGCACGAGCGTCTGGCGCTGAACTTCGACGTCGGGCACTTCTACTGCGTCGGCATCGATCCGGCCGAGGCGGTGCGGCGGCTGGCCCCGCATATCCGGCACGTCCATCTCGAAGACATCGCCCCGTCGCGCGAGCACAAGCACCTGGTGCCCGGACACGGGGCCATCGATTTCGCGGCGGTGCTGGCAGCACTTCGCGACGTCGGCTACGACGGATGGATCAGCGTCGAACTGTATCCGTACGAGGCCCAGGCACGCGAGGTCGCCGACGAAGCGTTCACGTACCTGGCCGAATGGTTTTAGGCCTCATGCCGTTTGAGCCAGGCGTTGTTCGAGCCGGGCCGGGTCGCTAACTAGCCCGCGATGGTAATCGCGGGTCGCAGCGCACCTCAGCAACATCTGCAAAATGACCGAACCTAAAGGCGAATGGCAACTGATCGACCTTATCCGCGCCCGCTCGCGGTTCGACCCGGCGGCGGTCCCCATCGGGCCGGGCGACGACATGGCGCTGGTGGACCTCGGCGAAAGCGGATGCCTCGTCACGACCGACACGCTGCTTGAAGGCACGCACTTCCGTCTGGCGACAGCGACGCCGCGGCAGGTCGGCTACAAGGCCATGGCCGTCAGCCTCTCGGACGCCGCCGCCATGGCGGCCGAACCGGTCTGCGCCGTCGCGTGGGTCGGCCTGCCCGAAGGGCGAGACATGGCGTTCGCCGAGCAACTGTGTCTGGGCCTTTCGGATGCGGCCGCGCGGTTCGCCTGCCCCGTCGTCGGCGGCGACGTGACCAGTTGGCCGCACCCGCTGGCGATCGGCACGTCGCTCGTGGCGCGCCCGGCGGGCGTGGAGCCCGTCCGGCGCAGCGGCGCGCGGCCGGGAGACCTGCTGCTGGTGACCGGGGACCTGGGCGGCTCGGTCCTCGGCCGACACCTCGAGTTCGTGCCGCGCGTGAAGGAGGCACGGCTGCTGGCCCGTGCCGTGACACTGCACGCCATGATCGACCTCTCGGACGGCCTCTCGACGGACCTCGGGCACATTGCCCGCGAGAGCGGCGCGGCGGCGGAGATAGACGCCGGGACGATTCCGATCTCATCCGACGCTCGCCGCCTCGCCGAGACCGACGGGCGCTCTCCACTGGACCACGCCCTGAACGACGGCGAAGATTTCGAACTCCTCCTGGCGCTCGCGCCCGAGGACGGCCGGCGGCTCGTCCGGGAGAAACCGCTCGGAGACTTGCGCCTCACACGCATCGGCCGCATCACAGAAGGCAGCGGCGTGACGATCGTCGGCTCAGGCGGCAAGCGCCAGCCGCTCGAGGCCGGCGGTTACGAGCATTTCCGGTCCGACGGCGGAGACTCGTCATGATCGCCGCCGCCTGGACCACCGAGTCGCACAGCGCCCGAGAGACGATTGCGCTGGGTCGCCGCATCGGCCGCGCCGCCCGCCCGGGCGACGTCGCAGCGCTGGTGGGCGAACTCGGCAGCGGCAAGACACGCCTGGCGAAGGGTATGGCCGAAGGGCTCGGCGCCGCGTCGGCCCGCGAGGTCACGAGCCCATCGTTCGTCATCTGCCACGAGTACCTCGGCGGCCGCATCCCCTTCTACCACCTCGACGCCTACCGGCTGCGTGGCGAGGCAGACCTGGTGGCCATCGGGTCGGACGAAATCCTGGCGGGCGACGGCCTCAGTGCCCTCGAATGGGCCGACCGCGCCGCCGGCGCCCTGCCGCCCGACCATCTGGAAGTCCGACTTGAAGTGACGGGCCGGGACGCGCGCCGGTTGACGTTCACACCGCACGGTGCGCAGTCGGAGCGGCTGCTGGAAGGTGTCCGGTCGGGCGGATGAGCGGCGTCAGGCCCGCGCCTCCCGCTGTCGGCGGAGGGCGTCGAGGTCGAACCGTGCAACCGCCAGTTTAATGTCGTCGGCGGTGCGCCGGGCGCGTAGTTCAACCTTCTGGCCGGTCTCGTGGGTCCATTGGCGCGTTACCTCGACGAAGGCGTCCATCCGCTTCCTGAACCGGCGGGCGTGGTACCGGCCCCACAACTTGATGGCCAGGGTGAACCAGTCGCACCGCACCAGCCTCCGCAGCGCCGCCGAGAGCGAATAAAACGCGCCGAAGGCCCGGAGGGTCTCCACCTGGAGTTCCAGCGTGCTCATCCGCTTGGGCCGAAAGACCACGTGGTGGCCGTCGTACCGGCTCCAGTCTCGCGTCAGGAGCCGCCCCTCCCGCTCCAGCGTCTCGAAGACCGGCGTGCCCGGCAGCGGAACCAGGATCGCGAACTGGGCGCTGGCCAGGTGATGTTTGCGGGCGAACCGGGCGGTCTCGCGGACCGTCTCGGTGGTGTCCTCGTCGGCGCCGAAGATAAACATCCCGTGAATTCGGATGCCTCGCCGGTCGAACTCGCGGACCACCTGCTTGATCTCGTGAACCGACTGCCGCTTGTCGTAGCATTCCAGGACCGCCGGACTCACGGATTCTATGCCGATGTACACGTAGTAACAGCCGGAGCGGACCATGAGGTCGAGCAGTTCGGGGTCGCGTGCGGCGTCGCAGCGGACCTGGGCGCTCCATTTGATAGAGAGCTGCTCGCGGATCATCGCCCGCATCAGGTCCTTGGCCCGTTTCAGGTTGGCCGTGAAGTTGTCGTCGTAGAAGAACACGTACCGTCCGCGAAGGGCCCTCAGTTCCCCCAGCACGTTCTCGGTGCTCCGGAAACGGTACGCCCGCCCGAACATCTTCGTGACCGAGCAGAACGTACAGTCGAACGGGCACCCGCGAGACGTCTGGACGGGCACCACGGGGTCGCCGGCCGGACTGAGGTCGTACCCCTGGATGAGCGTGAGGTCCGGCACGGGCAGGGTCTCCATGTCCGTAGGCGCGGGGCTCGCGGGGTTGTGGATCACCTCGCCGTTCTCCACAGGCGAGTCGCCCGCCTGCGGGCCGAAGCCTTCGGCGGAGAGCCCGTGGCGGCCGGCGCGCCGGGAGAGCGACGGCATGGTTTCCAGGCCGGCGCCCGACGCGAGGCGATCGACGAAATCGACGATGAGGTCGTCGGCCTCGCCGCGGATGACGTAGTCGCAGTGCTGGAGCGCCTCCTCCGGCAGAAAGGTGACGTGCGGGCCGCCCATCACGACGGGAATCCCCGCCCGCCTCGCCGCCTTCGCAAACTCGTAGGCACGCGGGGCCGTTGACGTGATCGTCGAGATGCCGACCAGGTCCGCCGAGAACAGCGCCGCGAAATCAACCGGCGAGATCTCCTCAACGAACACCTTCACGTCGTATCCGGCCGCCTTCAGCCGCGTCGCCAGAACCACCAGCCCGAGTCGCGGCAACTTCCATCGGCTGAACACGTGCCAGTCCGGCGACTTCGGCTCGATCAACACAATGTTCTTCATATCAGACTCTCTCAACCCCCACCGGCCCCCCGAACAAGCAGGCCCAACATCCACACACACGACGCAAACGCTGCGAACGCTTGGCGGTCAGACCGGGAAGGCACCCTTCCCGAAAGGCCCCCGAGCGACATCACGCGGCGGCCATTGTACCCGCTACTGCTCGACCGTCAACATCTTTGCCCCGTGGCCGCGGTTGTTTGCTTCGTCGGCGGCACGGACGCCGATGCGGTGCGGGCCGGGTCCCAGGCCCTTGACCGTGAAGCGGAACCGCTCGGCCGGCCCGTCGAACAGGCCGTCGGTCGGGGCCAGGGTATGCCACTCGGTCGCCGAATCGACGGTGTAGGCGGCCTCGGTGACGCGGCTGGTGGCGTCGCGGGCGGTGAACGTGATGTCGGCCTCGGCGCCGCCGTCGCCGTTGCGGACCTTGACCTGAACCTTCTCGATGATCGGGGCGGTGTTGTCCACGAGGATCGGGTCGCTCGTGCGTGAGGTCTCGCGGGCCGTCTCCGCCGAGCGGTCGTGCCGGTCGCTCGCCACGACCTTGATCTCGTACCACCCGTCGGCGACGGTGGCGGTGTCCCAGGCATATTCGGACCGGGCCAGGTTCCGGCCGAGGCGCACCCACTTCGGCTCGCCCTGACTGCGGAAGTATACGTCGTAGCGGAGCGTGTCGCCGTTCGGGTCCTTGGCCTTCCACTGGAGGACGCGGATGGGCTGCGATCCCTCGGGCGGGGGTGGCTGAGGCGCCGCACCGCTTTTCTGGCTGCTCCGGCTGCGGCTCTTCATCGCCTGACGGAACCGCTCGACCGCCTGGGCACGGGTCTGCCGGTCGCGCGAGACGACCTCGGTAATCGAGAGGATCTTCGGCGGCTCGTTGACCCGCAGGTACGCCGCCTCGAATTGCTCCAGGACCGGCGTGGTGTCGGCGTCGTTCGTCTTCATCGTCGCGCGGAACTGGAGGAACCGGGCGGGGGGACTGGTGATGCGGCCGGGAGACTTCGTCTGGTCTTTCGACCAGTCGGACCACATGCCTTTGTCGGGGTCGCGGACGTTGCCGCTGCGCGTCGCGATGCGGGTCTGCGTGCCGCCGGGTGTGGTGCCGCGCCACTGCAGCGCCCCCCACCTGGCGGATCCCCCCGCGTCGTAGACCTGGCTGGTGTAGGCCCCCTCTTTCTTGTAGCCTTTCGAGAGGGTGTAGAGCCGGCCCGGGCCCGCGGACCCCAGGATCGTCTGCCCCCCCTTCGTGACCAGCAGCGCCATGACCTGCTTCGGGTCGATGGTGGCGAGCGTGGCGCGGTCATCGCCGTCGTCGGCCAGCGAGACCTCCTGCACCCGGGCTTTGGACCCGGTTCCCACGAGAAGCCGGCCGTCGGCCACCGCCAACGCGAGGACCATGGCATCGCGGGCATTGAAGAGCAGCGACACGATGCCCTCGGGACTGATGCGGTAGACGGCCGCCCCGGCGCCCGCGCGCCCGGCCGCCGCGCCTGCGGCCCCCGTCGGACGGGCGGCCTTGACGGTGTTGGCGATCTTGATGGCCTTCGCCAGGGCCGCGCCCGTGGGCGAAGGCTTCGATGACCCGGAGGCATCGCCCTCCCGGGTCGCCGGCGTCGCCGCGCCGGCGGCGGGCTTGGCGCCCGAGGGCGGCTTGGGAGGTGCGGCCTTGATCGTCACACCGCCGGTCCGGCCGGCCTCGTCGCTCGAGGTACCGACGTACAGGTTCCCGTCGGCGTCGGTCGTCAGGGCGGTGATCTCTTTCTCGGCCGCATCGTACAGGATGAACGCCTTCTTGTCGGCCCAGCGATACACGAGGGCCTCGCCGTCGGTGCCGGCGTACAGCACGCCGTCGGGTCCGGCGGCCAGGCACAGGACGTGGTCGGCCTCGGTGTCGATCAGGACCTCGGCCTTGCGGTTCGGCTGGATGCGATAGAGTTTGCCCTGGTCACCCGTGGCGGCGGCCAGGGATCCGTCGGCCAGCCACGCGAGGTCCCACACGTATTTGACGTCGTCGGCCTCGAAGAGGACCTCGGCCTTCGGGTCGCCCTTCTCCTGGGGCACAACCCGCCAGATGCGTCCCTTCGTGCCGCCCGAGCCGACGTACAGGTCGCCGTTCTTATCGACCAGGACGCTGAACAGGTAGTGGTCCTGGAGCGTGGCGAAGAGGCTGACCTTGCCGCCCTTGGCCCGGTAGATGCGTCCCGTGCCGCCGGTCACGGCATAGACGCTGCCGTCGGGGCCCGCGGCGAGGCGAGCGACGTAATCGACGCCCTCGGTCTCGGCAAGCAGACTCTCCAGGTCGCGCCCCAACCTGAGCGTCCCGAGGCTGGTCGCGACGATGCCGTCGGCTTCGCCCTTGGCGAACTGGTCCTCGTTGGTCTCCAGGAACGTCTGCGTCTTGGCCGAGGCGACCGCTGCAAATGCCGTCGCCGCAGCCGCCACGAAGACGAGAAGGATCGAGCGTTGTCTCATGAATGACTCCGGTGCTCTTAAATCTTCCATCTCAGATCTCAGATCTGAACTCTGCAATGCCGTCTCTTGCGCCGTGGAACACTGCATCACGGGGAACGTCACCGGCCGCTCCCGCGGCCGGCTCGAACAGCCCGCTACGGCTCCCGCGGCCGGCTCGAACGCTCCCGCGGCCGGCCCGAACGCCGGCGCTACGGCTCTGGCGCACGGCGATCGACCGTAATCTCGAGCCTGCGTCCGCCCTTCAGGACGTACTCCATCGGTCGGGTCGTCACAAGGGAGCCTGCGACGCCGGTCACCTTCCGCCGGGCCGACCCGAGCAGGACCGACCGCATCGTCGCGGGCAGGTTCGGCAACTCGTCGCGGCCGATGGCGATGCCCTGCCCCGGCGCCGACAGGCGGATGAACAGCCGGTCGCGGCGCTCCTGGCGAGCCAGGTTCGCCAGCAGGCTCTCGATATCGTCGGGCACGAACCGAACCGGCGCCTCCCGCATCTCCTGCCGCAGCGCCTCGTCGGCGCCGCACAGGACGATCGCGTACTTGCCTTCGGGCCAGTCGTCCGGCACCTTCACCACAACCTTGATCCAGCGCGGCTCTCGGCGCCACGGGCGGATCTTCAACTCAATGGGAACCGTGCCGCCGGGCCGGACGGTGTTGCGCAGGGCGCGGCTCTTTTCGAGTTCCGCCAGGCGCGAGCCCGGTTCGATGGCGGCCTCGACCTCGACCGACTCCAGCGCCAGATTCTGGAACGGGTTTTCCATCACCTGGCCCACGATGCGTCGGACGGCGGCCTCGACGTACCTGTCGGCGTTGGGCGAGACGGCCAGGTTGTCGTGGACGATCGGGTCGCGTCGCTCGGGTTTGATGCGGATGCGGTACGTGACGGTGTGATCGCGGGGCAAGTCGGAGTGGGCCGTCAGGCTGTTGCCCGTCACGATGGCCGCGAGCATCGGCGAGAAAGAGCGGTGATGGATCATCTCACATCGGAACGTCCGCTCCACGCCACGGCCCGGCCCCGTGACCTTGACCGTGACGGGCACCAGGGTGGCGCGGTCGTTTCCGATGCGGCCGAGGACGCCCGTCGCCTCGTCCCACACGAGCCGGCCGATCTCTTCGGAAGGTGCGCCCATGCGGAACGAACCCATGATCGACGGGACCACGACCTTCGCGACGCCCGTCATCATCGGATAGTTCGCCTCGCCGTAGCCGAACATGGCGTGACCGAAGCCGTACAGACGGTCGCCGACGACCTCGGTGATCGTGCCCATGGTGGTCATCTGAATGTCGCCGCGCAGCATTGCGACGGCCAGCGGGGCGCCGGGCTCGAGTTTGGCGGCGGCGGGCAGGTCCGGTTCCGCCGCGCCGCCCTGCATCGGGACCATCCCGAACGGCTCGAATTGTTCCCCGAGCCGCGCCATCGCACGCTGCGCGAGACCGCTGACCATCACGGGCGTGCGGATCGGCCGCATCTGGTACGCACCACGATCGGAAAACGACGCCGGCACGTCCACCGACGCCAGCGCCGACGCCGGCACCGTCAGGGCGTCGTCGCCACCTCCCCAAGAGGTCCCCGACCGCCTGTTCGCCTGCGCGGGACCGGCGACCTTCCAGGGGAACGCGTCGGTCACGCCCAGCATCTGCTCGATGGGCCGGACACCCGCAATCGGCACCTTCGACCATCGAAAGGAGTAGGCCACCGCCCCGATGAGGCGGCCGTCGATGTAAACCGGGCTGCCGCTCATGCCGGAGACGACGCCGGTTTCGTCCAACCCCGCCCCGCTGCACCGGCAGATGATCAGGTCGCGCTTCGGCCCGTAGTTCTTCATAATCGCCAGGACCTTGATGTTGAACTCGACGATGGTGGTGGCCTGGAGGGTGGTCCGGCCGGTGCCGGTCATGCCGACCTTGATCTGGGCCACCGGCATATACCGCTTCAGGTCGAGTTTCCCGGCGTCAGCCCCGCGGGCCTCGGCGGCCATGACCAGCGAGAGAACCAGGACGATGGAAACCATCCGCATCCGCATAAGCCGAAGCACCTCATCTGGCAACCGTTGGGTGGGCAACCGCGAAGTGTATCCACCCCCGCGCCGGCGGGCAAGGATATTACTCAGAGCAGCGGTTGCGGCTGCGCTTCCAAGGCCAGCAGCAGCCGCTTCAGCGCGAGGCCCCCGCCGAAACCACCCAGGCCACCGCTCGCGACGACACGGTGGCACGGAACGATTAACGGGACGGGGTTGTGCGCCATCGCCTGACCGGCGGCCCGGGCCGCACGCGGGCTGCCGGCGCGGCGAGCGAGTTCCCCATACGTCACGGTGCGGCCGCAGGGGATCCGCCGCGCGGCCGCCAACACCTTCCGATGAAACGGCGGGACGCCCGAAAGGTCGATCGTGACGGTGAATCTGCGGCGGCGACCGGCACAATACTCTCGGATCTCGCGCTCCGCCCGCTCCGCATGGGCCTCGGCCTTCGCGGCGCCGGCGGATGCACGCGAAGGTCGGCATCCGCGTCCGGCAACCTTGTTCGGCAACGTCACACGGACCACGCCACGGGCCGTGGCGGCGACGCCGATGCGGCCGAGAGGCGTCTCGAAGACGCGCACGACCGTCGCGGGCAACTTACTCATCCGCGACCCTCCCCGGCCGCAGGTAAATCGGATTGGTGTAGACCCACGGCCGGCCGTCGATTCGGGCCTCAACACGGTAAACTCCCGGCTCCTCGGCCCGGTGTTCGAGCGCCGACGCCTCCGCCACGCAGGCGCGCCGGCCATCGTGAAGAAGGACGAGTTGAGCCCGTACGGGCGAGTGGACGCGCAGCGTGGTCGGTCCCTGCCACAGGTGCTGCTCGCCCATCCAGAGCCTCTCGCCGTCGCGCTCGGCCTCGAACCGAAAGCCGCGCGCATCGGCCTCCAGATCGAGCGCCATGAAGCAGCGGCCCCGGCGGATGGCGTCCACCACGCGGTCTGCATCCTCTGGCCCGCCGGACCACCGGTCGCAGAACACGTGGGTCCGCAGCGTCCGAAACACGTCCTCGTACGGCAGGATCCGTGTGCCCAGGACCGGCATCGCGACAGCGTGGTTGTCGAGCGCCCCGAGGGCGGCGAACCGCCGGTTCTGTGTGATGCGGTCCCAGTGGGCAATCGTGTCGGGATGGGGTCCGCCAATGCGCCGCCGCCACGTCTGAAGGAACGACGGAATCCGCCAGGGCGTAAGCCCGTTGCAGATGTCGTGCATGAAGGACCAGAGTTCGACGCCGGCGAATCCTGGGACCTCCCAATCGAGGAGTTCCCCCGCCTTGAGCGGATAGCCCATGACGTGGGCCGGATGGGCGTGTGCGACGATCGCCACCGCGCCCTGGTTCGCCAGGTCGAACAGCACCCGCCTCAGCGGTTTCTGCCGCAACGTCTCGACGTCGGTGGCGCCCAGCGCGACTACATGGCTCCGGTCGCTGCAGGTGATCTCGGCGCCAACGACCACCAGCACGCCGTCGCGCCAACCCTGCCACCCGTCTGCGGCGGGTCGGAGGGTATCGTGGTCGGTCAGGATGAGGAAATCGATGCCGGCCCGGGCTGCGGCCGCCGTGATCTCGCGCAGCGTCCCGCTGCCATCGCTGTAACAGGAGTGCAGGTGGATCGCGCCGGCGACCTCACGCATCGGTCTCAGGCTCCGCTTCCAGGGCCTGGCGCATGTGCGTGGGCGAAACGTCCGTCCGGCGAGCCAGGTAGAACACGCCGCCCGGCACCGACACAAGCATCTGGACCAGCCGGTAGGCCAGCATCATCGCCAGGCCCAGCGTGGCGGCCTCGGCCGCCGGCAGCGGCGCCGGCCCGCCCAGCACCGACGGCGTGAACAGTTTCTGCACCAGCGTCTCGGCCACGCCGAACCCGCCCGGAACCGGGATCAGCGACCACCCGATCCAGACCACCGGCATGTTGACGAAGTAGTGGTGCCAGGATGCGCGGCTGCCCAGGCCCGTGGCCAGCCACCACATCGCACACAGCGCCACCGCCTGCATCCCCCAACTGTAGAGCAGCGCCAGGGCCACCTTGCCCTTGTGGTGCCGGTACGCGAGCACCGCACGGTCCACCCGGGCGACGATGCCCGCGAGCGGCAGACGGGCCAGCAACCGATCCACGCGCAGCAGGCGCCTGAGCCGCAGGCTGAAAAAGATGATGCCCCCTCCCATCAGACCTGCCAGGCTCACGCCGATGATGACCTGCGCCACACGGACGCGCTCGTCGTTCAGACTGTAGCCCACCGCCGCCGCACCCAGCAGGCACACCGCCACCAGGCCGATTAGCCGGTCGAGGAACACCACCGTCACGGCCTCGGTCTTGCGATGCGTCTGCCGGGCGATGTGGTACGCCTTAACGAAGTCGCCACCCGTTCCACCGGGCAGCCAGTTGTTGAAGAACCAGCCGATGTACGTCAGCCGCAAACTCTCAAGGAAAGTGATGTGGATGCCCTGTACGCCCAACAGCAGCCGCCACCGCACGGCCCCGATGGGCGACTGGAGCATCATGACGGCCAGCGCCGCTACCGCCCAGGTCCACCGGCCGGCCAGGCGCAGCGCAATGCTCTTGATGCCCTCGGTGCGGGCGCCGTCGGGCCCGACCTCATCACCCCACTGCGCCTGGCCGACGACGTACGCCACCAGTGCCGCCATCACCAGCAGCCTCGCAACGTGCCAGAGCGTTTTTCTGATGCCTTTGCTCACGGCAACTCTTCCGATCGCCTCCTCGCCGCGAGGGCACATGCCAAGCCCCTGCGGGCACGTGCCAAGCCGCGGAACGTGCCCCGCCGCTCCCGCGCCGGGCTCGACGCCAAGCGCGGCGGGCTCGGTGCCAAGCGCGGCGGCTAACGGGCGGGGCGCCTGGTTAACGGGCGGGGCGCCTGGTTAGCCGCCGAGTTTACTCGGCGCGCTGTTACGTATCGAGCATCTCGACAAACGCTTCGAGGCGCGTGCGGCTGCGGCCGTCGAGCGGCAGGGGCCGGTCAAACTCCAGTGTCACTATCGGCACATCCACCGCCTCCCGGAGAAGCCGATCCTGGATGTGCCGGAAACAGAAACTCTGCACGTAGTGCACCAAGCCGTCCAGCCGCCGCTCGCCGACCGCCCGGCGGATGTCCTCGATGCGGCCGTCCGTGCCGTACGGATACGTGTAAGCGGCGTACTGCTCGATGAGGTCGGCCGACTCGGTCGGCATACTGAACTGCCGCTGGAACTCGTTGAACACGACCCGTGCGTCGAGGTCTTCCAGAAACGCGTACAACCCGGAGCAGATGGGCGGGATGCCGAGGTACCCGAGACGGTACCGGGAGACGAGCGGCTCGCGGGCACGGGCTTCTTCGAGAAACGCCTCGGCCCGGCCGGCGTAGTCGGCCACGTTGCCGCCGAAATCGCTCGACCCGACGAGCCACAGGTGGTTCTCTTCGCCCGCGACCTTGTCGTCCTGCCACGTGAGACGGTCGATCCCGGCCAGCGTCCGCCGGACGCCGGCGAGATGCTCGCGCCGGGCCTCGGCCGCGCCGCGCGTCGTGCCGAGGCGCGCGGCCAGGCCGTCGATGGCGGCGGCCAGCACGCAGGTGTCCTTCGGATACGGATAGTTGAAGTCGATGACCTCAATGCCTTCCGACGCCAGCACCTCCATCAGGGCGTGGGTGTTGGAGCAGTCGCCCTGCGCGACGCCGATGACTCGCCGGATGCCCAGCCGCCGGACCGTCGCGTAAATGCCCTTGATCCACGCGCAGCAGTTGATGGGGAAACCGCGGTGCTCGGCCTCGGCCACCAGCGCCGTCGGGTCCTCGGACGTGATGAACACGTTGTTCAGGTCGAGCGGCGTGGCCCCCGCCGCCAGCAGCACCTCCACCGGCACGGTGGCCGTCAGACCGATTGTGTTGGGGCCAATCGGACGCATCCGTGACTCGCAAGCGGCTCGCGACATGCGCGTTTAGCCGGCGCCGGGCGTTGCCCCGCTCACGGCTTCGGCCGCAGCAGGAGGTCGGCGTAGAGGGCGGCGGTCCAGTTGAAATCGGGGATGACGGGCGTGGGCGTAGCGGTGACCTCGCTGCCTTTTCGAGCGAGTTCCGCCGCCGGCGTCTCGTTGTCGGGGTCGTAGAACTCTGAGAACGTGCCCGTCTTGCGATACCACGTCTCGATGAGTTCAAGAGTCCTGGTCCGGAGTTCGTCCGCCTCGTTCGTCCAGCCGCGCCGCCGCAGCCCTTCAATCATCAGGTAGTTGATGTTGATCCAGACGGGCCCGCGCCACATGTCTTTCTTGAACTTCGGATCGTCCCGCGCGACGGTCGCCACGCCGGCGGGTGCCCAGAACTTCTCGCTCAGCAGGTGCTTCTTGACGTGGGCGGCCTGTGCGTCGTCGGCAAGGCCCGACCAGATGGGCAGCAACCCCGCGTAGGTCCAGGTGTCGATCCACTCGCCGTCGGGTTTGCGGTCGAAGAAGAATCGGCGCTCGGGATGCCAGAGGAACTTGCGAGCGGCGGCCGCAATCCGCTCGGCCCGCGTGCCCCAGGTCTTCGCCAGTTCGCGGTACCCCAGCCGCTGGGCCATGGTCTGAAGCGTGCGGCACTCGTTGACCAGATAGGAGGAGAGGTCGATGGCGGCGAAGTCGCTGCCGCCGTCGAACCGCGGCGAGTTCTCGGCCCCGGATTCGGCGGCCGACTTCCAGAAGTAGAACGGGTCGCCGTACTCGAGGGCCTTGCGCGACGGCGGCTCCCCACCCAGGCGTCGTTTTTTCATGTACCACGTCGTATGCTTCTGTGCGATGTCGAACGACCGTTTCAGGAACTCGTGGTCTCGCATCTTGCCCAGGGCGTAAACCTGCCACGCCGCCCAGCCCAGGATGGGCGGATGGGAATTCTCGTCCATCTGCCCGGGACCCATCCGCTGCGGAATGAAACCGTCCTGGCCCTGGCACAGGAAGACCGCCTCGAGTGCCTCTTTCGCCAATTCCAGGTCCAGATGCATCAGGCCCAGGCTGTGAAACGCCGAATTCCACAGGCCCATGTACTGATGCGGCCAACGGCAGGGCGTCGTCCAGCGAACCATGATGGGCGCTTCGGGCGCGTAGAGGTTCGCCTTCATGACCGAGAACGCTTTGGCCAGCGTCGTTGCCGGGCCCCGGCGGATCCCCTCGGGCCCTTTGGGGACCTTGGCAAAGAAGTCGAGCCGCGCCTCCACCAGCGACTTGATCGAAACCCTGAGCGCGACCGATGCGGCAGCGGCAGCCGCCGCCGCTCCGTCCGGATCGTACGCCAACGCGAAATGCGTCCGGTCGCCCACTTCGTTTCGCAAGAGCACCGTGCTCGTATCGCCGCCTTCGAGGGCGACGTGTCCGCCTGGCGGCAAGCGGCCCACCAGAACGCTGTGCGACACGAACCCGATCACCATCGGCAGATCGGAACGCGGAACCCTCGCCACGAGCAGATCGTTCGACACGACCTGCCACCGCGGCGCGGCGCCACCCGGCAGGAAGACCCTCAGGATCGGGTTCTGCGGCAGATGGAATCTCAGCCCGATGCCATCGCCCACCGTGCCGGCCACAACCGGCGATGTCGAACTCGTCTTGCCGTCGAGGCCCGAGAAGGCAAAAAGTACGCCCTCACCGTAAACGTGCGGCACGTGCTGGCTCGGCCGCCCGCTCCTGGAAGCGGCGCCCGCCGCCTGCGGGCCAACCGCCAAGCCCATCGCCCAGATGCCTGCCGCAAGTGCAATCGCCAACTTCCTCGTCTGCATAACTGGCGTCTCCCGTGCCGGTTGTCCGAATATTATACGGTCGCCGCAAGTCTAACCACGGCGCACAAAGAGCGGAAGTCTAAAATGACATTCTGTCGCAGCAACGCGATGATGTCCGGTCGTACGTGTTTAGCGTGTCATTCCGAGCGAGCGAAGCGAGTCGAGGAATCTCGCCGTTATCCGTGTCCGGACGACGAGATTTCTCCGCTCGGCCGTACGGCCTCGGTCGAAATGACATCGCTTCGAGAGCACGCTAAACAGCTACGTCCGGTCGGTGCAAAGTAGAATTGTCCGGTTTCGAGGCCGCTGCGAAGGCGTCCCATGGGGTCGCTTTGCGGACTTTGAGCCCCGAACCTCGGACTTTCGGCTTCCTTTTGCCGCTCGCTCGGCCTAACCTGAATATGGGAAGCGTAAGGGGACCGCCGATGAAACGCGTCCTAACCATGACGGCTGCCGCTGTGGTTCTGGCGGCGCTGTCCACGAAAGGGCCGGCTGCTGAGCCCGCCGGGGGTCGCCCCGCGATGTTCCGTGCCGACGCGGCCCACACCGGTCGCTACGACTCGCCGCCCATTGCCCGGATGCACCGGCAGTTGTGGGGGTTCCGGACCGACGATAAGGTTGAATCGTCGCCCGTCGTGGCCGATGGGCTCGTCTTTTTCGGCTGCAACGACGACCACCTGTACGCCGCCGACGCGCAGAGCGGCGTCGAACGATGGCGGTTCCGAACGAACAAGGACGTTTCCTCCTCTCCGGCCGTCGTCGGAGGCGTCGTGTACGTCGGATGCGACGACGGGTACCTCTACGCCATCGACGCCCGCGCGGGCACCGAGCGGTGGCGGTTCAAGGCCGATGACGACATCAACTCCTCGCCCACCGTGGCGGGCGGGATCGTCTATTTCGGCAGCGACGACAAGAGCCTTTACGCCGTGGACGCCTCGACCGGCGTCGAACGGTGGCGCGTAACGGTAAGGAAAGGCATCAAGGCCAGTCCGGCCGTCGCCCAGGGGCTGGTCTTTGTCGGCGACACCGGCGGGGATTTCTTCGCCGTGGACACCCAGGCCGGCATCCAGCGGTGGGGGTTCAAGGCCGACAAGGCCATCGAGAGTTCCGCCACCGTCGTCGATGGCGTCGTTTACGTAGGCGACAACGGGGGGAACCTGTACGCCCTGGACGCCGCCACGGGCACGCAGCAGGGACTGTTCAAGGCCGACGACGACATCCGCTCCTCCCCCGCCTACGCCAACGGGCTGCTCTACGTCGGCAGCAACGACGACTATCTGTACGCCATCGACGTGGCCGCCGGCCAGATCGCCTGGCGGTTCCGGACCGAAGACGACATCCGCTCCTCGCCTGCCGTCGCAGGCGGCATGGTCTACGTCGGCAGCGAGGACGACCACCTCTACGCCCTCGACGCGAGGACGGGCGAACTCAAGTGGAAGTTCCGGACCGGCAAGGACATCCACTCCTCGCCTGCCGTGGCCGGCGGCGTGGTTTACATCGGCAGCCAGGACAAGCGCGTCTATGCAATCTCCGGGGTGGAACCCCCGTCGCCGGAACCGCCGAAACCCGAGTCGTCGCAGCAGCCGAAGCCGGCGGAACCGTCGCAAACGGGGCCCGACCCGGCCGCGCGGGACGCAGCCGCCTCATAGAGAACGCTGACGCTGGGTTGAGGGATCACTCCGGCATGGCCTCAAGGACCTCGCGGAAGGTCTGATACGCAGCGGAATCGTAGAGGACGAACCGCACGTCTTCGACGCTCGTTTCGCCGCGGAGGTGCTCGGCCGCCTCCTCGAGCATCACCTCGGCGCACCGCCGCATCGGAAACCCCGCGATACCCGTCCCGACGGCGGGAAAGGCGACCGACCGCAGGCCCTTCTCGCTGGCCCGCAGAAGGCTGTTGCGGGTCGAGAGGCGGAGGTTCTCTTCGCTGGTGGCCTGGCCCAGTCTCATGCTGGCGGCATGGATGACGTAGCGTGCCTTGAGTTGTCCGGCGCCGGTGACGGCGGCCTCGCCGAGCGGGATGGCGCCGATCGTGTCGCACTCATCCTGGATGCTCATGCCGCCGCGTCGGCGGATGGCCCCGGCCACGCCGCCGCCGAGTTGCAATCGAGAGTTGGCAGCGTTGACGATGGCATCCACCGCCTGTTCCGTCAAGTCGCCCTGAAGGATGCGGATCTTCTCCTTGATTCCCATCGGGTTACCCCCCGATCCTATTTGCTCTTACGAACCTTTCTACCACGCCTGCGGGCCTCCGGCAAGCCGATTACGCGGCGGCCCTTTCCATTTGCACCGGCGTCTGGTACTATCCGGCCGGGCTGGCGGCGGCCTCTTACCAGATCGAAGGGGGCGGCACGCGACGACGGCAAGGGCCTGAGCGTCTGGGACATGCTCTGCCGCAAGGCCGGCGCCGAGCCCGACGCAGGGAGCGTCGGGGCATCGTCCCTGGCTTGGCGCGCCGCCCACGCCAAGAGGGCTGAACCATGCCGCGAACCATGGTTATCAATGTCGCCGGGCTGAGCAAGAATCTCATCGACGCGGTCCCGTCGCTGGTGTCGCTGGCGGCGCGCGGCACTTGCGTCGACCTCGAACCGGTCCTCCCGGCCGTCACCTGCACGATGCAGGCGACGCTGACGACCGGCCAGCCGCCCGCGCGGCACGGCATCATCGCCAGCGGCCTCTACTTCTTCGACACGGCCGAAGTGCGGTTCTGGGAACAGTCGGCCAACCTCGTGACTGCCCCGCGCGTCTGGGAACTGGCGATCGGCGATCGCGGATCTCACATCTCAAATCGAAGACCAAAGACCGCGGTCCTGTTCTGGCAGCAGAGCCTTTACGGCTCGGCCGACGTCCTCTTGACGCCCAAGCCGGTCCACGGCCCGGGCGGGGAACTGGTTCAGGACTGCTACTCGCGGCCGGCCGACCTGTACGGACGTCTCGTCGCAGGAGAGTCGGCGCTGGGGACGGGCAAACCGCGCGGCCCGTTCAACCTGATGCATTACTGGGGCCCGATGGCGAGCGTCGAGGCAAGCCGCTGGATCGCCGACGCGTCGCTACAGGTGTGGCACGACGAGCGACCCGATCTTCTTCTCACCTACCTGCCGCACCTCGACTACAGCGGCCATCGGGACGGACCGGAGTCGGACCAGCACCGTGCGGCCGCGCGCCAACTCGAGCCTCTCGTTGCTCCTCTCATCGCCGCCGCCGAGGAAGACGGGGGCCGCGCCATCGTCCTCTCGGAGTACTCGTTCCTGCCCGTCGGCCGAACGGTCGCCCCGAACCGGGCGCTGCGAGAGGCGGGGCTGACGGCGATACGCGAGGTGAACGGGGCCGAGTACCTGCACCCGGGCGATTCGCGGGCCTTCGCCATGGTCGATAACCAGGTGGCTCACATCTACTTCCCGCGGACCGCAGACCTGGCCGCTGATGTTCGGAAGGTCAAACGGCTGCTCAAGCGTCTCGACGGTGTGGCGGACGTACTCGACCGCACCGAGATGGGCCAGCGCGGTCTGGACCATCCGCGAAGCGGCGAACTGGTTGCGCTCGCCGAGCCCGACGCCCACTTCGTCTACTACTGGTGGCTCGACGACGCCAACGCGCCGCCGTTTGCGCGGACCGTGGACATCCACGCCAAACCGGGTTTCGACCCGGCGGAACTGTTTGTGGATCCGGAGACGAAGGCGATTCCGCTCTCGGCGGAGCGAGTGCGCGGCTCGCACGGGCTCGTGCTCGACGATGGCCGCGGATGGGGCGTCTTTCTGACCTCGCCCGCGCCGGAGGAACTGGCCGGCCGCAGGTCGCTCCGCGCCACAGAGGTCGCACACCTTCTCATCTGACATCTGGAATCCGGCGACCGAAACCGGTAACCTGGGCACCTGCGCGGCCCGTACGGGCCGCGCGGGTGCGTAGAGTATGGACGGAACCCGCGAGGCCCCGGCCGCATGACCGACGAACCCGTCAAACGAAGGCGCCGCCGCTGGTCCTGGAAACGGACCGCCTGGGTCCTCGTCTGCGCGGCGGCGCTGGTCGTCGTGACGCTCATCGCCCTGCCGGACCTCCTGCCGGATACGGCCGTCCGGCGGCAAGTGACAGCCATCCTGACCGAGCGTCTCGGGCGGCCTGTCACGGTTGAATCGGCTCACCTGGCGTGGGGCGACGGCCTGACGGCCACCGGTGTGCGAATCGGCCGGCGCGAAGGCGACGGGTACCTGGCGACCGCCGACCGTCTGACGGTCCAACTCGGCCCGCTCGACGCCGCCCGGTCCGCCGCCGGCCGCGACGTGCCCCTGAAAGCCGTCCGCGTCGAAGGTCTTCAGCTCTGGCTCATCCTCGACGCCCAGGGACGGCTTAACATCGAGGACCTCGCCGGCCGCGAGCACCTGAAGATCAACTCCATCCAAGTCAGCGGCGCAACCGTCCATTTCGAGAACCGCCGAGTCGGGCGACGCCTGACGCTGCGAAACGTCCACGCCAGCATCGGCGAACTCGCCAGCATCGGGCGCGGATACATCAGTTTCTCGGCCGATCTGGGCGAACCCGCGGCCGACCATACAGCCCGTCCGTACAGACCCATACTGGGTAGGGGGGGGGACACGGCATCCGAGACAAACAAACCGGGCCACCTCGTGCTGACGGCCAACCTGGACCGGCTTGAGTTCGGGGGCGAGGCGAACGTTCCCGGCAGTTTCAAGGCCGAATGGACGGACGTCGGCTGGCCCGAGGTGGCGGCCGTCGCGGAACTCTGGCCCCCTCTGATCGGCATCTTCGGCCGCACGTCCGGCCGCATGTCCGCCTCCTTCAGCGGCGACGCCTGGACCGCCGAGGGGGCCGTCCAGGCCACCGACCTGACGCTGGCGGCCCGCGCGGTGACGATCCCACAGGCCATCCTCGGGTTCCAGTTGCGTCGGGCGTCATCCGGGGCGCCACTGACGGTCAGCCTGGCCAAGTTCTCCGCGCCCGGCATCGACCTGAAAGCCTCCGGCGAGGTCCGCATCGAACGGTCGGCTCCGCAAGGAGACGCCGACCCAGGCGAAGCGCCGTGGACCATCCGCCACGCCGACCTTCAAGCCGAAGGCGTGGTCGCGTGGGTCGCCTTGCTGCAAAGCATCGAGCCGATGGGCGGTCTGGCCAAACGGTTCGATCGCATCGGCGGCAAGGCCAGAGTGAGCCTGAACGTGAAAACGACCGCCAAAGGCCCACGACTGACAGGCTGGGCCGACCTGACCGACACGCTCATGGTCTGCGAGGGCGTGCTGCACAAGGAGGAACGCCAGAGGCTGCTGCTGAAGGTGGATGCCACGTGCGGGTCCGACCTGGCCGAGGCCGACATCACGCGACTCGAACTGGAGGCCGATGCCGGCTGTATCCGCGCCAGCGGGCACCTGCCACTGGCGCCGCTCCTGAAGGCTGCCCCGCAGGGCGCACAGGCAGACGTCGGCCGTCGGCTGGCCGGGGCCGACCTGACCGTTCACGCCGACATCCACGACGCCAAGGCGCTGCTTGCACTCCTGCCGGCGCTGGGCGCTCGGCTGGGGAAACTACGTGCAGCCGGGCCGTTGACGCTGGATCTGACGTGTGCCCCGGCCGAGGCCGCCGACGTGCCGCCCCATCCGGGCCCGGTACGGGTCCTGACTTCGGACCGTATGGCCGACGCGCCGCCGACCTGGACCGCCAAGGTCCGCGGCGACCTGACGGCCATGATGCTCGCCGGCCCCGTTTGGACCCACAAGCCCGGCGGCATGCCCGCCACGTTCGACGCCCTGATCGACCTGGTGCCCGACGCGCGCCGGTCCGACGTCCGACGGCTGAAGATCGACCTCGGCAAGGGATCGCTCCAGTGGAGCGGCTCGGCCCGCATCGACTGGCCCCAAAAGCAAGGCGAGCATCCGGTCGGCCGGTTCGAGGGCACGCTGCGCGTCTCAGGGATCGAGGCCCTCGGGGCGATCGTTGCGCCGGATAGATTCGCCAAGGACCCGCCGCTTGTCGGCGAGGCCACCTTCAACGTCGAGGCCGACCTGGCGGAGGGCCGCCTCCGCAACCAGATGAAAGCCGACCTCGAACAGATGGCTATCCGGATACAGGACTACTTCGCCAAACCGGCCGGGTTGCCGGCGTCGCTCTCTGTCGCAAGTCTCTGGCATACCGGCAAGTGGAACGAAGTGGAGGCCGAGGCCGCCGTCGAACTGCCAGGCGCACGCCTCGCAGCACGGGGCAAGGGCCTGCTGGATCTGAAGTGGCTCGACGTGACGTCCGACGCGGAGCCGCACCAGACCCATCCGGCAGACACCGACAGGCCGGACACAACGCCCAAATCGACCGCGGCCGTCAAGGTGACGCTGCTGTTGACATCGACGCTGGACATCCGGGCACAGGTCTCCGACCTGGCCAAGGCGGCCGACCTCTCGCCCCTGCTCAAACGCAGCCTCAAGGGCTACCACGCCGCCGGGCGCGCCGAGGGAAATCTCACCCTGGCCAAGCAGCGGCAAACGCTTCAGGTGAGCGGCGGCCTGGACCTGACGCACGCCGACCTCGACTTCGGGCCTTACCTCAAGAAACCCGCCGGGCAGACGTTGACCGTCAACCTCGAAACCGAGTTCACACCCGCGCCGCAAGAACCCATCACGGTCAACGTAACGACCTTCAAGGCGCAACTCGGCGACTCGGTGGCCCGGGCCGACGGATGGGTGCGGCTCAACCAGGCGGGTCTGGTCTCACCGCTGCGCGGCGCGGCCCTCGTTGCCGCCATGCTCGAGGAGGCCAACCTCAACGTCCGCGCCGACTGGACCCACACCCCGGCGCTGCGCCGGTCGCTGCCGTGGCTGGAACCGCTCTACGCCCGGTGCCGGCTCGATGGGCCGACCGCCTGGTCGCTCGCCTTCTCCGGGACGCCGACCCGCGGCCGCGTCCGTCTCGACGCCAGCGCCACCGATTGCCGCATCTCAGCCTCCGGCGCCGCAAGGGCCGACGCAGGCGGCAGCGACCGGCCGGCCGTCCTCAAGCCGGCAGGCACCGAGGCCACCGTCGGCCTCGACGTCCGATACGGCGAGGTCCCCGGTGAGGTGATCGTGGACCGCCTTGAACTGAACCTCGCCGATGCCACCGCCTCGGCCGAGGGCCGGGTCCTGTTCGACGACCCGCGGCTGATCCTGCTCGACCGGCCGACGGCGTGGTCGCTTCGTGTCCGTGGCCGCGTGCCCGACTCGCACCTTGTCGCGTCGCTGCTGCCGGCGCATCTGGCCGACCTGAAGCCCAGCGGCGCCGTGACGCTCGACATCAAGGCCGCCGCCGACGCGAAGGCCGCGGAACTGGAATCATGCCGACTCACGTTCGACAAAGCCCGCATCGAATGGCTCGGCAAGACGGTGCGCCTCGATGGCCCGATCGATTACAACAACCAACGCCTCAAGACCGGCGACGGGCTGAACCTGGTGGTCGGCGGGTCGGACGTGACGCTCGTCGCCTACATCGCCCAGCCGAATGACGACCCGACGGGGTCACTGCTGGTGCGCGGCAAGGCCCTGGATCTCGACGAGGCCCAGGAGATGATACGCCGGACGGCCGAACACCTGGCGGCCCGGAAAGACGCCAGGCCGGCCGGCGGCGAAGCCAGGCGGCCCGGCCGGCCACTCTCGGACCGCCTCGCGCGGCGGCTTCAGCGGCTGCTTGCGCGGGCACAGATGTCGGTCGAGATCAAACTCGACCGCGTCGGTCTCGTCATCCCGGAGTGGAAAGTCCGGTACGACCTGACGGACCTGACGGCCGAGGGGCGGCTGGCCGGCGGCCGGTTCGTCATGCCGCGGTTCACCTGTGCGCTGAACGAAGGCACCGTCGGCGGCGAGATGGTCCTCGACTTCCGTCACGACGTGCCCGTGCTGTCGGTGGCCTACGATGCGCGCGACCTCAAGATGGCCGAGAACCTCAAACCCTTCATCGACTCGACGTTCCCCGGGATGCAGGTCTTTGGAACGCTCAGCACGCGTGCGGCGATCACCCGGCGGCTCAAGAAAGGGGCACGCACGATCGGCCGGGGCGAGACCGTCCTGACGGATGGACTCCTTGAGGGCCCGGCCGCGCCCGAGTACATCACGCGGCTGCTGCCGGGCCTGAAACTGACGCGGTACCGTTTCAACCGGATGAGCAACCTGTTTGAGAACAAGCCGAACGGCGACGCCGACAACCGGATGCTCTTCGACGGGAAGGCCTACGACCTCTACATCTTCGGCGTCACCCATCCCGACGGGCGAACCTCGTACAAACTGGGCGTGGACCTGTCGGTGAGCCTTGACCAGGGCAAACTGCCTCTGATGCACTACACCGGCCGCATCGTCGGCGGCCAGTTCGCCGAGCAACAAGTCAGTTACGTCCTTCCGCATGACTTCGCCTACGACGTGTTCATCCGGCGAAACGTGCTGCTGCAACTGATTCGTCGCATCGGCGAAAAAGAACCCGAGATCAAGCGGCCGCTCGTGGTGCCGGCCGCCGAGGAGCGCGCCGCGACGAGCAAGTGACCCGCGGGTATCGCAAGGCATCGACGAGAGTTCAGGGGTCCGATGGCACGGCGTTCGTGGGCCAAGGCGAGGTTGGCGTTATGGCTGGCCGAGACATGCGACAATTCATCTCGCGGCTGGAGGCGGCGGGGCACCTGCGTCGCGTGGCGGCCGAGGTTTCAGCGCATCTGGAGATCGGCGAGATCGCCTCGCGCCTCGTGGCCTGCGGCGGCCCCGCCGCCCTGTTCGAGAACGTGGCAGGTCACAACATGCCCGTTCTGGTCGGCGCCTTCGCGTCGATGCAGCGAATGGCGTGGGCGCTCGGAGGCGAGGACCTTGACGAGATCGCCGCCGAGTTGGCCGGCCTCTTTCGCCCTCCCGGCGCCCGTGCGGGGCTGCTGGAGAAGATCAAGGCCGCACCGCGGTTCCTGAAAGCAGCCGGCGCAGGGCCGAAGACCGTCCGCTCCGGGTCCTGCCATCAGGTTGTCCATACCGACGATGCCGACCTCGGCCGCCTGCCGATCCTGACGTGCCAGCCCGGCGACGGCGGGCCGTTCATCACGCTCGGCCAGGTGATCACGACCGACCCGGACGGGGCCAACCGTAACGTCGGCATGTACCGGATGCAGGTCTTCGGCCCGCGGCGCCTGGGCATGCACTGGCACCGCGACCACGACGGCGCGCGCAACTTCCGGGCCTGGTCCGAGCGGGGGCTCTCCGCGCCGGGAATGCCCGTGGCCGTCGCCCTCGGCGGCGACCCCGTCCTCACCTACGCCGCCACCGCGCCGCTGCCCTACGGCATGGACGAACTCGTGCTGGCGGGAATCCTGCGGGGCGAACCGGTGCGGCTGGTGCGCGGCGTGACGGTGCCGGTTGACGTTCCGGCGGATGCCGAGATCGTCATCGAGGGCACCGTGGACCCCAACGAGACCGCACTCGAAGGGCCGTTCGGCGACCACACCGGCTACTACACGCCGGCCGACCGATACCCGGTCATGCGCGTCACGGCCATCACGCACCGGGCCGACGCGATTTACCCGACGACCGTGGTCGGCCGGTTCCCGAAGGAGGACTGCTACCTGGCGAAGGCGACTGAGCGGCTGTTTCTGCCGGTCATCCGTATGGTCGTGCCCGAGGTCGTGGACCTCGCCCTGCCGCTGTTCGGCGTGTTCCACAACTGGGCATTCGTCAGTATCAGGAAGACGCATCCGTGGCAGGCCCGCAAGGTGATGCACGCCCTGTGGGGCCTCGGCCAGATGGCCTGCACGAAGTTCCTCGTGGTCGTGGACGAGACCGTGAACGTCCAGGACGCCGAGGAGGTGCTCTGGCGCGTCGGGGCCGAGGCCGACCCGCGGCGCGACGTGGTCGTCACGACCGGCCCGGCCGACGTCCTGGACCACGCCGCTCCCGCACTCGGCCCGCCGGGCAAACTCGGCATCGACGCCACCAGCAAACTGCCCGAAGAGGCCGGCCCTCGGCCCTGGCCCGACCCCATCACGCCCGACCCCGAAGTGACGGACCGCGTCACGCGGCGGTGGCGGGAGTACGGGTTCGACGACCATGACTCGTGACGAAGCGCATCACGCGGCCGACCACGCCCGGTACATACGCCAGGTGTTCGGCGTGGTCGCCCGCCGGTACGACCTGCTGAACCATCTTCTGTCGGCCGGCCTCGACCACCGCTGGCGTCAGCGTGCGGCAGCGTTAGCCCTGCCCCGCCGCGGCCGCTCCAGCGCACTGGCGGACAAGCCGCCAGCCGGCCACGGCACGAGCCGTAGCCGTGCCAGGGTGGCACCCACGCGCCGCACGCCCTCGCCGCTCGTGGTGGACGTCTGCGCCGGCACGGGCGACCTGGCGATGGCGATGCTGCGGCGGTCGCCGGCGGTGCGCGTCATCGCGTGCGACTTTTCCCGACCGATGCTCTTGCGGGCTCAGCGCAAATTCAGGCGGGCGGGCCTCGCGGGTCGCGTGGGATTGCTGGAGGCCGACGCCCTTGACCTCCCTTTGGCCGACGAGTCCGCCGACGCGATCACCTGTGCCTTCGGTTTTCGGAACTTAGCGGACCCGGTTCGCGGCCTCTGCGAAATGATCCGTGTCCTGCGGCCCGGGGGCCGCATCATCATCCTTGAGTTCCACATGCCGGAGGGGCGAGGGTTCGTGGCGCGCGCGTTTAGCCTTTACTTCCGGCACATACTCCCTAGGCTAGGTGGATGGCTCTCGGGGGGTGGCGGAGAGGGATACCGGTATCTCGCCAGGTCGGTCGAGGCCCTCGGGCCCACCAAGACGACGGCCGGGGCGATGTGTGCGGCCGGGTTCGAAACCGTGCAAACCGAGCCGCTGCCCCCGTACGGGCCCGGACGGGCCGGCGGCATCGCGTCGGTCTTCGCCGCGCGAAAACCGGCCTGAAACGATTACCGACCATGCACTGTGCCAAGTGTTTCTTTTACGAAACCGACGTCGGCGACGAGGTCTGCGACCGCTGTGGTCGGGCGTACCTGCCCGAGGCCAACGTGTACCTGGGTCTCGCGGTACTGGTGACGGGCGGCCTGGCCTGGACACTCCGGTACGTGCTGACGGGCCACGTGGACCTGTTTGTCCGGCCGCAGGTCGATCTGGGGGCCTGGGCCACGTGGCCGGTTTCGATGGTGGACCGTCCGGCGTACGGCCTCGTCCTGGGTGGATGGCTGGCGATGCTGGCCGCCGCGCCGATCCTGACGGGGATGATGTACGGGAAGCGCGGCGGTTGGTTGCTGACCCTGGTGGTTGCGGCGTTCGGTCCGAGCGTGGTCTTCGCGGGGGCCATAGCGCTGGGCGTCTGGATCGCCGCCGGGCACACGCTCAGGCTGCGGAGCAAACTCTCGAGCGCCCTGCTGGGTCTGGTGCCGATTATCATCTACTGGTTCGTCGCCACGGCGCTGACGGACTTCAGCAAGGGCGCCACGGTCGCCGCGGCGACCGTGGCGGAGCCGGTCCTGCTCGCCCAGGCCGGCCGGGGGTTCCCTCCCGGCCTTCGCTCGCTGGCGTACCTGCCGCCCGTCATGGGCGCCGTGACGGCGGCGGCCGCGTGCGCCGTGGTCGTTGGCATCGGGTGGGCCGACCGTTGGCACATCCGGTGGCCGGGCGTTCTGTTGACGGTCCTGACGGCCGCGCCCGTGCTGGCGCTGCTGGCGCTGGTCGGCATCGACGAGATCCGCTACGGCATGGTCCTGGCAGAGGGGCAGCCTGTGGGTCCGTTGGCCGAGGCGGGCTGGTCCGAGACCGGGCGGCTGCGTGAGTTCCTGCGTCGCCACCCGGGCAGCCCGCGCGCGGACCAGGTTCGGGCCCGCCTCGCGAGGAACCTTGAGAAGACGCCGGACGCCGCCGGCCCCGAAGCAGGTGCGCCGCCGGCCGAGAAGGTCTGGAAAGAACTGCTGGAGGCCCATCCGGACAGTCCCTGGGCGGCCGAGGCGCGGCGGCACCTCGGCGATTCGGCGGGGCGGCAAGGGCTGTTCGACCAGGCCGAGACACTCTACGGCGACGCGCTCGCCCAGACGGCTGCGCTTGAGTCGCCTTCCGAAGATCCGCTCGCCGACTTCAACATCATCTGGGACCTGTTCTCGGTCGGACGCGACCTGCGGACCAGAGAGATGGCCGACCGTCTGGCCGCCGTCCGACAGGACGTGCTGATGCGGCTGGCCCTTCTGGCCGACAACCGGCAGGCCACCGCAGAGAGCGCCCGTGCGCTCGCCCTGTATTTCGTTGCCCTCGGCATCAAGGGAACCAACCCGTACCGCGAGGCGCTGCTTGCGGCCCGCGACGCCGACCCGAACGGCACGCTGGCCGACAACGTCGCGTACGACCTGGCGATGTTCGAGGCCGACGACGCCAAGCGGATCCAGGGCCTGGCGGAGGTCGCCACCAGGTGGCCCGGCACCGACGGCGCACTGCTGGCGCACGTGAAGGCTGCACAGGGCCTCTTCGCCCAAGCCGCCTCCGATCCCGGCGCCATGCGCGAAGCCGGGGCGCACCTGCTGGCCGCACAGAAAAACCTCCTCGCGCGCAAGAAGCGCAAGGCCGAAGACTTTTACGTGGCGGCCCTCGAAGACCGAGTCGAGAAGGAACTCGTCTATGTCCAGGCCCAACTCCGGAGCCCCGACGCCGACCGCTGATCGCGCCGGTCGCCACGGCGACTCGCCCGTGGAGAGCGCCCGTACGCTGATCGTCGGCGTCACCGGCGCCAGCGGTACGCCGTACGCCGTGCGTCTCGTCGAGTGCGCCGTGCGGGCCGGTCGGCACGTGGACCTGATCGTGACGGCGGCGGGCCGACTCGTCCTGGCCGACGAGGCGGGCATGACCGGGACGCCCGAGGAACCGGACCTGGCAAGCCTGTGGCCGCACGACATCCTTGCGGGCGTGACGTACCGGCCGGCCGAGACCCTGAGCGCGCCTCCCGCTTCAGGGTCGTTCCGGGCCGAAGCGGCGGTCGTCATCCCCTGCTCGATGAACACGCTGGCGGCCCTGTCGCACGGTCTCGCGCAGAACCTGCTTCAGCGGGCGGCGCAGGTTGCCCTCAAAGAAGGCCGGCCGCTGGTTGTCGTGCCGCGTGAAATGCCCGTGACGCCGATCGACCTGGAGAACATGGCCCGCCTCGCCGGGGCCGGGGCCGTCGTGATGCCCGCCATGCCGGGCTTCTACCATCATCCGCGGTCCGTGGGAGACGTGGTGGATTTCGTCGTCGCCAAAGTGCTCGACCGGCTGGGCATTGCGCACGACCTTGACGTTCGGTGGCCGGGATGCGACCTCCTCTAGCGAGCCAACTCCTCGAATTCGGCCGGACGATACGCCTCAGTCACAGCCTGTTCGCACTGCCGTTCGCGCTGGGCGCCGCACTTCTGGCCGAGCCGCCCTATCCGGACGGGTGGTCGCTCGCACTGCTGGCAGCGTGCATGGTGGCGGCCCGGACGGCGGCGATGGGCATGAACCGCGTAGCCGACGCCTCGCTCGACGCCCGCAACCCGCGCACGGCCGACCGTGCCATTCCGGCGGGACGACTCTCGCGCCGCACGGCCCTGGTGCTGACGATTCTGAGCGGCGCGGCATTCATCGGCCTGGCGTGGCTGTTCGTCCCACTGCGGCAGAACAGGTGGCCGGGGCTTCTGGCGCCGGTGTTTCTCGTGGTCCTCGTCGGCTACTCGTGGACCAAGCGGCTGACGTGGCTGACGCACTGGACCCTGGGCCTTGCCCTGGGCCTGTCGCCGGTGGGGGTGTGGGTCGCGCTTCGCGGCACCGTGTCGGTCGCGCCGCTTATGATCGGCGCGGGGGTCCTGTTCTGGACGGCCGGGTTCGACATCCTGTACGCGCTTCAGGACGTGGAGGTGGATCGGCGGCAGGGGCTGCACAGCGCGGCGGCGCGGCTGGGTCGGGCGGGCGCCCTGAAGGTTGCCCTGGCGTCGCACGTCGTGGCAATGCTTCTGCTGGCGCCGGTAGCCCTGATGGACCACGGGCAGCCACGGCTCGGGTGGCTGGGGCTGGGGAGCCTGGCGGCGCTGGCGGCCATCGGTGTGGAACTTGCGTTTCAGCACATCCGCGCCCGTCGCGCCAGCCCCGAGCAGATTGCGACCGCGCTGTTTCCCGCCAACGCGCTGGTGAGTATGATGTGGCTCGTGGGGGTCGTCCTGGACGTGATCGTGGGGCTCCGGGTGCGGGTGTTCGTATGAGCGACCTGGCACGCATCGAAGCGAAGGTGGCGGCCGGCGAGCGGCTGGACCGCGACGACGGCCTCGCGCTGTTCGAGGCGAACGATCTCGTGGCCGTCGGCGCACTGGCCGACCGCGTGCGGCAAGCCATGCACGGCCTGACCACCTGGTACTGCGTCAACACACACGTCAACTACACGAACTGCTGCGTGAACCAGTGCCCGTTGTGCGCCTTCCGGGCCGATCCGCAAGATGAGAAAGGTTATCTGCTGACGGTTGACGAAGTCCTCGAGCGGGCCGCGCCCGACGTCGAGGCCGGGGCAACCGAAATCCACATCGTCGGCGGCCTGCACCCGGACGTCGGCCTCGACTACTACCTTGAGATGGTAGGCCGGCTGCACCAGGCGTTCCCCGAGGTGTGTATCCAGGCGCTGACGGCCGTCGAGGTGGCCCACGCCGCGAAGCAATCCGGCCTCACGGTTGCCGAGACCCTCGTGCGGCTGAAAGAAGCGGGTCTCTCCGGCACGCCCGGCGGCGGGGCGGAGATCTTCGACCCGGATGTCCGCCGACGCATCTGCCCGAACAAAATCTCAGGCGCCGAGTGGCTCAACGTCCAACGCCAGGCCCACCGCCTGGGCATCCCCACAAACGCGACCATGCTGTACGGCCACGTCGAGTCGCCCGCGCACCGGGTGGACCACCTGCTGGCGCTCAGGACCCTTCAGGACGCGGGCGGCGGCGTCCAGGCGTTCATTCCGCTGCCGTTCCACCCGAGCGGCACCGGCTTCGAGGATCTGCCGGGGCCGACCGCCGTGGACGACCTGAAGACGATGGCCGTCGCACGCCTCCTGCTTGACAACGTGCCGCACATCAAGGCATTCTGGATCATGCTCGGGCCGGACCTGGCGCAGGTGGCGCTTCGGTTCGGGGCCGACGACATCGACGGCACGGTCATCCGCGAAGAGATTACGCACGCGGCCGGCGCCCGGACGCCCGAGCGCCTGACCATCGCCGACCTCGTGGCCCTGGTGCGCGGGGCAGGGTGCGAGCCGGCCGAACGCGACACGCTGTATCGCCGTATCGAACGCGGCCCGGACCTCACAGACTGGAAAAGGATTCCCGCATGAACCGATGCCCTGCCGCCGTGGTGCTCGCCGCCGCTATCCTGGTGATGGGTTGCGACTCCGGCCCGCCCGAGGCGCCGCCCCATCCGGGCCGTATGGCCGAGGCGCCGCCGCCAACCCAAGAGAACATCGTCGCCCTGCAACCGCGCGACATGGCCGAGCAGGTGACGCGCCGGTCGACGTTCAGTTGGAAACTGCCGCCGAAGGTCGCCAGCCCGGCGCTCGTCTCGTTCACGCTGGCCGAGGCCGGCGACGGCGACCAGCCCATCCGGGACCAGGGCGGTCCGAAACGGGTGGCCTTTGCGAGCGGCTTGCACACGAAGAGCCCGAACGGCTTCGACCCCTGGGAGCCGCCGCCCGGCTGTGTCGTGACGGACGAGGTGACGGACATGAAGCAACTGAAAGCCAACACGTGGTATCGCTGGTCGGTCCGGGCGGCGAGCCCCTCGGGCGCCACCCATGCCGACTTCTACTTCCGCACGCGGTCGGACCCCGCCACGCCGGCCCCCTAACGGCAGGAGCGCTCACTCGCCGAAACTCGTGCCGACGGAGCGCGCCACGGCGAGCAGCGGATGGTCGAGGGGCACCGTGCGGCTGCCGCCGGCGACGTCCTCGAGCCCTGTGTCGGTCAGGCGGCCGTTCTGCCAGGATGCCATGCGGCCCCAATTCCCGTCGGCCACCAGTTGGGCCGCCTTGTACCCCAAACTCGTCGCAAAGACCCGGTCGAACGGGCACGGACTGCCGCCGCGCTGGACGTACCCCAGGATGGTCGCGCGGGACACGATGCCGGTGTTCTGCTCGATGGTGCCGGTCACCAGCCGACCGATGCCGCCCAGACGAACGGGGTCCGGGCTGCCTTCGACGCGGCGTCGGACGACCATCTTTCCGCCTTCCGGCCGCGCGCCCTCGGCCACGCAGATGATGCTGAACCGTTTGCCCTTCCGGGCGCGGCGGAGGCAGGCCTCGAAGACGGCGTTCCAGTCGAACGGGATCTCGGGAATGAGGATGACGTCGGCCCCGCCGGCGATGCCGGCGTGCAGGGCCAGCCAACCGGCGTAGCGGCCCATGACCTCGGCCACCATCACGCGGTGATGCGCGCTGGCGGTCGTGTGCAGACGGTCGAGGGCGTCAGTCGCCACGGCGACGGCCGACTGGAAGCCGAACGTCCGCTCCGTGCCCGGCACGTCGTTGTCGATCGTTTTCGGGACGCCGACGATGGAGACGCCGCGTTTGGCGAGTTCGCCGGCGATGGTCATCGACCCGTCGCCGCCGATGACGACGAGCCCGTCGAGGCGGTGCTTGCTGAGAACGGCCAGGGCCTGGTCGCTTCGGTCCGTGGTGACGATCTCATCGCCCTGCTTCTCGGCCCACTGGAACGGGTTGGCGGTGTTGCTGGTGCCGAGGATTGTGCCGCCCTGCGTCAGGATGTTCGAGACGGTTTCCCACTCGATGGGGATGGTGCGGTCGGTCACCAGGCCGTCGTAGCCGTCGAGGAAGCCGACGATCTCGGCTCCCTGCTCGTGCATGAGTGTCTTGGCGACGGCCCGGATGACGGCGTTGAGTCCCGGGCAATCGCCCCCGCCGGTGAGGATACCGATGCGGCTGACGTCGGTTTTCGCCATGGTCCGCTCCCCGGTCTGAACCCGGTAATTCCCCCACGTGTGCCTTCGCTATTATCGGCCGGGGGGACGGGCCTGTCGAGCGGCAAAACCGCCGGCGTTTTTTCGTTGCAGGCCGAAGGGCGTACGGAACATAATACGTCATTACGTGTTCGATCAACCATCCGCAGACCAGGCCGGCGCAGGTCCGGCGGGTCGGGGAGGAGGTCTTCGCACCGCGCGGCCCCAGGACGAAGACCCGTTTGAGGCAAAGGCCGTCTGGAGAACATGGCGATGAAACGTTTCACGTGGTTGTTGTTGGGACTGGCGGTGGTGGTGCTGGCGGCCTCACCGATCCTGGCTGCCGAGAAGGCCGGCAGGGGCAAGGGGGCGAAGGGCGGCTCCGACGCCCTGCGCGGCGAGTACGCCATCATGGTCAGCGAGTGTGAACTCTCGGACCAGCAGAAAACCGACCTGCAGGCCAAGGTCAAGGCACGCAAAGAGGCACAGGCCGCCTGGCAGCAGGCCAACGGCGAAAAGCAGAAGGCCCTTCGCGAAGCCCAGAAGAAGGCCAAAGAGGCCAACGACAAGGACGCCATGAAGAAGGCCCGCGACGACCTCAAGGCACTCGACGCGGGGCGCCGCAAGATCGACGCCGACACCAGGGCCGCCATCTACGCTGTCCTCACGCCCGAGCAGAGGGCGAAGTGGCAGGCGTTCCAGACGTACCGGACGCTGATGCGCCGCTACAAGAGGCTGAACCCGACCGAGGCGCAGACGGCCAAGATCCGCGAGGCCGCTGCCGCTGCGGCGAAGGACCTCGTCGCCGCCGCGGGCGATGACAAGGAGTCTCGCAAGAAACGGGCCGAGGCCGACAAGAACCTCCGCAAGACCATCGAGGAGACCATCCTGACGGCCGAGCAGCGCGAGGCGCTCCAGAAGAAGCCCGAGAAGAAGCCGCGGCCCGAGAAAAAACCCGCCAAGGAAAAGGCGGCGAAGTAGCCCGTCACGCGGGGAATGCAGGCCGTTGGTGCTCTGTCGCACTCACTTGAGGGGTACCGGCGCTCACTGCGGCGGCTGGCAGTGGCTGCACGGTTCCAAGTCGCGGGCTTTGGCCTCACTCAGGCGGACCGGAATCGCGCTTTGCCGCAGGTGCGGGCATTCGGCCCGGTGATACTTCGAGCCGGTCTTCGTGCTGTAAACAATGGGGTTGCTCTTGGCCCCGGATTTGGGTTTGGTGACCCGGCCCCGCGGCGTTGAGGGGGCTTGGGCACTGGGCTTTCCGACGAGCCCCGCCGACGGCTTGTCCGGATCGACGTATCGTTGTGCGGCGCCCATCCGGAGCAGGACGTCCGACAGCCACCCCTTGGTCGTCCAGACGCGGACCAGCAGTCGGCCGTAGGCGTCCTTCGGGCGCTTCCCGGACGGAAAAACCCACACGCGCCAGCCGAGGGTGGTCTGGCGCGTGATGCGCTTGGCGCGTTCGCCGCCGGGCTCGTCGAATTCAGGGCAGTTGACGTCAAAGAGGCGAACCTGGACCGTGCCGGCCCCGCAGATCACCTCGAAACTGTCCCCATCCATGAGGTCGACCACCCTTGCGGGAAACGCGGGCGGGCAGGGCGGCGGCACAGACGCCTTGGCCGCGGGCGCGTCGCCCGGCACCAGGGCGATGGCTGCGGCACAGAGGGCGGCAACGGGGAGGAAGGGCTTGGGCTTCATGGCGCGCTCCTTCAGAAAGGGGTGGGTCCGTGGGCCCATTATACATCTTGGGATGCGTTGGCAACAGGGCTGAGCGGCCGGAAGGGGGCGCTTGCCGCGCGGCGGTGTGCCTGGCCGCGGCGAAAAAAGCACGGCCGGACAAGCCTGCCCTGAGCCTGCCGAATGGGACCGGCCGTGGCACGCGGCTTCCCATCGCTGCGCAAAGAAAACCGTGGCCCCCGGGGCGGCGGCCACGTATAACGCCTCGCTGCTTCGGACTTTCGGGTCCGAAAACGAGGCGGGGCGGGCCGTGCGACCCGCCCCGCGGCTCAATCCCCTACTTGAACTCGACCTTTACGAGGTGAGCCGAGCAGGAGATGCAAGGGTCGTAGGCACGGACGAGCATCTCGAGCAGGTGGGTGATCTCCTCCTCACGTTTCCCCTCTTCCATCACTTGCGGGATGTAAGCCCGGAAGTCGGCCTCGATGTTCGCCAGGTTCTGATTGGTCGGGATGACGAGGTTGGCGCCGGTAACGATGCCGTGCTCGTCGTACTCGTACTCGTGGACGAGCGTGCCGCGCGGCACTTCGACGATGCCGACGCCCGTGCCGGCGCATCCGGCGGGCCACTCGAGGGGCGGTTTCTCGTCCTCGATGCCCGCCTCGATAAGCGAATCGAGCAGGAGCAGGATGTCGTAGTAGCAGTGGACCGTCTCGACGATCTGGGCCGTGTTGTTGTGGAACGGGTTGGTGCACGGTGCGGCGAGGCCGAGGCGCTCGGCGGCGTTCTTCGCCTCGGGGTTCAGTTGCCCGTGGTTGTTGTTGAACCGCGCGAGGGCTCCGACCATGAGGCTCTCGCGGCGGTTCTTGACGTGCTTGGCAGTGGAGTGCCGGACGACCTCTTCGTGGATGATGTCACGGTAGGCGTGTGAGTCGGCCTCATCGCCGTCGCTGGTCATCAGGCGGCCGTCGAAGAAGGCGTACTCCTGTGGATGCGTGATCGATTCGTACTCGGTCTCGCGCTCAAGCGCCGGGGTCTCGAACGTCGCGAACAGGTCCACCGTATCCTGCACGTCCTTGTCGAAACTTGCGACGTGGTCGCGCAGTTCCTTCAGCGTCCGGACGCTCGGCAGTTTCATGTATCCGCCGGGCACCATGCCGATGGGATGCGTGTGACGGCCGACGAGGACGCGGCAGATGTGGTGGGAGAGTTTCTTCAGGCGCATCGCCCGCAGCACCACGTCGGTGTGGGTCTTGGCCATCGGGATGACGCTCGGCGCGCCGAAGAAGTCGGGCGCCACCAGGAAGTAACAGTGCAGCCAGTGGCTTTCGAGTTGTTCGGCCGCCAGGACGATCCGCCGCAGACGCTCGGTCTGCTCGGAGCGCGTGAAGCCCATGGCGTCTTCGGTCGCCTTGAGGCTCGCGGTGCCGTGTCCGCAGGCGCAGATGCCGCAGATGCGGGTCGTCAGGAACATGGCGTCCGCCCACGAGCGTCCGCGCAGCATCGCCTCGAAGAAGCGCGGCGACTCGGTGATCTCCATGCGGCACTCGACGAGTTCGCCGTCCTGGACTTTGGCCACGATGTTGCCGTGCCCTTCGATGCGGGTCACGTAATCGACTCGGATGTCCAACGTTTTTGATGCTTCCGTCATACGAACATGACTCCGATCATGACGCGCCGGGCAAGCCCGGCGGCTAACGCCGGCGCCCGTTGCCGTTGCCCGCTGTTCAATCCGAAATCCGAAATCGGTCTACGCTTCCTTGGCGACCTCGTCATAGATTCCCTGGAACAGCCGGAATTCGCGCAAAACGTCGTCCACCGTCAGGCCGAACTCGGCCATGACGTCCTTGGCGGCCTGCGTGTTGGGGTTATCGACGAGCCCGCGGCATCCGATGCACTTGTGCCCGGCGCTCGGACACATCAGCGGGGCGCAGCCGGCCCGCGTTACCACGCCCAGGCACGGGATGCCCTTGTTCCAGAGGCAGACGTTGCCGGCCAGTTTGCAGTCCACGCACACCGGGTAGTTGGGCTGGCGGTAGGGTTTGCCCATGAGGAGGCACGTAACCACCTCGAGGAACTCATCGGAGTTGATCGGGCAGCCGTGAATCTCGACGTCCACCGGGACCTCGGCCTTCAGCGGCCGGGCCGCAATGTGCGGGAACCATTCCTTCTTGTCCCCGTAGACGTAGGCGGCCACGTCGTCGGGGTCCTGGAAGTTCTTGACGGCGTTGACGCCTGCGATGGTGGCACAGGCGCCGAGGGCGACGAGGGTGTCGGTCTTGGCGCGGATTTCCTTGATCCGCTCGAGGTCGTGGGCCGTCACGATCGAGCCTTCGACGAACGTCACGTCGTAATGGTCGGCGTCGCCGTCGGAGGCCTCGCGGAACCGCACGATGTCGGCCTTCTCGAGGATCGGCAGCAACTTCTCCTCGCACGCGAGGACCTGGAGTTGGCATCCCTCGCAGCAGGCCAGCGAGAAAAACGCGAGTGTCGGCTTATCGGCCATGCGATGATCCTTGCTTTCAAGTACGCGCCCGCCAAGGCGGGCGGCTAACTTGCCGCCACGTTTGCATCGATCCGAAATCCTCCTTCGCCAAGGCTTCGGAGGACAAGTCTGAAATCTCAAATGCCTTCGCGCAGGCGCTTGACCTGCTCGTACGTGAAGACCGGCCCGTCGCGGCAGACGTACACGCCGCGAATCTGGCAGTGCCCGCACTTGCCCACGCCGCACTTCATGTGCCGCTCCAGCGAGCAGATGATCCGGTGCTCCGGCACCCCGGCGGCCAGGGCCTCGAGGACCGCGAACTTGAACATGACGGGCGGGCCGACGATGACGGCGCAGGTCCGGGCCGGATCGATCTCGACCTGCTTGAACAGCCGCGTGATGACACCGACGTTGCCCTTCCAGTCCTTGTCGGGCTGGTTCACGGTCACCAGGGTATCGGCGTCGCTTCGCTCGACCCACTCGGCGATTTCCTCGCGGAACAGCAGCAGGTTCGGCTCGCGCGCCCCGGCAAGGATCGTCACCTTGCCGAAGTCCTCTCGCTTGTCGAGCACGTACCGGATGAGGCTTCGCGTCGGCGCAAGGCCCAGGCCGCCGGCCACGAACAGCACGTCCTGGCCCTTCATCGCGCCGGTGTCGAAGCCGTTGCCGAACGGGCCGCGGATGCCCAGCCGGTCGCCTGCCTCGAAGGTGCGAAGCGCGCCTGTGACCAGGCCGACGCTGCGGATGGTCAGTTCGATCCTCTCGCCCTGCGTCGGGCTGGAACAAATGCTGATGGGCGACTCGCCGACGCCGAAGACCGTGACGCCGACGAACTGCCCCGGCTCGTACGCGAGCGGCTCGCCCTCCATCTCGAGACGGAAAAACCGCTCGGTCTCGGTCATCTGGTCGGCCGCGACGATGCGAGCCATCTTCGGCACATACGGGCTGGCGGCAGCCGCCCCTTTTTCGATATCGGTCTGAGTCACGGCTATCGGCTCCCTGCAATCTGAACGTACGTGTCCTTAATGCTGATGCCGGCCACGCACGCCCGCTCGCACCGGCCACAGCCCACGCATCCGACCCGGCCCGTCTGCTCCAGGATGTACTTGCCCTTGCGGAACATGCGGTGCCGCAGGCGGCTTGCGCGCTCCTGGCGGAAGTTCTCGCCGCCAGCCACCTCGGCAAACGGGTCCAACTGGCACGAATCGTAACGGCGAACGCGGCAGCCCTTCGACAGGTCGACCTCCACTTCGTCGTACACGTCGAAACAGTAGCACGTGGGGCAGGCGATATTGCACGACCCGCACGAGAAACACTGCCGCGCAATCGCCTCCCAGACGAGGCTGTCGTAAGAGGCGTCGAGTATCTCCGGCAGGTACTTCAGTTCGTACGGCAGTTTGTAGTGGAAGTCGCTCCGCTTCTCCTCGGCGAACGCCTGGTGGGCCTCCATGTCCTGCTTGGTGGCCGGGCGCACCACCGCCGCCTCCACCAGCGCCTCGCCCAGTTGCGTTGCGACCTCGACGAAGTACGCATCGCCCAGCGGGGTGAGCATGACGTCGAACCCCGACTCCGGATACAGCGACCCCATGTCGAGGCAGAACGACGATTCGTCGCACGGCGCCCCGCAGTCGAGACCGATGATTGCCGTATCGGACCGCCGCGCCAGGTAATGCGGGTCGGGGACGTCCTTGGCGAAGGCCGCATCCAGCGTCGCGATGGCGGTTATGTCGCACGGGTGAACGCCCAAGAGGACGTGCGGCTCATGGTCGATGATGGCCTCCGGCTCGGCGCCCGCGCCGAGATTGTACCGGACGAGTTTCTGCCGCGGCGGCCAGAGGAACTTCTTCGGCCCGAGGACGGTCACCGTGTAGTCGAGGCGCACGTCGGCCGGGTCCGGCACGTACTGCCACCCGAACTTCAGGTCGGTCGGATCCGAGACGTTCGTCTCCTTCAGGACGGGCGCCGCCACGCGGCTCTCGGCCATCAGCGCCTCGACCCACGCGCCCAGGTCACTCGTCTTCAGCACTTGTGGCAACATAGGCATCTGCCCTCTACGTGTGCGCTCGCGCTGCGGCCCAAGGCGGCGCGTCGAGCCGCGAATGCCTACTCCTTCAACAACCCGGCGATGGTCTCGAGAAGACGATCCGGGTCCAGCGGCTTCTCCAGGAACGCCTCCACCGGCATGAAGTCCTTGTCGGTCTCGGGCGAGAACTCGAACCCCGATTTCTGCGAGATGGCCGTCAGCATGAGGATCGGGATGTCGGCCGTCGCCGGGTCCGCCTTCAGGTCCTGCGCCACGTGGAATCCCTCGGTCTCGCTGGCCATCATTACATCGAGGATAATGCAATCGATGCCGCCCTGGCGGATCCGCTCCAGGCCCGTCCGGGCGTCCAGGGCGGTCGCCACGGCGTAGTCGGCGCCCTGGAGGATGGTCTTGGTGGCCTCAACCACGTCCGGGTCGTCGTCGATGATGATGACGGTCTTCTGGTTCGCCATGAGTTGCTCTCCGCTTTCCCGCATCGTGCAGCCGACCGACTTCGGGCCGGCTTCGTTGCCGTCCGGCGTCCCCGGCCTGTACTGTCCGCCGCATCCCTGCTCTTACAGGAGCCTGGCCCCCGCCCGGCAACGCGTCGGCCGCGCCCGGCGAGGGTTCCGCGAACTCGCTGTGAAAGGTTTCACAATATGCCGCAAAAGAAAGAGGCCCTCCACTACATGGTATTATACGCCTTCCCCCGTCCCCTTGTCAAGAATCGGGAGGTTTTTTTTGCGGCCATCCGGCTTGCGCCAACACGCCCCGGACCTGGTCCCGCTCGCTTACGCTCGCGGCTAGTTACACTCGCGCCCGACCAGCCACGTGACTAGCCGCGCACGTAAGTAAGCGGCGCAAGCCCCTTGGGCTACGAGCCCAATCAGTTGTCGCCACGGCATGCACACGCAAACGTGGGCATGGCACCCGACGGCAAAAGACTTACCTGA
>JAUVZF010000162.1 GCA_030602705.1 Planctomycetota bacterium
AGAACCCGAAACGCATCCCGCTTTTCCTCTGAGGCATTTTCATGGATTTCCCGGTGCCGGCCCGAGGCCACACTCTCCTGCACCCGAACCGCCCACGGCCCTGCCAAAAGGGCAGACACGCAGCAGCACGGACGGAACACCGCCCCCACACCTGAATTATACGCATAAAACGGCCCGTGCCAAGCCGATAAGCAGCATCAAATCCGTGGGATGGCCGGCGGCGACGGCGGCGACGTGTGCTGCTCCGGGCTCGGCTATGCCTCACCCACCCGCCTTCTCCCACGTCGTTATCCGCTTCCCGCAGTTCCGACACTCCCGCCGCCGCAGGATGCGACCACCCCAAGCGGGTCGGGTGTAGTCGCCGACGCGCCATAGCCGCTTTGGCGACGGCGCGATGACGCAGAAGTGTTTGCAGCCGCAACGGCGACACGCCGGGCCATCGCTCCTCATTCGCAGGCACCCACCCAGACTCCCGCCCGAGCCTTCCACAGCCGCGCGGCGGCTTCTCTTTGGCCGATGTCCCACAGCGCGTCTGCCTTGGCGAGGTCTCCCCAATACCGGGCCGTAGCCGCTGCCGCCGGCTGGACGGCCTCCCTGAGGGCGTCAAAGGCAAGGCCAAGTTCAGCCGAGTCTTCACCCCCCTCAAGCGATCCGCTCGCGCGCAGGGATGCGTATTCCGCGACCACGGATTCGGCCTTCTCTCGACCGTCGGGTTAGCGCGAGCGTTCGAATCCGACCCGCAAAACCGCCAGATCTGACATCGCATATAGAGACCGCATGCTTGCGGGTTGCAGCCTTGTTGCTCGTATCGCCAGAATTGCAGGCCCCACTTTTGACATTGATGTTGCTTCCCTCGGTCTATACAATAACGCCATGGCCGCTAGCGAACTCGATACGCTGCCAACGCGCCGCCTCATTGTAGTCGATGTGAAACCGACATTCGATGAGCACGGCTTCCTTGCCGAGGAATTCTGCGCCACGGCCCCACGAGTTGACTCACTGTTCGACCGAAAGGCGGTTCTCGTCGTGGCGCCCCCGTGGAGCGGCAAGACATACCTCGCCGAGCGGCTCTACAGGCATCTGAGTAACGCCAAAGGGGACCCCAAGCAGTCCCCCTTCAGCAGGAACGTTCACGCCACTTTATTCCAGACGCAAGGTCCGACCGCAGCGGCCGAGCCTGTCTGGTGGTCCGACTGGCAGGCCGGCAATGATAGGGCGTGCTGGATTGTGGATGCGCTCGATGAAGACGCGCGCGGTTACCTGAAGCAGATGCATGAGATTCTCAATCGTATCAAGGCGCTTCCCAATCCGGCACGCAGCCGGCTGCTTCTCCTGATGTTCGCGCGTGAGAACGAGGTACCGGCTGATGTCAGGGAGCGCCTGGAAAAGATTTATGCAACGGACCTCCTGATTCTTCGGCTTGCCCCGGTTGATGCTCAAATTGCCGAGGAGATCGTGGAGTGCGCTCAACCTGGCAACTTCCAGAAGGTATGTGCTCTGATCGAA
>JAUVZF010000125.1 GCA_030602705.1 Planctomycetota bacterium
GGCAGCGGCATGCGGTGGGACAAGCCCAACGCCGAGGCGATCATGGCCCTGGCCGCGATTGAAAATAGCAACCTGTGGGAAGCCTACTGGAACCAGGAACGCCGCCATGCCGCATAGTGCCATAATCCGTGGTCACACCCGGAATGCCCGCACGCGGCCAATTCCCTTGACCGCCTGCCCCTTGGCGCGGTATAGAACGGGTCTGTTTGAGAAAGCGGGAGAAACTGTGGCCGAGATGGTCCTCGACAGGTTGCGCGAACTCCAGGAGGCCGACCTGGAACTGCGCGGCCTCCAGCACAAGAAGGCGTCCCACGACCGGGCTGCGAAAGTGCAGGTCGCGCAGATCGCCAAGCACCAGGAACAAATCGAAGACCTCCGCGGCGAACGCCTGACAGCCCGCGTTGCCACCAACGAGAAAGAACTTAACGTCAAGCAGAAACGGGCCGACATCGAGAGACTCCGCGCTCAGCAGATGCAGATCAAGGACAACCGCCAGTTCCAGGCCCTCCAGAACGAGATCAAGTTCGCGGAACTCGCCATCTCCAAGATCGAGGACGACATCCTCAGCGACCTGGGCGACCTGGAAGCCGTCGACACACAGATCGCCGAGGCCGAGGCGGCGCTTGCCCGCGAGCAACAGGGCCTGGAAGACCTCAAGAAGCAGATCGAGGCCCGCAAGTCGGACGTGGACGCCGAGATCGAAGCCCGTCGCCGGCGTCGCCAGGAGATCGCATCCGCCCTGCCCGGGAAAGTCGTGGACCAGTTTACGCGGATCGCCGACCGCCTCGACGGCGAGGCGCTCGCCCCCGTCATCCGCCAGGAGGACGGGGGCAGTTTTATTTGTGGCGGATGCCACATGGGCCTCACCCAGAACACGTACGTCATCCTGGCCGGCCACAGCGACAACCTCGTGGCCTGCCCCAACTGCACGCGCATCCTCTACCTGCCCGGTACGGGGGCGGCACGCCTCCGTATGGACCCGTATGGGGAAGACGCATGACCGACGCGGACCCGCCCGCCGGCGCCGAGGGCGCGAGCGACGCGCCCGGATATCTGGTTGTGTACATCGACGGCGCCTCTTCCGGCAACCCCGGCCCGTGCGGATGTGCGGCCGTCGTCAAAACCCCGGACGGTGAGACGCTCCTCGAGAAGGCCCGCGCGTTCGGCCCCGCCACCAACAACGTGGCAGAGTATCAGGGCCTGATCCTGGGGCTGGAGGCTGCCGCCACGCTCAACCCGCGTCGGCTGACGATCCGAAGCGACTCGCAACTCATCGTCCGCCAACTCGCCGGCCGCTACAAGGTCAGGAGCCCCCTCCTGAAACCCCTGTGGCGGCAGGCCCGGGGGATGCTGGACCCGTTCGAGACGGTCGAGATCGAACAGATCCCACGCCAGGACAACAAGGAAGCCGACGCCCTGGCACGCAAGGCCCTCGAAAAGGCCCGACAGGTGGACGCCAAACTGCCGCCCGAGGTCCGAAAGCACCCGCAGAAGAAGACCTTCCGCCTCAAGTAGCCCTCCCCCCCCATCCCGCCGAGCAGGAAAGTCTGGCCAAGACGGGGCGGCTTGCGTACAATATACTTGGAGTCCGGCGAGCGGGTGATGCGGCCGCTCGGTCTTTCGGGGCCGGGAGGAAAGTCCGAACTCCACAGGGCACGGTGGTGGGTAACGCCCACCGGCCGCAAGGCCAGGGAAAGTGCCACAGAGAACAGACCGCCGATGGCCCTCCGTCGCCAAGGCTATGGAGGGTACAGGCAAGGGTGAAACGGTGCGGTAAGAGCGCACCGCCCGCGTGGTGACACGCGGGGCACGGTAAACCCCACCGGGAGCAAGGCCAAATAGGGGACTCTTGGCGTGGCCCGCGCAAGATGAGTCCCGGGTTGGCCGCACGAGCCGTCCGGCAACGGACGTGCCCAGATAAATGGCCGCAACCCGCCGGAGCCTCGGCGATGGCGGGTACAGAATTCGGCTTACCGCCCGCTTGCCGGCTCTTCTTTTCCGCCTAATCCTGCAACGGTACGTTGCGCGGCGGGTCGGATCAGCAGTGTGGCACGGCCCTTGGGCCGTGCAGCCGCACTCGGCACGCCGGGTGGCACGGCCACGCGCAGCGTGACCGTGTGCTCCTCGGCGCGACCCGGCCCACCGCGCGAATGCGTTAGCCGGCGGGCCAGTTAGCCGGCGGGCCAGTTAGCCGGCGGCCTCGTCCGCCGCGTATCACACAAGGAGGCCCTCATGGCGAAGACACTAACACGGCGCGGCCTCGTCGGCTCGGGGCTCGCTGCCACGGGCGCCTTGGCGGTCGGGGTCCTTGCCCGGCGAGCCGGCGGCCGCAGCGCAGAACCGGAGAGCCCCAGGATGCACATCGGCCTCGTGACCTACATGGTCGGCGCGAAGATGGACCTGCCGACGCTCATCGGGGTGTGCGAGAAGAGCGGCATGGAGGGCGTCGAACTCAGGTCCACGCACAAACACGGCGTCGAGCCGCACATCAGCGCCGAGCGCCGCCGCCAGGTCCGGGCACTGTTCGAGAAGTCGCCCGTCCGGTGCTACGCACTCGGGACGGCGTGTGAATATCACTCGCCCGATCCCGAGACCGTCCGCAAGAACATCGACCTGACGAAGAAGTTCATCGACCTGGCCGCCGACCTCGGCTGCTGGGGCGTCAAGGTCCGCCCGAACGGTCTGCCGAAAGGCGTCAGCGAAGAGAAGACCCTCCATCAGATCGGCGCGAGCATCCGCACCTGCGCCGAGTACGCCGCGCCGAAGAAGGTCAACGTCTTCGTCGAATGTCACGGCCGCGGCACCAGCCGCCCCGACCGCATGATGCGGATCATGAAGATTTGCGACCACCCGTCGGCCTGCCTTGCCTGGAACTGCAACGGCATCGACATCCAGGACGGTTCCATCAAGCGGTACTACCGGATGTGCGCGCCGTACATCAAACATGTCCACATTCATACCCTCACCGAGAAGGGCTACCCGTGGGAGGAACTGTTCGGCCTGCTGAAGGCCGACGGTTTCCGTGGTTTCACCATGATCGAGACCCACTACAAGGGCGACGACGCCGTGGGGTTCCTCAAGGCCCAGCGGGAGGCGTTTCTGAAACTGGCCACCTAGCGCTCTGTTGCCCTGAGCGCAGCCGAACGGGTCTCGCCGTTCAGACGTAGGCCGGGGCGCGCCCCGGCAATCATGCTGCCCCGCCCGAAGCCGAAGGGCAAAGGGAGATAAGGCCTATGTCACCGGAACTCAGTCGGCGGCGGCGAACCCGCGGTCTCCTACACCTACGAGGACGGCGCCTCCGAGGACGAGGCCAAATACGTCCGCCTCGATAAAATCGCTTACCCCGGCGCTGGCCGCGAGGTATATTACAACTACCCGACGAGCGACACCGAACCGGGCTACTGGCTCTCGCGCCTGGCCAACACCGCCTCGGCCGCCAGCCCGAACGACGCGCAGAAGTTCGCCGAGTACACGTACCTGGGAGCGGGAACCGTGGTCGAGGTCCAGTACCCCGCCGTGACGGTCTCAACCAAGCCCCTGGTCCTCACCTACGGCACGGGCGGCGCCTACCCCGGCTTCGACCGCTTCGGCCGCATCAAGAACCAGAAATGGGAAATCAAGGACGCCGATCCCGCCAACGTCAAGGACCAGTTCCAATACGGCTACGACCGGGCCTTGAACCGCACGTGGCGCGAAGTGGCGCCCGACGGCGGGAATCCAACGGGATTCGATGAATATTACACCTACGACGGGCTTCATCGGTTGGAGCGTTCCCAGCGGGGGACCTTGAGCGGCACGCCGTATGATTCAATCACGAGTCCCGTGAAGACCCAGGACTTCGGCCTCGAGGCCCTCGGGAACTGGAAAACGTTCAAAGAGGACGACGACGCGACACTCGATTGGGACGTCCTCGATCAGACCCGCCTCCATAACAAAGTCAACGAAATCGACAACGACGATAACCACGCCAACGCCCCAAGCGGATCGATTACGGGCGGCTCGTGGATCCTGCCGGTTTATGATGCGGCGGGCAATATGACCGCCGCCCCGAAACCGGGCACAGAGACCACGCGGCACTGGTATATTTGGGACGCCTGGAACCGCTTAGTGGCCGTGTGGCTGGACGACGGCGACGGCACGAAGGAAATCACCGGCGAAACCCCGGACGATACCTTGGTCGCGACCTATCGCTATGACGGCCTGGGGCGCCGCATCCAGAAAGTTGTTGAGGGTGATCCGGATGTCACGTATGATTACTACTATTCCGGCTACCAGGTCGTGGAGGTAAGGAAAGACGGATCGGAGCATCCGTACAAGCAGTACGTGTGGGGCATCCGCTACGTTCACAGTCCTGTCCTGCGCTGGCGGGATGGCAACACCGATGGCGATTTGGAGGATGAAGGCGACGACACGCTCTATTACACAAACGACGCCAATTTCAACGTGACCGCTCTGGTCGAACCCGACGGCGACGTCGTAGAGCGCGTGGTTTACGATCCGTATGGCCAACCGACGTTCTATGACGGCTCGTGGGAGAACCACTCTTCGACCAGCGCCTACGCGAACGATGTGCTCTATACGGGCCATCGCTTGGATAGCGAAACCGGCCTCTACTATTGCCTGATGCGCTATTACCACCCGACGCTGGGGCGGTGGATGACGCGCGATCCGATCGGGTATGGGGATGGAATGAGTTTGTATGAGTATGTGGGTTCGTCACCGATCACCCGCGTGGACCCCGCAGGTCTTTGGTGGCCTGAGCACCCCGGACTTACGAAGCGTTCGTTCAATGCGGCGTTTCCGGAACCCACCACCTTGGGAGGGCCCAAATGTAGGGCCTGGATCTTGCGGACTCTCACGAAGAGTAACGTAGGCCAGGATAAGAAGAAGCCAAAGGAGGGGTGGCGCCACTACACTCGAAGTCCGAATGACTCCGCTGAGGCAGCTGACAGGTATTATGGAGAGTACCTAACGGGGGAGGAGATGCTTTTTGATGCGGAGCTCCAGACCGTTGTGGTGCCTTGTGACACCGCCGAGGAGAGGAGCGCCTGCAAAAGCACGATGGAAGCACTGGGACGGCTGGCCCATTCTTGGCAGGACTACTTCGGTCACGCCGTGAAAAGGAACGGGAGTCCGAACGCCTGGTCGGAAGGCCTTACTGGCACTCCTGACGACCGCAACCCGGACCTGATGGCGCCAACTTGGAAGTGGCCGGGAGGAGGTCAGCACGGCGGATTGATGCGATTGGAGCCCGCTTACAGAGATCATGCGGTGCGCGAAATCCCACAAGGTGCGCTAGCCGTGGATCGGGACGGCACGGTCCGTCTGCTAACACGCGAAGTTGTGGAAGGACAGCCGTTGCGCGAGGACGCCGCTACGGCCTTTGTCGCTGACAAGCTCAAGAGCTTCCTGGAGCGATGGTACGTGGTCTGCGAGTGCTGTTGTCCACCCTAGTACTACTACGCTAACAGAGCCCGAGGGGCACCAGCCTAAACCGTTGGTGTCACACAACTTGCGAATATCTGACATTGTACTGTGGTGCGGTTGCACGGAGGGCGGGGCGACACTGTCTGGCCACACGCACAAAACGCCCGTAAGCACAGGCCAAATGCGGGCTGGCGGTTGCGCGCCAGCTAAGGTCTTCGTAGCGTAGTAGTATTAGCAGGCCGCGAAGAAAGGTTCTCGAGGGTGCCCAAAGCAGATCTTGTCAGACATAGAACGTCGTTTTCGGCACCGAAAGCACGGACGCAAGAATCGCATGGCGCACATAACATCGGGGGTCGCGGCCTTCTTGGCGGCCTGCTAGGTGTTCTCGCGCGGGTACGGGCCACCGCAAGTCATGCATGTCCGATATCTGGAGTCGTGAAGCAGCGAGGCCCGAAAGATAGTGTTGCCGACACAGCACAGAACGCACGAACGAGAAGCCGCGTTCCGGCACGTGTTGTACAGCCCCCCAAGTACGGTTACGCCTCACCAGAGGCCAAAGTCGCGCCTCAAGAATGGAGCGCTTCATGAAACCAGCAGAACACCCGTCTTCGGAGATTGCCTCGGTAGTCTGTGCCGCCCAATGCATGGTCCTGATCATGCTGGCCTTTGTTTCCTTTGCGTGTTCAGACTCAACGGGAGACTCTTCAGGACAACGCCTATCGCCTGCTCCATTGGCGCCTCTTTCAGCCGACAGGCTCAAGCATCTCCAAAGGTCCAACACCTTCGCTCGAGGCGAGGCAACTATGCGACGGGCGCTAAAGGAATCCGCGCTCTACCTCAACGAATTCCCTGTCTTGGCGGAGGCCATTCTCAAGGGTCCTGCCTGGAAAAGGAGTGGCCACGCCCGTTCGCTGGCGCTTCTCACACTGTGCCAAGCCCGTGGCCAGGCCGTTCAGCCCATCGTTGAGTTCTACCGTGATGCGCCTGCGGAAGAGCGACAGACCCTTAGAGCTGTCCTGTGTCGAATCGGCAAGGAAGCCCAGGCCGCGGCACCCGTGCTGCGGGCGGAACTGAAGAAGCCGGAGACCTCCGCCGAGGACAAGGTGGCTATCAAAGTGGTGCTGGCGGCCATGGGCCGGGCCGCTCCGGCTGAACTTGATGAGATTGCCGCGGCGATCTCAGGTTGCCGCGAGAGCGGTCTGGAAGTGTTGAGTACCATGTACGACTGCGGGCACAACCCTTGGGTGCCCGAAAGCGTGGAGAAGGCCATTGTCAATTTGCTTGAGAAGCCCCGCCGGAACCCCGACAACCTTCAGCAGAACATCCGCGATTACGCGTGCCAAGTGCTGACCACCTTCGGGGACAGGACCGATACTCATGTGCTCAAGGCCTTGGAGGCGGAATACAGTAGTGTCTTGAGGGATAGCCGCTGTCCTACCCAAATCAGGTTTTGGGCCGGTTTGTGCCTGGCCAAGGCAGACCCAAGCCGCCGGCGTGCGATGATGCTATCGCTTCTGATGGAGGTGCCCGGCAGCCTGTGGGCCTGGCAAGTGCGACCATTGATGGAGTGGACGTGCGCCGGCATGCCCAACGAGGATCTTCTCTGGGTTGCCGACGCCCTGCTCTCGGAGCGTAAGGTGGAGCGATTGGAAGCGGCATTGGTGATCCTGTACGCTGTGGGACCGCGGGCCAGGTCCGCGGTTCCAAGACTTGTGACGCTCATCCGTTCCGTAGACGACGACTTCATCAGGACGGAAGCGGCGGAGGTTCTCGGCATGCTCGCGGATCCCTCAGATCTGACCCTACTCAGGAACCTGAGCGCAGAAGTCGCTTCGTGCGACGAGCTAAGAGAAGCTGTGCAGGAGAGCATCAGAGCAGTTCAACTCCGGGACTGAATGCCTTCTTCGCATGGATTCCGCGGACACCCATCTATGAGCAAGTCTCTGCCGGAGTCGGAAGCGGGCCGCCTCCGCCATAGTCCGTACGGACGGCGGCTGGATTCTGAAGCGGATTGCTTCCAGCCGTCTATTCGGTGTCGTCGCAAGGGACGCACCAGATTACGATATTCGCCCCGGCCCCATTCGCAGGCCACGGCGTCCCGAAGGCGCCAGGGTGTCAACCTCGGGGTCCGGGATTTGAATCCGCTTCCGTTGACAGAACCAGCGTGATCTTCTACCACGCCTCCGTTCGGCGGGCGCGTACTGCGGTGGCAGTTGCCGGCGACAGAAACCAACGAGAACAAGCCCCGCGCAGAGGCCTTGTGACCAAATTGTGACCATC
>JAUVZF010000161.1 GCA_030602705.1 Planctomycetota bacterium
GGGGACCTGCTGAGGGCCATGATTCTCAAGGGATAAGGCCCCCCGCTCGGAGAAGAGTCCTACCCGCCCTATGGAATGTCTGATCATCATCGTACCGACGGCCCTTCTCGGGCTCTACATGGCGTGGAACATCGGCGCCAATGACGTCGCCAATTCCATGGGCTGTGCCGTCGGGTCGAAGTCCATCAGCATAAAGTGGGCCGTCGTCGCGGCCGGCATCTGCGAGTTCGCCGGGTCCGTCCTCGTCGGGGCCCACGTCACGGATACCGTCCGCAAGGGAATCGTTGACCCCACGACGATCGCCTCCCTGCCGGGGTTGGGGCCGGGCGAAGCGCCGGCGCTGCTGCTGCTCGGCATGGCTGCTGCGCTGCTGGCTGCCGCCGTCTCGCTGAACGTTGCCACGTGGTTTGGCATGCCCGTTTCGACGAGCCATTCCATCGTCGGAGCGGTTGCGGGTTACGGCATCATCGCGGCCGGCTGGAGCGCCGTGCACTGGGGCAAGATGGGGCAGATCGTGGCGAGTTGGTTCCTGTCGCCGGTGGCCGGAGGCGTTCTGGGGTTCGTCCTTTTCACGGTCATCAGCAAACTCATCCTGGGACGCAAACGGCCGGTGACGGCGGCCGTCACCATTGCACCGTTCATGGTCTTCTTCATGATGGTTGTCGTCACGCTCGCCATCGTTTATAAGGGCTTGAAGCACCTGACGGGGGAGCGAGCGGAGTGGATTACCGGAAACGGCGCGTTCCTGGTGGCCGCAGCGGTAGGCCTGCTCTCGGCGCTGGTCGCGAGGGTCCTGATCCGGCGCGCCCTCCGAGGCAAGGAGGGTTTCCCGCTGCCGGAGCAACTGGAGTTGGTCGAGCGGGTCTTCGCGCCTCTGGTGGTGGTCACGTCGTGCGCGGTCGCGTTTTCCCATGGGGCCAACGACGTGGCGAACGCCGTCGGACCGCTTGCCGCCATCGTGGACATTGCTTCGACGTGTACGGTCAGGATGCGGGTGCACGTTCCGGTCTGGATCCTCATGCTCGGCGGGACCGGCATCGTACTGGGCCTGGCCACGTTCGGCTATCGCGTGATGCGTACCATAGGCACCAAGATCACGCAGATAACGCCGTCACGCGGGGTGGCGGCCTGCATCGCTGCGACGATTACCGTACTGGTGTGCACGAGGATGAAACTGCCCGTCTCGACGACCCATACCCTTGTCGGGGCCATTCTCGGAATCGGACTGGCGCGAGGTTTGGCGGCTGTGAACCGGCAGGTCACACGCAACATCTTCGGCTCGTGGTTCATCACGGTTCCGGTGGCCGCTGTCTTGGCCATGGTGTTCTTCATGCTGGGCAGGGCCTTTCTTCTCGACCATGTACGGGATGCTCTCCTGCGAGGGGCTTCGGGAGCAGGATAGCCGGCCGATGGCGCCGGAGCGCCGCCGAAATGGCGTGAAACGGCTTGTTCGGCCTTCGCGCGGTGGGCAATCTTGCCTGCCGCGTCACGGCGTGTTGCAGGCAAAACGGGTGCGGGTTGTGGACATCTCGCACCCATTCTCTATACTGGCGCCATGGCGCGGCCGCGCGGAACGTGTTTAGCGTGTCATTCCGAGCGAGCGAAGCGAGTCGAGGAATCTCGCCGTTATCCGTGTCCGGACGACGAGATTGCCTGCGGGCACTCGGGGTACAGCGCTCCGCTC
>JAUVZF010000059.1 GCA_030602705.1 Planctomycetota bacterium
AAAGGCCCGGTTTTCGGGGTTTTCGGGCAGCAATTGGCTCGGCAATCGCGCGCATCGATTGTCAGGGCGTAAGTGCCTTCGTTATAAGGGTTTACGTTGCAGCCACTGCCGAGTTAGTTAACGGCGTTGGGTGGCACGGCCACGCGAAGCGTGACCGTGTGCTGCTCGGCGCGACGTGACCCACGGCCGCGGCTGCGCCGCTTCCGTGCCACCCGCCGACAAGCCCGGCGGCTAATCCCCCGAAGGCTCGTCCAGGGGTGAAGCCGGCTTGACGCCCGCCACGACGTCGGCCACGGTCGGGCCGCCGGCCGTATCGTCGCCGCCGGCCCGGGCGCGTTCGTAGGCCTGGCGGACCGCCTCGTGCAGCGGCAGGTGAACGGCGTCGGCGGGAACCGGCAGCCGGCCGCGCGCCGCGCGGAGCACGTCCTCGACGGGCAATTCGCCGAACTGGCGAGCGGGAAGGACCGCGCCGCCGGGTTCCTGAGCGTCGGACCCTGCCGCGGTCCGTGCGATAAGGCCGGCCCCCTGGAGCCGCCCGAGCACCTCCTCAAGGTCTCCGCGGCCGACGCCGGTGGCGCTGGCGAGCATCGCGACGGGCGTCGGACCGAGACCGTCGCGAAACCGCTGTCCGCATACGGCCGCCACCACCAGCCCCACAAAATCGGCCGCCAGAAAACGGTCGCGCCGGCGTTCCAGGGCCTCGGCCCGGGCAAGGTTCTCGTAATTGTGAACCACGCAGGCCAACTCGCAACCGAACAGGACGAACGCCCACGTTACGTAGATCCAGATGAAGAACAGCGGCAGCACCGCCAGGTTCCCGAAGACCTGGCCGAAGCCGACGGCATACTCGATGTAGTACCCGAAGGCCCCCTTCGCCAGGATGTGCCAGAGCGTACCGGCCACGACGGCCCCCGTCAGCGCCGCCCGCGAACGCACCGGCGCGTTCGGAATCAACTTGTACAGGACGAACAGGACGAAGCACGTTGCCGCGAGCGTCACGCACACGCTGCCGGCGGTCTGAAGCCACTCCGGCAGCAGCAGCGACCGCGACTCGAGATGGCTGATGGCGTACACGGCTGCGACCGCCGCCAGCGGCCCCAGCGTCAGAAAAAGCCAGAACAGGACGAACCGACGCCAGAACGATCGCCGCCGCGCAATCTGCCAGATCTCGTTGACGGCCGCATCGAACGTCCCCAGAACGGTCATCGCCAACAGGACGAGTGCGCCCAGGCCGATGGCGGCGGCGGCGTTCATGCGGCCGCGCGCCCCTTCGACGAGCGTCCCGATCTTCTGCACCAAGTCCACCTCTTCGCCGCCGACGCTGAGGCGGATCTCGGTGATGTTCAGGGCCTGGAAGAGGGTCTCCTTCACCGTCTCGCCCACCTCCGGCCCGCGCGAGAAGAAGTCGATGACCAGCAGGAACAGCACCAGCGCGGGGATCAGGCCCAGGAGCGTCTTGAACGTCAGGTGGCCTGCCACCACCAGCAGGCGGTCGCGCACGAGTTTGCGCCCGCAGAACCGCCACAGACGGATCTGGTAAACGGCCAGCCGTCCCCAATGCGACAGTTCGCTGCTGGGGCTCTCCAGCAGCCGCCGCAGATGCTCGGCCAACTGCCGCCAGCCCTTTTTCAGGTTAAGCATGGGATGCGCCCCCCGCATCCATTTCGGATTTCGGATTTGGGATTTCGGATTGAACGGCAACGGCCACTCCGCGCGCCACGGCCCCCGCCCACGGCCAATCCGAAATCCGAATTGCGAAATCCGAAATCGTTACCCGACCACCTCATCCGGATGCGTGATGCGGCCGGTGACGGCGCTGGCGGCCGCAACGGCCGGGCTCGACAGGTACACCTGGCTCTCCGGGTGGCCCATGCGGCCGGTGAAGTTGCGGTTGGTGGTGGCCAGCGCGACCTCGCCCCCCGCCAGAACGCCCATGTGCCCGCCCAGGCACGGGCCGCACGTCGGCGGCGAGACAACGGCGCCGGCGTCCATGAAGACCGCCAGCCAGCCGCGCTCAAGCGCCTCGCGCTCGATCGTCGGCGTGGCCGGGAAGATGAGGCAGCGCAGCCCGTCGGCCACCACCCGGCCGCGCAGGATACCGGCCGCCACCTCCAGATCGCTCAGCCGCCCGTTCGTGCACGAGCCGATGACGACCTGGTCGAGGTGCACGTGGGCGAGTTCCGACACGGGCCGGGTGTTATCCGGCAGGTTCGGGCAGGCGACGACCGGCTCGAGGCCCGAGATGTCCCATTCGAGCGTCTCGACATACTCGGCGTCCGGGTCGCTCTCGTAATAGACGGCGTCGCGCTGGAGGCGGCCTTTGACGTAATCGCACGTGACGGCGTCGGGCGTCACGACGCCGTTCTTGGCGCCCGCTTCAACGGCCATGTTGCACATCGAGAGGCGGTCGTCCATCGGCAGCGACTCGATGACCGGCCCGGTGAACTCCATCGCCCGGTACAGCGCGCCCGAGACGCCGATCTCGCCGATGGTGTGCAGAATGAGGTCCTTGCCCGAGATCCACCGGCCGCGCTCGCCCGTGAACGTGAACCGCATCGACTCGGGTACGCGGAGCCAGACCTTGCCGGTGGCCATGACGGCCGCCAGGTCGGTCGAACCGACGCCCGTGGCAAACGCGCCGAGGGCGCCGCAGGTGCAGGTGTGGCTGTCGGCGCCGATAATGAGGTCGCCCGGCCCGACGACGCCCTGTTCGGGCAGCAGTGCGTGCTCGATGCCGACCCGGCCGACTTCCCAGTAGTGCGTCACGTTCTGGGCGCGGGCGAAGTCGCGCAGCACCTTCGCCTGCTCGGCGCTCGCGATGTCTTTGTTCGGCGTAAAATGGTCGGGCACCAGGACGACGCGCTCGCGGTCCCAGACGGTCTCGATGCCGGCCGCCTCCAACTCGCGGATGGCGATGGGGGCCGTGATGTCGTTGCCGAGGGCGATATCGACGTCGGCGCATGCGAAGTCGCCCGGCCTGACCGATTCGCGCCCGGCGTGGGCGGCAAGGATCTTCTCGGTAATCGTCATCGACACGGAAACGCTATTCCCTCCTGCGGTCAAATGCCAAACGTCAAATGCCAAATGCCAAATGACAAACGACAAACGTCGCCTTGCCTGCGCCCCCCGTTTGGCATTGATCATTTGGCATTTATCATTATCTCTTCAGTTCTGCCCGAACCGCGCCCACAGACGCGTGGTCTGCCCGAGCGGGTCCTTCAGGTACGCCGCCTGGCACTCGGGGCACAGGTCGAACCGGAACGTCTTGTAGACCTGGTCCTCCAACGCCTCGGGGTCGATGTCGGCCATCTCGTCGAGCAGGTCCTGCATCTCGTCGGTGCGGTCGTTCTGGAGGTCCTTGCTCGTCAGTTCCATCGGGTCGTAGGCGGCATAGACCTCGACCTTGACGACGTACCGCGTGTCCTCATCGGCCAGCAGCACCTTGCCGCACATGTCGCAGGTGAAATGGATCATCGGATGCCCCCCGCCTCAACCCGCGCCGCTCGCCGGAAACCGGCGCCCGGCGAATCATACCATGCGGCCGGGCAAGTGCAAACAGGCAAAAAGGTTCCAGGTACCTTTTCCCTGAAGGGCCCGGAGGGTGCTACGCAGAAAAGGTACCTGGTACCTTTTTGCCCTGCCGGCTGCCAGACGAGTAACCCACAGGCGGGCCGGCGCTTGAAAAAGCCGGCCGTGCCGGCCATACTGTACGCGGCGCCCGCACTCCGGCCGCGTCACATGCACCGCGAAACGATTGAACGAAAGGAACGAACCATGAGAAGCCAACCGATCACGAGACGCCGTTTCTTGAGCCGCGCCGCGGCGGCGGCAGCCGGCGTTGCGGCCGCACCGTACGTCATCACGTCCACCGCGCTCGGGGCGGGGGCGACGCCGCCCGCGAGCGAGCGCATCGGCATCGGCTCCATCGGCGTCGGCGGACAGGGCAGCGGACTGCTCGGCGGGTTCCTGAGCCTGCCCGACTGCCGCTGCCTGGCCGTCGCCGACCCGTTCAAGTCGCGGCGCGAGCGTGCGGCCGAGCGGGTCAACAAGCGGTACACGTCGACGGACTGCGCGGCGTACAACGACTTCCGCGATCTCCTGGCGCGCGACGACATCGACGGCGTCGTCATCGCCACGCCGGACCACTGGCACGTTCCGGCGGCGCTCGCTGCCGCCCGGGCCGGCAAGGACATGTATGTCGAGAAACCTCTCGGCCTGTGCGTGCAGTGGGACATCGCCCTGCGCGAGACCGTCCGCCGCTACAGCCGCACGTTCCAGTACGGGACGCAGCAGCGGTCGTCGGCGCACCTGCGGCACGCCTGCGAACTGGTGCACAGCGGCCGCATCGGCGAGGTGAAGGAGATCGAGGTGGTAGCGCCCGGCGGCCGGGCGGGCGGTTCGACGGTGCCGATCCCCGTCCCGGACGGGTTCGACTACGACCTGTGGCTGGGCCCCGCGCCGTACAGCCCGTACACGAAGGACCGATGCACGAGCGCCGGCTCGTGGTTCGTGTACGACAACTCGATCGGCTTTCTCGGCGGTTGGGGGGCGCACCCGCTCGACATCGCCGTCTGGGGATGGGATAAGGGGAACCAGGTTCCCGTCGAGATCGAAGGCACCGGCACGATACCCACCGAAGGCCTGTTCAACACGGTCAAGGACTGGGACATGCGCGGCCGGTACGCCGGCGGCATCACGTTCCGGTTCAAGGGCCCGGGGAAGGACCTGACGAAGTTCGTCGGCACCGAGGGCACGATCTGGGTGGGACGCGGGTACCTTCGGACGGAGCCGGAGTCGCTGAAGGGCTCGAAGATCGGCCCGAACGGCGTCCACCTGGTCACCAGTTTGAACCACAGGCAGAATTTCCTGGACGGCATCAAGACCCGCTCGGACGCCGTCAGCGACATCGACGACGCCGTCCAGTCGGACATCATCAGCCACCTGAGCGACATCGCCATCCGCACCGGGCGCAAGATTAAGTGGGACCCGAAGACCGAGACGATCGTCGCGGACGAGCAGGCCTCGCGCCTGCTTTCGCGCGAGATGCGGAGCCCGTGGCGGCTGTGAGCCGCAGGCAGCGCGGCCCGTACGGACCGCGCAACAACTTCAGGCGACTCATGTAGGACCGGCAGGCCGGGCGGATGGACCGGGAAAGGAGAGGTGACGCCTGAGCCGCCATGTCAACACGAGACGAGCGTTTCTGAAGACCCTCGGCCTGGACCGCCGCCGCCACGTGCACCCAACAGGGCCGCAGCGCCTTCCGCTTCTTCCGTGACGCCCTCGTCGCCTATCTCACCAACTCCCCCGCCCCTTCACTGATGCCCGTAAATCCGTGAACGGTTACCTTTTCACGACGCTTCCCCCCGTGTTGGTTTTGATGGAAGTCCTGGTGTCGCTTCTCCAACTCATCACGCTCCCCGCGCCACACGGCGAACTTCTTCCGCAAATTTTGCGAGGCCGGGCCCTTGTCCAAGGTTTTCTCTTCGATCCATGCTGGCAGCTCGCCGTCGCCGGTCGGCTCTCCCTGCAAGAGCCAGGACAGGTTGAACCTCGCGACCCGAATGGGTCTGCGAAATTTCTCCGCATGGACATCGAAGTACAGGTAGATCCAGCCCTCGCTGGGTGTTCCGGGTCGCCCGGCCGAGAGCGCGGAGTAGCAGAACGGGCCTTCATGCACCAGGCGTTTGAGGGGCCAGGTCCTGCCGCCGTCGAAACTGACCCAGACAGTCCCGTGATTGCGGCTGTTTGCTTCACTCACGTTGCTGTCGCGGCCGGGGCTGTCGGAGTTGCTGTAAAGGAGAATATCACGGCCGCGAACGGGCAGGCGCGTCAGCCCGCCAAAGCAGCCGTAGCTCGCGTTTTGCGGACCATCAGGCAGGATTTCGATAATCTGCCAGTCCTGCCACGTTTCCCCGCCGTCGTCGCTCCAGGCACAACGTCGTTTTCTCGGCGGTTTGTCCTTGTGCCAATGGCAGCGTGAGTTGTAGTAGAGCCGGCCATCGGAGAGCTCGACAATCCCAGCTTCACCGGTACCCATATCCGCGAAAGGTTTGCTGGCATTCCAGGTCTTGCCGCCGTCATCACTGTAGATCGCGCTGGTGTAGTGCGTCGGCCAGTGCTTACGAGGGTAACAGCCCTTGCCGTAGTGCCGCGCCGGCCGTATGAGCCGGCCCGCATGCTTGCCGTGCCGCAAGGTGATGCCTGCCTCATTCATGCACATTGATAGAATATTGCCGTTGCTGTCCGGATTGATCTTCGTCGGCTGGACCTTCCAGGTCTTGCCCTGATCCTTGCTGCGGTAAACGGTCAGCGGGGCGGGCGGATGGCAATCTTCCACAAAGGCCAGGATGTCACCGGTGGTCTCATCCACCGTGGTCCCGCCTCCTGACCAGCCCTCGCCGATGACGAATTCCTCGCCCCAGGTCTTGCCGCCGTCTTCGCTGCGACGGGTACGGACGTTGCTCTTTCCGCCGGGCTGGCGCCAAGTGACCAGGACCGCCCCGTCCAGAGCCACCACGCCATTCGGTTCCCGGCCATATCCTTTGGAGATCTGCTGCATCTGGAACTTCGGCTCTCCCAGGAACGGCTCGAGCCTGCCCTCGGCGCCTTTCTCGGCCGCCGTTCCGTTCGTAAGCGCAGTGCCCAGCAGACAAAGCAAGACACACGAGGTGGATCGGACGTGTTTCATGATCGGGTCCTCCTTTCAGCATTCTTCTTGCTTCTTGCGGCGTACGTGATCCCCCTATGGCGAAACTGCCACGTTACGGGATACGCTCTAAGCCTACTTTTTGCCTCCCTCAAGCCATTCAAGCGGGAATCGGGCAAAGTAGATTGCCGCCTCGTTCCAATTTCTCACAGGATCGTCCCCGGCCTGGTATAGACAACCAATATCCCCGTTGGGCAAAACGGTAAGAGACGAGTAGCCAGAGTATCCGTCAAAAATCTGCCTGGCTACAGGCCAGGTCTTGCCCTCGTCATAGCTCACACGGACGGTCAAATCGAAGCGTTTCTTCTCGTTCGCGGGATTTGAAAAAAGCAAGCGGTTCTTGGCATGATCGGACGTGTGGCTGTAGCGGATAACGCTGGCATGGCAATGGGGGGTGATCAGCGTCTGATCATGGAAAGGCTTCGACCACGTCATTCCGCCGTCTTCACTCAGCGATATCGCGCGGCGATAGGTCTTGCGAAAGTGGTTGCGAATGTTCAAGTAAAGCATGCCATTGGCCAGTTCGACAACCTGACACTCGCTCGTGGTATTATCGGGTACACTGCCACCGATCTTCCAGCTCTTGCCGTGGTCATCGCTGTAGATTATGTGTGAAAAGTAGTCGTGCCCGCCGGCCACTATGTGGTCGCAGGGGATCACCAACCGTCCCTTGAAAACTCCGCGCTGAAGTTGGATTCCCCTGCCCGGCCCCGTTGCGTACCAGGTCCAGTTTGACTCTCGGCAAGTCTCAGACAAGTCTTTCGGCTTTGACCAGGTCTTGCCTTCGTCGTTTGAATAGCAAATGTATGGCCGCCTCACGTCTTTGCTCCTGCCGCTAATTATCTTGCCTTCACCGTCCTCGCCACGGTTCCAGGTCATCAGCAGGAAGATCGTGCCGGTCTCTCTGTCTTGAACCACACATGGATTGCCGCAGACATTTCTGCCCTCGTTCCAGATGACCTGTATAGACGACCACGTCTTACCACCGTCCTCCGAGCGTCGCATCACGATATCGATGTTGCCGGAGTCAGTTCCCTCCTCGCGTGCTTCGCAGAACGCCAGGACCGTACCTTTCTGAGTGGTTAAAAGAACGGGAATCTCATATACATTGTTAACGACCCCCCTGACAAAAAGGGGTTTCTGCTCCACCGATTTGTTGGCAATCGGCCAGGCAAAGGCATGGCTACTCAACAACACGAAAATCGTTGCCAGCAAAAAACAAACTCTTCGATACATAATCCGGCTCCTTGTTCCATGGGGTTCCGGTGGGTTCCGGTGGGGTTCCGGTGCCATAGACCTTATCTCCCTTTGCCCTTCGGCTTCGGGCCGTTGCGTTCAAGACTGCAACATGGTCACCCTGCGGGATGACCATGCCACCCGCCACGACAACAACCAACGACTCCGTGGACACACCTCCCCATACGGGTCCGGTGAAACAAGGGCGTGGCAAGATCGCCCTTGACATGAGGGCGGTTATGGGTGGCCCCGGAACTGCCCCGGTCCCCGGCGAATTACGTCGCGCGTCCGCGGAACTCACCACGCCCGCCCATGCAAGCGAAAAACATGGGTACCGTCCCTAGGTTTCCCCTAAGCCTACTTTTTGCCTCCCTCAAGCCATTTAAGCGGGAATCGGGCAAAGTAGATTGCCGCCTCGTTCCAATTTCTCACAGGATCGTCCCCGGCATTGTATAGACAACCAATATCCCCGTTGGGCAAAACGGTAAGAGACGAGTAGCCAGAGTATCCGTCAAAAATCTGCCTGGCTACAGGCCAGGTCTTGCCCTCGTCATAGCTCACACGCACGGTCAAATCGAAACGCTTCTGCCACCCCTGGTTCGGGGGATTCGAAAAAAGCAAGCGGTTCTTGCCGCCGTCTTCGACAGTCGAGTAACGCAAAAAAGCCGCATGACAGGTGGGCCCTATCAACTGTTCCTCTCGCCGTGCTTTGGTCCAAGTCTCACCACCATCGGTACTGGTGGCGATAGACCGGTAACCAGTGTTTTTCCCATAACTTCGTATGTTCATCATCAACGTGCCGTCAACAAGTTCGACGACCTGATTCTCATTGCAGCCGGGAAATACTGGCTCGGAGTACTGCCACGTCTTGCCGTGGTCGTCTGAATAGATCACATGTGACCCTAATGGCTCACCATGCTTTGCCCATTCCTTCGGCTGCGTATTCGTTGTATACTTCAGGTCCGAGTGGTCGGCAGGAAAGAGCAAACGGCCCTTGTGCTTGCCGTATTTGAGTTGAATGCCCACGCCTGGCCCAGTAGCGTACCAGCCCCAATTGGGGTCACGGCACGTCTTGGACACATCAACCGGCTTAGACCAGGTCTTGCCGTCGTCGTTCGAGTAACACATATGGGGACGCCGCCCATACTTATCGGTACCCACAATGATCTGGTTTTCCCCTTCATCCCTGTGGTTCCAGGTCATCATCAACCAGATGGTACCTGTTTGGCTATCTTGAAGTATGCATGAATTGCCACAGACATTTCTGCCCTCGTTCCAGATGACCTGTATAGACGACCACGTCTTACCACCGTCCTCCGAGCGTCGCATCACAATGTCGACGTTGCCGGTGTCACGTCCCTCCTCGCGTGCTTCGCAAATCGCCAACACCGTTCCTTTCACAGTGGTGTAAAGCGCGGGAACCTCATATACGTTGTTTTCAACCCCTCTGACAAAAAGGGCCTTCTGTTCCACCGATCCGTTGACAATCGGCCAGGCAAAGGCATGGCTACCCAACAACACGAAAATCGTTGCCAGCAAAAAACAAGCTCTTCGATACATAATCTGGCTCCTTGTTCCATGGGGTTCCGGTGGAGTTCCGGTGAGGGTTCCGTGTAACATAGACCTTATCTCCCTTTGCCCTTCGGCTTCAGGCCGGGCAGTATGATTGCCGGGGCATGCCCCGGCCTGCGGCTTTGCCTTCCTGTGATCGGTGTACAGTAATGCTGAGTGCCAGGCGCATCAAGTTAAATCACCTGCGGCAGCGTCGCGGGATGAACGGCTGCCAGCATAATTGCCGGGGCACGCCCCGGCCTACGGCTGCGACACTGAAAACGTTAATGCAGGTCGCTGCCGTGCGGATGTTGCGTCGGGCGGCGAAACGTGTTATAGACGTAGCGAGACGCCGGAGACACAGGTTCGGAGCCCCACAGCGTGGACGAAAGAATCGCGGAACTCGAAGCGCGGCTCGACGCCTTCGACCGGGCCGAGCGCGACCAGGCGCTGGACGACCTCGTCGGACTCGTCAAGAGCGGCCGCATCCGGCTGCCCGAGCCCGGGCCGAAGGTGAACCTGCATGCCCACTCGTTCTACTCGTACAATGCGATGGGCTACTCCCCGACGCACGTCGTGTGGCGGGCACGGCGGGAGGGCCTCCGGGCGGTCGGCCTCGTTGACTTCGACGTCTTCGACGGCATCGATGAGTTCTTCCGGGCGGGCCAACTGCTGGGCATTCCGACCGTCGCCGGCATGGAGACGCGGGCCTACATCCCCGAGTTCTCGACCCGCGAGATCACCTCCCCCGGCGAGCCGGGCATCACGTACCACATGGTGACCGGCCTGGCGAAGTCGGCGATCGACGATGCCGAAGCGCTTGAGTTCGCGACGATGCTCCGCGCCGGCGCCCGCCGCCGCAACGAATCGGTCGTCGAGCGGGTCAGCGCCTGCCTGGCCCCCGTCGCGCTGGACTACGAGGCCGACGTGCTGCCGCTCTCACCGTCCGCGACGCCGATCGAGCGGCACCTCTGCGCCGCTTACGAGAAGAAGGCCGAGACCGTCTATCCCGACCGCGCCGACCGCGTCCGGTTCTGGGCCGACCGCCTCGGCACGCCGCAGGATGACCTGTCGGACCTGCTGGACGACAGCCGCAGACTCCAGGCCCTCATCCGCGCAAGGACGATGAAGCGCGGCGGCGTGGGCTATCAGAAACCCACGCCCGACACCTTCCCGCTGATGACCGACGTCAACCGGTTCGCCCTGGCCGCCGGCGGCATACCAACCGCCACCTGGCTCGACGGAACCAGTCCGGGCGAGCGGAACATCGAGGAACTGCTCGACCTGCACGTGGCAGCCGGGGCGGCGGCACTCAACATCATCCCCGACCGCAACTGGAACATCAGCGACCCCGCGGTCAAGGACCTGAAGGTCAGGAACCTTTACCGGATCGTCGAGTTGGCGGGCGCGCGAGACTTGCCGCTGGTCATCGGCACCGAGATGAACGCCCCGGGACAGAAGTTCGTGGACGACTTCGACGCCCCCGAACTCGCACCCGTGGTGGCCCGGTTCCTGCGGGGTGCGGCCGTCCTGGTCGGCCACACGGCGGCGGTGCTCGACGGCGAGGGCGGGTATCTCAGCGATTGGGCGAAGGAACGGTTCAAGACGGTTGCCGAGAAGAATGACTTCTTCGCCCGCCGCGGCAAGTCGTGGCGGCGGTAGCCCTCACCGTGCGCTTGCGGGCGGCCTGGGAAGGCATGCCGCGCAGAATCTGTGGTGGACCCGAATCCGAACTGTCAGAAAGGAGAATCGACGATGAAGACCCGCAGCCACATCCTCCGGTGTGCCCTTCTACCGGCGCTCGCGCTCTGCCTCGCGGCCGCCGCCTTCGGCGCCCAGGCGAAAGCAAAGAAGGGACGAGCGCTTCTGGCGATACCCGAGGTCTCCAGAGACAAGGTCATCTGTTTCGCCCTCTACACGGTCAACAACAACGTCCTGAAACTCACGGCCCAACTGTACCCGCTCGACGAAACCGACGACCGTACGGTGCGCCTCGAGACCCGGCAAGGCGGCAAGTGGAAACAGGTGGCCCGGGCGAAGGTCATCGAGAGGGGTTGGACCGCAACCTTCCGCGTCGAGAACTGGGATGCGTCGCGCAACATCGAGTACCGCGTGGCCCACGGCAAGGCGGCCTACTACACCGGCACCGTCCTCGAGGACCCCGTCGATAAGGAGACGATCGCGGTGGCCGTTTTCACGGGCAACTCCATCTACCCGGGCCACGGCGGCGACATACCGAAGACCGACATCGTCGAGAACATCAAACGCATCAAGCCCGATCTCCTCTTCTTCTCCGGCGACCAGGTGTACGACCACAAGCAACACTATGCCTATTGGCTGAAGTTCGGACGCGACTTCGGCCCTATCATCCGCAACATCCCCACCGTCACCATCCCCGACGACCACGACGTGGGACAGGCCAACCTGTGGGGCGCCGGCGGCAAGAAGTCCAACACCGGCGCCGGACACGACGGCGGGTACTTCAAGCCGCCTGAATACGTCAAGGAGGCCGAGCGGGCCCAGACCAGCCACCTGCCCGACCCGTACGACCCCACGCCGGTCCTGCGCGGCATCGGCGTTTACTACACCGCCATGACGCTGGGGCGGATCAGTTTCGCCATCATCGAGGACCGCAAGTTCAAGTCCGGCCCGCAGGGCCTCGTCCCGAAAATGGGGCCGCGGCCCGACCACATCCGCGACCCCAACTACGACCCCAAAACCGTTGACGTGCCGGGGGCCAAGTTGCTGGGCGAGCGGCAACTCAAGTTCCTCCGCCACTGGGCCGCCGACTGGAGAGACGCCGATATGAAAGCGGTCCTCTCGCAGACCGTCTTCGCCGGCGCCGCCACGACACACGGCGGCCGCAACAACCGTCTGCACGCCGACATGGACTCCAACGGGTGGCCGCAGACCGGACGAAACAAGGCCCTTGCCGAGATCCGCAAGGCCTTCGCCGTGATGCTGTGCGGCGACCAGCACCTCGCGACGGTCATCCACCACGGCATCGACGATTGGAACGACGCCGGCTACTCGCTGTGCGTGCCGTCCATCGCCAACCTGTACCTGCGCTGGTGGGTGCCCCTGGAGCCGGGCAAGAACCGCGCGCCGGGCATGCCCGAACACTGCGGCGAGTTCCGCGACGGCTTCGGAAACAAGATCACCATGCTGGCCTGCGCCAACCCCGGCCGGCGGGAGAACCACGACCGGCTGACGACCCGCGCCGCCGGCTTCGGCGTGGCCAGGTTCAACCGCAAGACCCGCAAGATCACCTTCGAGTGCTGGCCCAGGAACGCCGACGTCACCGACCCCAAGACCAAACAGTATCCCGGGTGGCCGGTTACCTTCGACCAGCAGGACAACTACGGCCGCAAGGCCGCCGCGTATCTGCCGACCATCGAGGTCGCCGGCATGACCGACCCCGTCGTGCAGGTCATCGACGAAGCCGACAGCCAGATCGTGTACACCCTGCGCATACGCGGCAAGACCTGCCGGCCGAAGGTCTTCAAGAAGGGGGTGTACACGGTGAAGGTGGGCGAGCAGGGGACCGACAAGTGGAAGACACTCACGGGCATCGAAGCCCTCGACGCCGGTGACCGCAAGACCCTCAAGGTGGACTTCTGATCCACGCTGAGGAAAACGCCGGAGGAAAACGGGTAGTGGTTCAGTTTGAATCGACCGGAGAATCCTTGACCGCTCAGGGATTTTTGGCTTGACCGCACGCTCCGGTTTGACGACAATAGGGCATGCCTAAGCGCTCAAGCAACCAGCCCGAAGACCCGAACGAAACGGCCTTCCGCGTAGTCCAAGCGGCCACGTCCGAGCCTGCATCCGAACCGCCCAAGCCAGAGAAAGACCCACTGGCCGTCGAACTAGGGCGGCGCGGGGGCAAGAAGGGCGGCCCTGCCAGGGCGAAGAAACTCTCTAAAAAGCGACGGCAGGAGATTGCTCGCAAGGCTGCCCGCGCGAGGTGGCAAAAGAAGTAGCCACTTTCTCACCGCGCCCGAGGTTTTTTTTGGTTTGCGCGCTCTGTGGAAAACTCTCCCTCCACGCGCCCATATGCGCACGTAACTCTCGCTTTAATAAGGGGTTGCGCTGTTCCTTTCGTTTTGGCGTTAATGTGGGTTGCGCGCTGTTTATGCTAACATCGGGGCCAGCCCGCCCTGTTTCCGCGTCGCGCGGGCTTGACTACGCGCTCGTCGTGGTATATTATGACTGTGTGAGAATGCCCGTAAGGGAACTAAGGAGCGGTTCAATGGATAAAGTTGATGCTCTGATTCAGGGTTTGGAAAAACGCGCGGAGCAGGCGCGACGTGTAAGAGACGTGCTTGCCGACGACCCTGTTTTGGCTGAGAAGGTTGTGCGAATGATCGTTGAATCCAGCAACGGCACAGAATCCAAACCGCCAAAACGTGCGCGAGGCCGACGAGAAGGCCCAACCATAGCGAGCAAGGTCCAAGCCTTCTTTAAGGAGCGTGGGAATCCCTGGTTCACCGTCGATCAAGTTGCCGACGCCCTGCGTATTACGCCTGGCAGCGTTCGCTCGGTGATTTACTCGACGTGTAAAGGCGCCTTTAGGGACAGAAAACACCCGGAACGCCCCAAAGCAAAGCAATGGAAACTAAAAGACGCCGAAGGAGGGTGATTGCCGTAAAAAGTAGGGCTCCGGCGAAGCGGTAACTTCGCCGGAGCCGCAGAAAACCTTGATGATGGGGCGCGGATAGGTTCCCGGTCCCGGACTCTGGACCCTAGATCGCCGGGTTCAACTCCCGGGCGCTCCACCACCAACAACTTGGTATGCCCGCGTCGTACAAAGGACAGTACACCCGTTTTCCGAATGGGCATATCCGGGTTCGATTCCCGGCGCGGGCACACTTGCTAAGGAGCATGGTCGACCGAACAAGTTTAATCTCTGACGCGCGCTAAGTCAAGCCCAAAATCTTCAGCGCCCTCCGTCTATCTTCGGCCAGATATCGCGAGAGGATTAGAGAATCGGCATACCAAAGAACCAGATAATCGGCGCACCAAGTGTCCAGTTACGGCGGATCGGCAGTTCTTTGGTGCTGGGAAGATTCTTTGGCCGCATCCGGATTTTCTGCTCGACTTTGCTTGAGCGGTCAAGCACAATGTAAGTGGTCACTTGGGAGAGCAAGACAATGAATCGCCTGAGCACAGCGAAGCGTTGCCAAATCGTCGCCGCCTTGGCAGAGGGGAACTCCATTCACGCGACTCACAAACGGGTTCAGCAAGAAGATTGAGAATCACGCCTGCGCCGTCGCCCTACACTTCACGCACTACAATTTCTGTCGGATTCACCGGACCCTCAAGACAACGCCTGCCGTTGCTGCTGGCGTGGCTAACCACGTTTGGGTAATCGGCGAGATCGTCGGCCTATTGGAAGCACAACCCGCCAACTGGCAAGGCGCGAGACAGAGCGCCTAGCCGCTGCACGTCCTTTCTGCCAACAAGCCAAAAGTAGGCATAATCGGGGTAAGAATATGAAGGGCCGTTTGCTTGCGCCCTGCGCTGCGGATGCTTGAACGCTCAAGAATTGCTGAAGAACGCACGTCCGAGATTCCGATGCCTTAGAGCAGCCGGGTCGCCCAAGACGATTTTGAATCAGCCTTTGCGGGCGTCAAAACGCACATTTGCCCCGGAGTGCCATCGTGCGGGTTGCCGATAAGGGTTTTGGACTTGCACGCCTCTGGAATTGGGTTAGAATACACTTAGCGAACGCCGGGGGCACGAACCGTGTCGGAACCGCAGGAACGACGAACGGCTAAGGACATTATCTGCGCCATCATCCAGGAGGCAGGGGGAACGCTCTGCGGTACGACCCGCCTCTATAAGGCGTTCTATGTTGCCCATCTCTACTACTGGCTTCACAGCGAAGGCGTACTCACCGACCACCCAATTGTCAGAATGCCCAGGGGGCCGGGAATTGACAACGGCCTTTGTCTTCTCGCCGAACTATGCGAAGAGGGCCGGATCAACGCCCATGAGGCACCAAGCGGCATTCACTTGGAGCGAGTTTATACTTTGGCCAAGGGCGGCAAGGTCCGTCTGGAGAAGGGGCAAAAACAGGCAATCAGGGAAGCGTTGAAAGTAGTGAGCGGGAAAACGGCCGCGGGGCTTAGCGACATGGTCAAGGCCATGAGCGCAAGCCTAAAGATGGTTCCAGAGGGATCCGAAATCCCGCTTTACCTAGACGTGCTGGATGAAGCGGATCTTGAAGGAATAGACCAGCAACTGCGCGAGGCGGGGGAGTTGGTTGATAAGGTCTTCAAGTGACAACAGCCCGGACAGCTTGGTCAAGCGGCTGGACTACTACTACCAGAGAGCCGTAGAGGCGCCGCCGTTTCTGCGTGCTCGTGGGTGGAATGATTTTCGGGATACAAAAAGGCCGGAGACGACCGATCCGGTTGTGATGGCCACCGAAGCGCTCATTTACACGTCGATTGATGATTCCGGCGCTTGGCAGCATTACGTTGACCTCATCAAGGCCACAAACGCCTACCTCAAGGAGTCTACCGGCATTCATCCTTCGGAAACGGACCTCCGAGCACTTCGCGGCTTGCTCACCACTCTTCCCGTAGATGTTGACGCTGTGCGCAACTGGTTCGCTCGCCTTTACAAGCGCGCCGAAAGACTGCGTGAGTCGTCTGCTGACTAGACCAAACTGACCCACTACCCAGGATTGCCCACCGCGCGAACCGGTTGCACGGTCAACCGTGAACCGTTTTCGGGAGACCGTCCGGGAAAACGCCCGACCCAGGACGCCCTGTGGAGACAACCGATGCGGCACGAAAATAGGTTCGTGCCCAATTTGCGGGGACCTCAGCCCGAAGGGCTGAAATTCTCAAGCCCAGGGCAACGCCCTGGGTTGGCGGGTCGGCCCCAGATGAACGAAGCCCTGAAAGGGCGCCACAGGGCTGTTTGTAGCGCCCTTTCCCGGTACGGGTCCGTAGGGACAGGGCTTGTCTCCCGCAATCTTTTCCAAGGCCCAGGGCGTTGCCCTGGGCCGGCGAATTGGAGCCTTTCAGGCTCCCCGTTATTGGGACAAGAACCTGAAAAGAGGCACGCCGGCCGAACCGTCGCGGCACTTGTTGTGTGTGTCTCTCTGTTGTCAGCGCCCGCGGCGGCCCAGGAGACGGATGCGGAAAAGATCCTGGACGCCGCAGGCATCACCGGCGGCCTGGTCGTCCACGTCGGCTGCGGCGACGGCAAACTGACCGCCGCACTGCACGCGGGCGACCGCTACCTCGTCCACGGCCTCGACACGGATGCGGCCAACGTCGTGAAGGCACGCGGGCACATCCAGTCGCTCGACCTGTACGGGCCCGTCTCGGCGGCCGCATTCGACGGCGAGCATCTGCCCTACACCGACAACCTGGTGAACCTGGTCGTCTCGGAGGACCTGGGCAACGTGCCGATGGACGAGGTCCTGCGCGTCCTGGCGCCGCTCGGCGTGGCGCTGGTTGGCGGCAAGAAGACCGTCAAGCCCTGGCCGGAGGATATCGACCAGTGGCAGCAGTACCTGCACGACGCCGACAACAACGCCGTTGCCCACGACACGGTTGTGGGGCCGCCTCGCCATCTTCAGTGGGTCGGCGATCCCGCCTGGAGCCGGTCGCACATGAGCATCCCGACGGTCGTGGCCATGGTGTCGGCGCGGGGGCGGCTGCTGACGATCGAGGACAGGGCCACGCCCGAAAACCCCTTCCTTCCCGGAAGGTTCAGATTGGTCGCACGCGATGCGTTCAACGGCGTGCCGCTGTGGCAGCATGACTTCGCCGTCTGGGAACCGGTCACCCGCTACGTCAAGGATATAGCCATTCAATTGCAGCGGCGGCTGGCGGCCATCGGCGATACGGTGTACTGCACGCCGGGCCTGGAGGCGCCGCTGACGGCGTTTGATGCCCCAACCGGCAAGGTCATCAAGACCTACAAGGGTACGCAGCGCACCCAGGAGTTCGCCTGCGAGGCGGGCGTGCTCTACGCCGTCATCGGCGACCGCATGAACGCCGCACGCTACAACATCGTCAAGACGCACGCCGGCAAGGGGACGAGCCTCGGCGGCTTCGACCCCAAAGCGCCGTTCGGCGGGACGGGCTTCCGCCGGGCCTACGCCCCGGAGACGCCGGACCGGCCCGATCCGGTCTGCGCCGTCGTGGCCATCGACGCGGAATCCGGCAGGCAACTTTGGCGCAGAAAAGACATCCACGGCTACACCGCCTGCAGCCTCGCGATCCGCGGCCGGCATGCGGTCTATCAGACGAGCGGGGGCCTGGTCTGTGTCAGCCCCAAGACGGGCGAGATGATCTGGAACGTCGAGAAGGCGATCCGGAGCGGCGACGGCACCGAAGCCAATACCGTCGTCCTCTCCGACAGTATGGTTTACGCCAAAGAAGGCAAAACGCTTCACGCCTATTCGCTCAAGGACGGGGCGGAGAAGTGGACCGCCCCCATCGCGAACAACTACGAGAAGGCGGCCGACATCTTCCTGGCCGCGGGTGCCGTCTGGACGGGAGGCAGCAAACAGCCCACGAGTTACGACCCCGAGACCGGCAAAAAGACCAAGACGATCTCCCAGCGCATGACCGGCCCCATGAGCCACGACCGCTGCTACCGCAACTTCATCACCGACCGCTACTACATCAACAGCAAGACCGGCGGCGCCGACTTCCTGGACCTCGTCTCCGGCAAGGAGTTTCCGAATCACTGGACGCGCGGAACCTGCGGCATGGGGGTCCTGCCATGCAACGGGCTGCTCTACGCGCCACCCTTCTCCTGCCAATGCAGCATCGGGGCCATGATCCAGAACTTCAACGCCATGGCCACCGAGAAGGGCCTCAAGACCTCCGGCCAGAAGATCCACGTCCAACGCGAAGTCCGACTCGTAAAGGGGCCCGCCTACGGCCCGGTACGGCCCGCGGCCCGAGCCGCTTTACGGCCAGGGGTCCGTATGGACAAGGTATCGGAGGGCAAAGGCCGCAAGCCGGGGCAGGACTGGCCAACGTACAGGCACGACGGGTCAAGGGGCGGAGCCACACCGTCCAAGGTCCCGGCCGATGCAGCGCCCCTGTGGAAAGCCAAACTGAAGACCGCCGCGAGCGCACCGGTCGTTGCGGCCGGCAAGGTATTCGTCGCCGACATCCACGCCCATACGGTCCACGCCCTCAGCGCCGCCGACGGAAAGACGGTCTGGCAGTACGTGGCGGGCGGCCGGGTCGATTCACCGCCGACCTACTACAAGGGACTCGTCCTTTTCGGCTCGCGCGACGGCTGGGTGCACTGCCTTCGGGCGTCCGACGGCGCCTTGGTATGGCGGTTCAAGGACCTGCCCGACCGGCTGATCGGCGCCTTCGGCCAACTGGAGTCGGCCTGGCCGGTCAGCGGCAGCGTTCTGGTGCGCGAGTCCGCCGAAGCGTCTCGCGAAGGTGGAACGGACGGTATCGCCTACTTCGCCGCCGGACGCAGTTCCTTCCTGGACGGCGGGGTGTTCCTCTACGGCCTGAACCCGCAAACGGGAGCGGTGATTCACAGCCGCCAGGTGTACGGACCGTTCGAGGAGGGCACCGGGTTTCCGGCCACGGCCCACCGGGGCTGCAAATCGGACATCCTGGTCACCGACGGCGTTCGGCTTTACATGAGGCACAAGGCGTTCAACGCCGACCTGACGGACGCCGCTTCGGCCCGTGCGCACGTGATCCCGTCGGCCGGTTTCATGGATGGGAACCCTCAGCACAGGACCTACTGGACGATCGGCACGGGGTTCTCGGGCAAGACCGCCGTCCGGCCCCCTTCCGGCGACATCCTTGTGACCGACGGGAAGGACTTCTACGAGGTGCGCGGATTCGCCGTGCACCGCCACTCCTACTTCGACCCGCGTCTCAGGGGATACAAACTCTTCGCGGGAACCGTGAGCGCTAAGACCCCACAAGGCATCGCGAAGGGCGGGAAGAAGGCAAGAGGAAAGGGCAAGGCCAGGGCAGCGGCCGCAAAGACCGCCGCCAAATGGACCGCCGATATCCCCCTGACCGGCAAGGCCATGGTCTGGGCCGGCGACGTCCTCTTTGTGGCCGGCACGCCGGCGTATTTCCCTCCCGACCATCCGGCCGCCAAGTACGAGGCGGCCTACGCGGGCAAACTCGGTGGCGTCTTGTGGGCCGCTTCCGCTGCCGACGGCAAGAAACTCGCCGAGTACAAACTCGACGCCGCACCGTCCTGGGACGGCTTGGCCGCAGCCGACGGCCGGCTGTACGTGTCGCTCAGCGACGGCACGGTTATGTGCATGGGCAAGGATGAGTGATACGTGTTTAGCGTGCCGCGTGGTGGCCTTCCCCGGCCACCACGAGAACGTGTTGCTTTTGGTTCCGCGGCGGCCTGGGAAGGCCGCCGCGCGGAGTCCGCGTAAGACGCTAAACAGGTACGATGAGTGAAAGGAACGAGGCTCTCATGACGGCAGAACAACGCAGTGTAACTTGGGTTCGCGCGGCCGTGGCGCTGGGGCTGCTGACGGCGCTGGCGGCCGGAGCGGACAGCGCACAGGAGGCCCGCGAGATCCTCGACGCGACGGGCGTCAAGGGCGGCCTGGTCGTCCACGTCGGCTGCGGCGACGGCACGTTGACGGCCGCACTCCGCGCGAGCGATTCCTATCTCGTCCACGGCCTCTCCATACGGACCCGTACCGGGGATGCCGATGAGGCGAACGTCGAGAAGGCCCGCCGGCACATCCAATCGCTCGGCCTGGCCGGCAAGGTGACGGTCCAGCGGTGGGCGGGCTCGCGCCTGCCGTACATCGACAACCTCGTCAACCTTCTCGTCGCCCGGGACCTCGGCACGGTCGGCATGGCCGAGGTGATGCGTGTCCTCGCGCCCGACGGCGTGGCGTACGTCAAGAAGGGCGAGACGTGGGTGAAGAGGGTCAAGCCCCGTCCGAACCAGATCGACGAGTGGACGCACTACCTGCACGACGCCGGCGGCAATGCCGTGGCGGAGGACACCGTCGCCGGGCCGCCCCGGCACATGCAGTGGCTGGCCGCGCCCCTTTGGAGCCGCCACCATCACACACTGGCGAGCATCAGTGCGGTGGTCTCGGCCCGCGGGCGGATCTTCTACATCGTGGACGAAGGGCCCGCCGACGACATGAACGTGCCGGGCGAGTGGTCGCTCGTGGGCCGCGACGCCTTCAGCGGCGTCCAACTGTGGAAGAAACCGATCCCGACGTGGGCCTGGCACCGAAAAGGTTTCCGCTCCGGGCCCGTTCAACTGCCCCGCACCCTCGTCGCCGAAGGCGACCGCGTGTACGCCCCAATCGGGATGAGTGAACCCGTGACCGCCATGGACGCCGCGACCGGCAAGGCCCTCCGGACGTACAAAGAAACCGCCGGCGCGGAAGAACTCGTCGTCAGCAACGGCACGCTGCTTGTCGTGACCGGCTCGCCCATGGCCGAGCAGGCGGCAATCGATCCCGCATGGCGCGGAAAAGCCAAGCATCCCAATGAAAAAACGGTCGTCGCAATACAGACCGACACCGGCCGGATGCTCTGGAAATGGTCCGAGGCCGGCGCCAACCCCGTCCCCCTGACGCTCGCCGCCGACGGCTCGCGCGTCTTCTTCGAGAGCGGCAACGGCGTCGTGTGCCTCGACCGCAACACCGGCAAGGAACTCTGGAACTCCCGTCCTGCCGAGGCCACCCGCAAGACCGCCAAGGTTGACACGACCGCAAAGGGCAAGAAGGGCAAACGCAAACCCAAATCGGGGCGGGCGGTCGGCTGGGCGACGGCAACACTGGTCGTTCACGACGGGGTGGTGCTCCTGGCCGACGGGGGAAAACTGTCCGCACGGTCGGCCGCCGACGGAAAGGCACTGTGGAACTGCCCGTCGAGGCCGGGCTTTCGGTCGCCGGCCGACGTCTTCGTCGCCGAAGACCTCGTCTGGCTCGGTCCCGACTTCGCCGCAGGACGCGACCTGCACACCGGCAAGGTCACCAAGACCAATACCGTAATCAAGGACCTCTGGACCGTCGGGCATCATCATCGGTGCTACCGCGAGAAGGCGACCGTCCGGTACATCATGACCGCCAAGCGGGGGATCGAGTTCCTCGACCTGCTATCCGACAATCACTCACGCAACAACTGGGTTCGCGGCGGGTGCCAGTACGGCGTCATGCCCTGCAACGGCCTGGTGTACGCCCCCTCGCACGCGTGCGGCTGCTTCATGGAGGCGTTGCTGCACGGGTTCTGGGCGCTCGCGCCCGAGCGCCGGGCGAAAGCGAAAACGGAAAGCGAAAAGGGAAAGCGGCTCGAGCGCGGCCCGGCATTCGAGGAAATCCGCAATCCGCAATCCGCCCCGAAGGGGCCCGTATGGGCAATCCGCAATCGAGAGGACTGGCCGACACTCCGCGGCAACACGATGCGAAGCGGCCTGGCGCAGTGTGCCGTTCCCGCACAGTTGAAGGAAGCGTGGGTGGCCGATGTCGGCGGCGCCATCACTCAGCCCGTGATTGCCGACGGCAGGCTCCTGGTCGCCTCCGTTGACACGCATACGGTGCACGCGCTGGACGCCCGTACGGGGAAGCCGCTCTGGACCTACACGGCAGGCGGACGGGTGGATTCGTCTCCGACCGTCTATAAGGGTCTGGTGCTGTTCGGATGCGCGGATGGCTGGGTGTATTGCCTGCGGCTGTCCGACGGCAAGCCGGCCTGGCGTTTTCATGCGGCGCCCGAAGACACAAAGACCGTCGCGATGGACCAGGTTGAGTCGGTCTGGCCGGTGCACGGAAACGTGTTGGTTCACCGGGGAAGAGCGTATTTTGCCGCGGGCCGATCGTCCTGGCTCGACGGCGGAATCACGCTGTACGGCCTGGAGCCGGCGACGGGGGCAGTCGTTCACCGGTCGAGCCTGCGCAGCGCGCATCCCAAACTCGGCGAAGGAAAGGACGAGACGGCCGCCCGGTTCGCCAGGAGGTTCGTCCAGAATGCGACCGACTACAAGACGTTCAAGGCGCCGGACAGGAGCGATGCGTTCTCCATCGGAGAGGGCGGCACGACGGACGTGCTGGTCGCAGGCGGCGAGTCGGTCTTCATGCGGCACCTGAAGTTCGATTCAACGCTTGCAGCGCACGACAAGATGAGCCTGCACCTGTTCTCGACTTCGGGCCTCCTGGACGGCGCTGAGAACCACCGGAGCCACTGGGTCTTCGGAACCGGCGACTTCAGCCGCATGCCCGTCGCCTATTCGTGGATCGCCTTCAGGCCGGGCAACTTCGGCTCGCGCCTCTCGGTGCCGTACGGCCTGATGCTGACGTTCGACGCCGAGACCGTCTGGGGCGTCAGGCGGGCACATCTCATGAGGTGGAACGTGAAGGGCACTGGAAGGTACACGCTGTTTGCCGAGAGCAGGCCGAAGGCGTCCACGGGCGAGGCGCACCTGCCGGATTTCAGAAAGCCCTCCAAAGGCAGCGTCACGAAGTTCCAGTGGACCGCGAGCCTCTCGATGCGCCCGCGCGCCATGCTCAAGGCCGGCAAACTCCTGCTCCTGGGCGGCATGACCGATGAGGCCGGCCGGCAAGACCCGTCTGCCGCTTCCGAGGCGAGGGCAGGCGGCCTGCTCCAGACGTTCGCCGCCGGCGACGGCAGCAAAGTTTCCGAATGCAAACTTCCATCGCCGCCCGTCTGGGACGGCATGGCCGTGGCGAACGGCCGCCTCTTCATCGCCCTCCAGAACGGCCGCATCCTCTGTTTGGGCAAGGACTAACACGACAGCGCCACTTACCGCGCGGCCCGTACGAGATGCGCAAAGTTCGCGGTTAAAAGAGCCGCTTGCTGTCGGCCGTGGGCGTCGCGTCATGGGGGAGATGCCGAAAGAGCCGTTCGACCCGGAGGCTCTCGACGGGGGGGAAACCGGAAAAATCCCCCAAATTTTTCCTCCGTAAGTCCTTTATTTACCGGCACTTGGCTG
>JAUVZF010000073.1 GCA_030602705.1 Planctomycetota bacterium
CGTGTCATTCCGAGCGAGCGAAGCGAGTCGAGGAATCTCGCCGTTATCCGTGTCCGGACGACGAGATTTCTCCGCTCGCCCTCGCCTTTGGCGAGGGCTCGGTCGAAATGACATCGCTTCGAAAGCACGCTAAACAGGTACAGAATGCGTAACGAGCCGCACAACCTGAAGGCTCTCGCTTCCGAAACGGCCGCCGCCTTCGACCGCGCTCTGGCCGAGTACCGGCCCGTGCCGCGGGTCCGCGAGGTCGGCATCGTCATGAGCGTGGGGGCGGGCGTTGCGCGGGTCAGCGGTCTGCCGAACGTCCAGGCCGAGGAACTCGTGCGGTTTGAGAGCGGCCGCCTCGGCATGGCCTTCAACCTCGACCGCGACGAACTCGGCGTCGTCCTCCTGGACGAGTGCGAAGGCATCGACGCCGGTGAGGAGGTCGCCCGCACGGGCCGCGTTATGGACGTGCCGGTCGGGGCCGGGCTTCTCGGCCGCGTGGTCGATGCCGCCGGCCGCCCGCTCGACGAGGCGGGTCCGATTGCGGCCGACGAGCGCCGGCCAGTCGAACGTCCCGCGCCACCCATCATCGACCGCGCGCCGGTGGCCACGCCGCTGGAGACGGGTATCAAGGTGGTCGATGCCCTGATTCCGATCGGGCGCGGCCAGCGGGAACTCATCGTCGGCGACCGTCAGACGGGCAAGACGGCCATCGCGCTCGACGCCATCATCAACCAGCGCGGCTCCGGCGTCCTGTGCATCTACTGCGCCATCGGCCAGCGGGGGGCGGCCGTCGCGCGGGTGGTTGCCGAACTGCGCGACCACGAGGCGATGGACTACTCGGTCGTCGTCGCGACGACCGGCGAGGACGCGGCCGGCCTTCAGTTCATCGCCCCTTACGCCGCCACCACCATGGCCGAGCACTTCATGGAGCAGGGCCGCGACGTGCTCGTCGTTTACGACGACCTGGAGCATCACGCCCGGGCGTACCGCGAGGTCAGCCTGCTGCTGCGGCGGCCGCCGGGGCGGGAGGCGTACCCGGGCGACATCTTCTACATCCATTCGCGGCTGCTGGAACGGGCCACGCACCTGCGGCAGGAGAAAGGCGGCGGGTCGATCACCGCGCTGCCCATCGTTGAGACGCAGGCCCAGAACCTTGCGGCGTACATTCCGACGAACCTCATCTCGATTACCGACGGGCAGATCGCCCTCTCGCCCGACCTGTTCCAGAAGGGCGTCGTGCCGGCCGTGGACGTGGGCACGAGCGTCTCGCGCGTGGGCGGAAAGGCCCAACTGCCGGCGTACCGGGCGGTGGCGGGCGACCTGAAACTCGCCTACGCCCAGTTCGAGGAACTCGAACGGTTCTCGCGCTACGGCACGCGGCTAGAGGAGAGCGTGAAGAAGCGGCTGGAGCGCGGCCGGCGGGTGCGCGAGGTGCTCAAGCAGCGCCAGTTCCAGCCGATTCCGACGGTCGAGCAGATCGCCGTCCTCTTTGCCGCCGCCGACGGGCTGCTCGACAACCTGCCCGTCGAAGACGTCGCCGCTGCCGAGGTGGCCATCCGCGAGGCCGTCACGCGCAACCTGCCGGACCTCTCGAAGCGCATCACCGACGGCGAGAAGATTACCGACGCCGACCACGAAGCCCTGCGCCGGATGATCGCCCAGGCCCTGCCCAAACCGAATGACGCCGAAGCCGATAACACCGAACCTGAAGCCGACGCGCCGTCGGCCAACGCCGACGATCGTTAGCCGCCGCGCTTGCGCGGCGCGTTCTCCGCGTGCTTCGCGCCCGAGCGCGTAAGCGAAAGCCAACCGAATGCAGGCCCTCGAAGCCATCCGAAAGAGCATCGGCACGGCGGAGGACCTTCAGTCGGTCGTCAAGACGATGAAGGGTGTGGCGGCGGCGAACATCCGCCAGTTCGAGCGGGCGGTGGAGTCGTTGGCCGATTACGCCCGCACGGTCGAACTCGGCCTCCAGGTGCTCCTGGCATCGCGGCCGCAGCGCGCCCGCGCACCGTCGCAGGACGAGCCCGCCGCGCTCGGGGCGGTCGTCTTCGGGTCCGATCAGGGTCTGTGCGGGCGGTTCAACGTGCAGATTGCCGGGCACGCGGCCGCCGGCATCCGTGAAATGGCCGGCCCGGGGGCTGCGCGGCGCATCCTGGCCGTCGGCACGCGCATCATCCCGCTCCTGGCGACGGACGACCTGACGGTTGACGAGCAGGTCGCACCGGCGACGTCGCTGTCGCAGATCGGGCCGCTCGTGCGCGACGTGCTGATGCAGATCGAGGCGTGGCGGGCCGGCGGCACGGTGGACCGCGTCGTTCTGTTCTTCAACGAGTCGCTCGGCGGCGCCCTCTACCGGCCGCGCACACAAAGGCTTCTGCCGGTCGATGCCGAGTGGTTCGATGACCTGAGCGGCCGCGAGTGGCCGAGCCGGTGCCTGCCGATCTTCACGCTGGAGTGGGACGGCCTGTTCTCGTCGCTCATCCGTGAGCATTTCTGGGTGTCGCTGTTCCGTGCATCGGCCGAATCGCTCGCCGGCGAGAACGCCAGCCGGTTGGCCTCGATGCAGGCGGCCGAACGGAACATCGAGGAGCGTCTGGCCGAACTGGCCATGCACTATCGCCTGAGCCGGCAGCATGCCATCACGGAGGAACTGCTGGACATCATCTCGGGGTTCGAGGCGTTGGCGGCCGATGCAAGGTGAGCCGCCGCGGGTCTCGAGCGGCCTCGTTCGCCCTCGGCCGCGCTGCCGGACGCGGACGACGCCGCGCCGGTCGAGGCGCCCGACGATTCGCAGCCGGCCCACACGGGGCCTCACGCCGTCAGGGCCGCAATCGTCCACGGCTTCCGCATCGGCCGGTCGAGCATCCTGGTGGCCTCGGCGTCGCCGATGATCTTCTCGGTCTTCGGGTCCCACTTGATGGGCCGGCCGGTGCGGATGCAGATGTCCGAAAGGTGGCTGATCGTGTCGCTCCGGATCGCCGACTCCAGCGGGTTGATCGTGGCCTTGCGGCTCTTCATGCAGTCGAGGAGGTTCCGGCCCTGGCCGGGGCTCTCCTGCACCCGCTTATCTGAATCCTTGAGTTCGAGTTTGTAGGCGTTGACGGGTTCGCCCTTGACGTTCATGTAGCACCCGCCGCGGTCGACGCTGACCCACCCCTCCGAGCCGAAGAACGTGGTGCCGTGGTCGCGCCACGGCCGCTTGACCATCTTCTCGACGAGGGGCTTGGCCACGCGGTGGCCCATGAACCGCATCGTGATGCCGCCCGCATACGTGCAGGTGACGTCCCAGGACTCGATGGAGTCCCACAGGCTGCCCTTCGGCGGAATCTTGCCGGTGCCCTCGTACCGGACGGGCCCCGTGCCGTCGGCGTCCAGTCCCCACTGGGCGATGTCCAGCGGATGAGCCCCCCAGCCCGCGATGAATCCCAGCGCGTAGTCGTAGATATGATAGGCGCCGAAGCACGAGCAGCGGTCCACGGTGTACGGCTTCTTCGGGGCCGGGCCGAGCCACGTCTCGTAATCGAGGTCGGCGGGCACGTCGGCCGGTTCCGTCTGGCCGTATGGCTTCCCGTGCACGCGGTTCAACTGGCTGGACATGTCCGGGCACCAGGCCTCGATCCGCTGGATGTCGCCGATGTAGCCGTTGCGCACCAGGTTGACGGCCCGGCGGAAGCCCCCGCCGCTCCGCTGCTGCGTGCCGTACTGGAAGATGACGTTGTGCTTGGCGACGAGGTCCCGCAGTTTCCACGCCCAGGCCATCGCGACGCCGAGCGGTTTCTCGACGTACATGTCCTTGCCGGCGACGGCGGCGGCGCAGGCGATGGGCACGTGCCAGTGGTCGGGCGTCGAGACGACGATGCCGTCGATGTCCTTGCGCGCCAGGACCTCGCGGAAGTCGGCGTAGGGCTTGCACACCTGGGAGCCGTACTTCTTGTTCACGCGGCCGGCGAAGCCCTCGCGCCGGCTTTTGAAGCAGTCGCAGGCGGCCAGGTAGCGGACGTCGTCGTACCGGACGAACCCGTGCCAGTTGTTCCCCGTGCCGCGCCCTCCCACGCCGATGGCGGCCATGTGGATGCGGTTGCTCGGGGCGCCCGCGCCGCGGGCGCTGGAGCGAACGATCATCGGTGCCGCGAGGGCGGCGGCGGCCCCGGCCAGAAGTGAGCGGCGGGTGAGTTTCGTGTGCGTGTGGTTGTGACGGTTCATCGTTTCCTCCCGTATGCGAGGACCTACTGAGCCTGTTGCATGAACACCCCTGACCGACCGCCAACTCCCCTCGAGTTCGGCTTCAAGTCGGCCGGGGCACATCGCCCGAGAAGAGGGTAACGTTTTCCGGGGGGAGGCGTCAACCTACTTCGACGAACGCGACCAGCAGGCCCCAGGCGTTCCTCACGGAGCACCTGTTCAAGGTCACTTCGACAATCGTACGAAGACCACGCCGTGCGACGGTATTGTCTCGACCTTCAACAGCTTGTCATGTTTGCCGAGACTACGCTGCTCCCACAAATCGGTGACTTCCCGCGGGCCGCGAACGTTCAATTGCGCCCAGGTAACGTCGATAGCGCGGGGCTTGTCGTCGAGGTTCACGAACACCACGGCGATGTCGCCGCCCGTCAAGGGGCGCTTCCAGACCTCGATCTTGTCCATCTTCTTGATGCGCCAACCGGGGACGCCCAGGGGGTCCTGGTTGACGGCGATCACCTGCTTGTTCAGCAGAATCGATTTGGTATGGTCGTTCATCGTGGTGACGTCGTTGGCGGCCAGCAGGGGCGAGGCGAGAATCGACCAGAGGCTCATCTGGAATCTTTCCTCGTCGGGAGTGATGTCGAACCCGGCTTTCTTCCGATCGTGTCCATAGTCGAACCCATCCACGCCGATCTGAAGCATGTCCATGTCGTTCCAGTGTCCCGGGCCGACGAACGGGCCCAGCGCCTCGTTCTGATGCGCCGAACGCAGCACGCCAATACCACCGTTGTTATCGTATGTGCTGGTCCATTTGTCCTTGACATCATAAGTCGTACGCCACATCTCCGCGTTGAAGCCGGGCGCCCACTGCCAGGGGCGCTGGCGTCCCCACTCGCATACGGAGAAGACCACGGGTCGTCCGGCGGCCCGGATGGCGTCGAGCGTGGCCTTCTGCTGCTGCTTGTTGCTGAAGTCATACTTCACTAGATCCACACCCCACTCGGCGAACCTGACGGCAAACTGCGTTTCGTGCCCCCTGACCCAGCCCGCTCGCGAGTAGATGCCTAATTTCAGTCCCTTGCCGTGAAGATAGTCGCCAAGCGCTTTTATGCCGCTGGGGAACTTTTTGGTGTTCCAGAGCGGATAGCCCTTGTCATCGAACTTCGCTCCACGGGGCTGCCAACCGTCATCCAGGCCGAGGTATACGTAACCGGCGTCGCGCATACCACTATCGACCATCGCATCGGCGATCTGCTTGATGAGTTTTTCGTTGATGCCCGTGCCGTAACGGCACCAGGAGTTCCAGCCCATCGGCGGAGTCGGGGCGAATGTCTTGCCTTCATACGTGCCGAGCGTATACTCCGGGGCGGATGCAGGTACGAATTTCGCGTCACCCCAACCCCCGCACAAGCCGGCTTTGTCCTTGTCGTCTTCACACTGAAACGTCAGGCGCAACTGCTTGACGCCGGCGAGCGGGATCACCACGCGAATCGGACGGGTGGGGTTCTGTGCGCCGCGCTTGTTGGTTTGATTGATCACGCCGCTGTCGAACACCAGGTCCTGATCGGCATATACGCAAAACCGGCCCGATCGCTTCGCGGACACTTTAGGATCGATCCCCGCCCACGCCTCGAACCGGCCGGCACGTTTGCTGACATCGTAGGTCAGTTCGGATCCTGCTCTCACACCGATGCCCGTCGCGTAGACCAAATCACCCAGGTCCAGCGGCTCTTTCTCGGGGCTGCAATCAATCGATACCTCTCCGGTCTGTTGCAACGGTTTGACCGCAGCCAGGTTTACGGTGCTCTCACTGGCAATCGATGCGCCACAGCCCAGCGCACCAACGATCAGCAGGCTGCAACAGACATACGCCGCGCGATAATGAAGCATATTCAGGGCCTTTCCTAAAAAGTAAACGTAAAATTCTCCGGGCGCCATCACGCCGCTATTCCGTTCGTCGATTTATTTCTTTGACGTTTGCTCATACCTTAAAAACATAACACCGCTGGGCGGTATTTCAAAAGTATGTTTTGCGGAAACAGGTAACGTTTTTTTGGACCAGATATCCTTCAGGACATACTTCTGATCGGCATTCAATCCCAATTCTTTTGTGCTTCTCTCGACAGTCACCTTCTCCTTGGCGTCTCTGTTAAATACGCCTATCCAGCCGTTCTTTTCGTTGCCGTGTTCGGGCGTTTTCCAGACGTCAACTTTGCCTTCTCGATGTACCAGTTGGCCTACGACGCCGTTCTGGTTGCATTTAAGGATATCGGGATGCGAAAACAGGCTCATGGAAAAATCATCCATGCTGTACAGGACACCGCCAAGCATCAAAGGCGAAGCCGCCAATGCACGCTGAACCATGAAAGTGCGTTTCTGGTCTTTGGTGAACCTGCAGTCTCTGCCGCCCTTTTCCGTGACCAATAACCTGCCAAAACACACCATGTCCATATCAAGCCAACTTCCCACTTCCGCTCCGTCATAGGCTTGCATTGCTTCCCATCGCCTGAACGTCGTCTGCAGGCTTCCGTTATGGTCCCAGATGTCACTGGTGATGCGCACCATGTTCGCCTTTTTGTAGACGCTGCTGTGCTCCACCTTGATATGATCACCGGGGGAGAGGCTGAGAACGATCTTTCGTCCGCATTTTGCGATGGCCTTCACAACGGCTTCCACTTCGTCCGGATTAGGTACGATGTCATCGAACTTGATGAAATCAACACCCATGTCGGCGTACTTCTTGACGAGGCCGTCGTAATATTCCTGGGCTCCCGGCTTGGTCATATCAACGCCATAGTTGTACCATGGTGCTACGGCCCACGGACACCTTGACTTCATGTTGACAATATCCTGCATGCGATACTTTGTTCCCTCGACCGGAAGATTTTCTTCCACCGCCCTGCGGTTAATCCCCCTGAGGAGCCAGATGCCGAACTTTATGCCTTTTTTGTGGGCATAATCGATGGTGTACTTCAATCCGCGCGGAAAGAAGTATTCATGCGAATCAGGCCGGCCATATTTATCAAGGGCAATTTTTACGCCCTTGCCTCGACCCGACAGAAACCATCCGTTATCCACCGTAACCGTATCGTAACCATAAGGCAGGAGTTTCTCGCTGATGAAATCGATGTTCTTCAGCATCTCTTTTTCGGGTATTGAAGTACGATAACCCGTGTAACTGTTCCACCCCATGGGTGGAGAGAAATGATCCGCGGCAACAACACGTGCTGGCGGCAGTACCGTCGCAATTGTTATCGCGGCCAATACAGTTCGAACGAACACATGTCCCGTGTTAAGTGTCATTTCATCTCCCTGTATGAATGTTCTTGATCATGCCATTTCGGATCCCGCAGGTTGACGTTTCCCTGCGCAGCCGGTCACGCCCCTGTCCGCCTCAATGTCAGACACCTGTTATCCTATCATGGGCCACTTCCAGTACCAGATAATAGGCTCACTTGAAATCAGACGAATCAACGTGGGCGGCTTCCATGATCCTTTTCATGCGAGCGACGATCTGTGGGTTGTCAGCCGCTACGTTCTTTGACTCGCCAAGATCGGCTTCGAGGTCGTACAGTTCGAAGCGGCCGCCGCGTGGTTGCCCGACGGCCTTCCACTTACCCATGCGCACGGCCCTGGTACCGTAGTATCTCCAGTAGAGATACTCGTGCTTCTTCTGCCGGGCTTCGTCGCCCAAGAGGGTCGGAAGGTAGCTGCTCCCATCGAGATTCTCCGGTGGCCGAATACCGGCCGCCTCGCAGGCGGTGGGCAGAAAATCCCAAAAGGCCGAGATGTGATCGGTCTCCGTGCCCGGGCGGATCTTGCCCGGCCAGCGGGCGATCATCGGCACGCGGATTCCGCCATCGTACAGGCTGCGCTTGATGCCGCGCAGCGGGCCGTTGCTGTCATTGAAGTTGGGATCAACGCCTCCCTCACGGTGCGGGCCGTTGTCGCTGGTGAAGAAGACGAGCGTCCTTTCGTCGAGCCCCAGTTCCTGGAGCTTGGCCAACAGCCGACCGACATCGGCGTCCAGCCGCGAGATCATGGCCGCATGGCCCTTTTGCGGTTCGGGCCAGTCGAGGTCGGCATAGTCGCCCAGCGACGGCACTTCCATCCCCTTATTGCCGGCCTCGTTATTGGCGTGAGGAATGGTCGGCGAAAAATAGAGGAAGAAGGGACGGTCCTTATTGCGCTCGACGAACTTGATCGCCTCCTCCGCACACAAGTCGTACGCATACTGACCTCGCTCGACCGCCATGCCGGCCCCGTCTTTGCGAGAATTGTCGACCTTGTTTCCCGGCAGGGGGATGCGATCGGTATTGCGGAAGAGGAACTCGGGATAATAGTTGTGGGCATGGCGCTGGCACAGGTAGCCGAAGAAGTAGTCAAAGCCCTGCCGGTTGGGGACGCCTGTCGAGCCGGGCCCGCCGAGTCCCCACTTGCCAACCAGCCCGGTGGCATAGCCGGCCTCTTTCAGAGACTCGGCGACCGTGACCGTCTCGGGCTTTAGGGGCATTTGCCCCATGGGTTTCACTTCCTTGTTGCTGCGAACCAGGCAATGGCCCGTGTGCAGCCCGGTCATCAGGACGCATCGCGACGGCGCGCAGACCGTACTGCCGGCATAGTGATCGGTAAAGCGGATTCCCTCGGCCGCCATTTTGTCGATCGACGGCGTCTTGATCCGCTTCTGCCCGTAGCAGCCCAAGTCGCCGTAGCCGAGGTCGTCGGCCAGGACGAAGACGATGTTGGGCCGCTCGCGCCGGCTTTCGCCGGCGGCGGACCGCTTGGAGGCAGGGGCGCAGGCGGCGGCCGCCGTCCCCGCCAGGTACCCGAGGAAGTGTCGGCGTTTCACGGGGAACCTCATGTGCAATGCGCGTGACAGCACCGTGTCTGGCACCTTTTCCAGCAGCCGAAAAGGTGCCAGGCACCCGCGCTCCACTTATATATTATATACCGGAATTTCCTCGCCCGGCTCCGCCGCCGGGCGATTCTTCAGTGATTATATTGCCCCCCCCCGCTTGCGCCAAGCTCTTTCTTCGTGTTCTCGCATCCCGGACGCCAGAGACAGGCAACATGGCAGTTCGCGAGGTCATCGGCGTTCTCCATCGGCAACGGCCGGCGGCGCGGCGCACCTCGCCGCCGAATACGACCCGACGATAGCCGTGGCTGCGGCCTTTGCCCACCAAAAACCGGTGCCGCCCTCGTGCTGGAGTCGGCCTGCGGGTGCCCGGTCCGAGGCGAATCTTGCGGCCGCACCGCCACGATCGCGCTTGCATTGCCGCAGCCGACGGTGTATGGTGACTCACGGCGGGCCTGGGGACTCCTCGGCGAAGGGGCTTTTGAAGGACTCACGACATGTCGCGCATGAATCGACGGAAGTTTGTCAAACAATCCCTGGCGATGGCGGGTGCGAGTTTCGTCGTCAGCCACGCCGGGCACCGCGTGCTGGGCGCGAACGAGACCATCCACATCGGCGTGGCGGGTTGCGGCGGCCGCGGCGGAGGTCACATCGGCTCCTACCTCGGCATGAAGGACGTCGATGTCACCCATTGCATCGAGCCGGACATAAACCGCCTCAATTCGGCCGTCGGCAAGGTCGAGAAGAAGCAGAAAAAGAAACCCGTCGGCGTCCAGGACATCCGCAAGGCACTCGACGACAAGGACCTCGACGGCATCTCCTGCGCCACCTGCAACCACTGGCACACGCTGATGACGATCTGGACCGTCCAGGCCGGCAAAGACATGTACGTCGAGAAGCCGGCCACCCACAACGTGTTCGAGGGCCGCATCTGCACCGACATCATCGCCAAGTCGAAGCAGATCGTCCAGACGGGCACCCAGCGGCGCAGCGAGAAACGGTGGGCCCAGATGGTCGAGGTCACCAAGTCGGGGAAACTCGGCAAACTCCTGGTCAGCCACGGCTTTGCCTCGAAGCCGCGCGGCAGTATCGGGTTCAAGAAAACCGAGAAACCCCCCGCGAACCTCGACTGGAACATGTGGGTCGGCCCGGCCCCCATGCAGCCGTATCACAAGAACCTGGTGCACTACAACTGGCACTGGTTCTGGGACTTCGGCAACGGCGAGATCGGCAACCAGGGCGTCCACCAGACCGACTGTGCCCGCTGGGCTATCCCCGGCGCGACGCATCCGACGTTCGTCCTGTCGCTCGGCGGACGCATCGGATACAAGGACCAGGCCCAGACCCCCAACACGCAACTCACGGTGTACACGTACGGCGACACGCTCCTGTTCTTCGAGGTCTGCGGCCTGGTGGGCGGCAAGGGTAACGACAAGGGCATCCGGCGGGTCTCGAACGACTTCGTATACGAGGCCGGCAAGGTCATCGACGGCGGCAAGTTCATCCCGAACGACAGCCACAAGGACGCCAAGATGCCCAGTGTGGACGTCAAACTCGGCCCGGGCGGCGGCCCGTTCGGCAACTTCATCGCCGCCATGCGAAGCCGAAAGAAAGAGGACCTCAACGCCCCCTTCGAGGAGGGACACTACTCGGCCTCCATCTGCCACGTCGGCAGCATCTCGTACCGACTGGGCAAGCAAGTTGCCTGGAACAAGGTGGGCAAGAAACCCTTCGAGCAGGACTACGCCAACGAGCAGTGGCAGCGAATCTGCGAGCACCTCGTCAAGAACCGCAAACTCAATCTCAGCGAGTGGATGTGCCACGTCGGTCTGCCGCTGAAGTTCGACCCGAAGACCGAGAAGTTCATCGACGCGCCGGCGGCAGCGAACCGGATGCTCACCCGCCCGCCGCGTAAGCCGTTCGACGTTCCCGAGACGGCGTAGGCAAAGCCATACACGATGAGAAGCGCGAGCGCGGCCCGTACGGGCCGCGCTTCTATCCGGTTGATGCAACGCCCGCACGCAGGCCGAGACCGCACTGTGCCACGGCCCGTACGGGCCGCGCGTTTCTCGAATCGCAAATCACAACGAGCCAAGCGCGTGCCGCTCGCACGCCTGGCCGACGGATAGGTGCGGCGTAAAACCGGCACGCTGGCTTTCCCGCCTTGCCGCTCCGTATAATACATGAGACTCAGGGGGACCCCGGGGGAAAGGAACGGCCGTGACGAAAGCCAAACTGAACCTCATCATCGACGCCCTGATGGCGCTGGTCTTGGCGGCCATCGCGGGGCTGGGGTTCCTGATCAACTGGGTGCTGATTCCCGGCGAGGAACGCCGGGCCGTCTACGGCAGCCGGCCCGACCTGTACTGGCTCGGCTGGGACCGGCACCAGTGGGGCGACGTGCACCTGGTCCTGGGCATTACACTGCTCGCGCTGATGGTGCTGCACGTGGTGCTTCACTGGGGGCAGGTGGTCGGCATCTGGCGGCGCATGGTTGGCAGCCGGGTCGCACGGATGGCGCTGGCCGTCGTGCTGTTCCTGCTGATCGTTGCGCTGATGGCGTTCCCCGTGTTCGTGACGCCCGAGGTGGTCGAGGGCGGACGGGGCGAAGGCAACGGCCACGGACGAGGAGCCGCGTTCATCGAACGCGGAATGCGGAACGCGGAAGGCGGAACAGACAACGGCCTCCCCGACAGCCGGAGCGGGCGAGGCGGCCGCGGGCGCGGTTTGGGCGGTGGCGGCCGCGGCGGCAGATAAGACAAATGCGGAATTCGGATTTCGGAATGGAACAGCAAGGCAACGGTGGTGTTTCGCTGGGTGCCATCACGGTGCCCCGGGACTTGTTGATCGGTGCGCCTGGTGAGCGGCACGGACTGCAAGCACTCCGTGGCACACACGCGGTCGAATAAGTTCGGCCAACCCGTTGCGCGGCGGGTTGCCACACCCGCCGCGCCGATCGGCATGGACGCGGATGCGGCGGGTTCATTCGCCATTCGCACTTCGGCCTTCGTCATTCCCTCCCGTACTTCTCCTCCGGGTCGAAGACCACGACAACATCCTTGGCCCAGCCGTAAGGTGAGTGCTTTATGCCCAGGCTCTGCGGGGCGGTCACCCTAACCTGCCGTGTTTGAATGAGTGATTCTGGACAGTGCTGTTCTATTCCTCCTTATCGATGCCGTGAGTCATCGGTGGCAGGTTGAACTGCTGCGACTCGTCCGGTCCGGGGTTGGCGTAGTCTGGATCGATCGCCCGGATGTGCACCTTGCCCCGAGTATCGATCGTGACGTTCAGGGGAACGATCGTGACGCCCTGTTCGTTGATCGTCTGCGCCGTTTTGCTGAGGTCGGCGCCACGAGCCTGTTCGCGGGTCAGTGGGGGAACATTGGCGTTGTAGAACGCGGTGCACCACCACCGCCCGGCCTTGTCTTGGAACGGCGTGCCGTGCCCGATGAAACGCCCGGCAAATTGCCGGCGCCCATAGGGGCCGGTGATTTGGTCGGCGGTGCAGTAGTACAGGTTGTACGAGCCTCTGCGCAGTCGATCGGTCGACCACGCCGTGCCGAAGTACACATACTTGCCGCCGATCTTCCGGATCGTCGCGCCCTCGTGGCCGATACGGCTGATCGGCTTGCCGTCCGGCCCCGGTCGGCTACCGGCCGGGTCGATACGCAGCGGTTCCGCCGCGAAGCCCGTCATGCCTTCCGTCAGGGGTGCGATGAACGTGTTGGCCCAGAGCATGTACACCGTGCCGTCGTCGTCCTGGAACAGCGACGGGTCGTGGCGGCGGCGTGAGAGATCGCCCAGCGGGAAGGAATAGGGGCCGTGGATGGCATCGCCCTTTGTGACCGCGAGGTTCGAACCGCCCCCCACCGGGCTGGGCGTGGTGTGAACGATGTGCCACCTGCCATTGAGGAAATGCACCTCTGGCGCCCAGAGACGCCAATGAGACCGATTCTTGCCCTTGAAGGCGTCCGGCATTTTCCTGGCCCAGTAGCCGTCGAGTAGGGAGAATGGCGCACCCCGGTGTTCCCAGTGGACCAGGTCCCTGCTGCGCCACAGTTGCATGTGGTAGCCAACGATACTCTTGCGGCCGAGGCCGGTGTTGTACGGATCGGCGGCTTCGGCCGTGTCGTCGGGGTTGGGCGTCGTGCCGGTGAGGTAGTAGTAGCCGTCCGGGGCGAGGCAGATGTACGGGTCGCGGATCCAGCCGCTCTTGATGTACAAAGCACGATCGTGGCTCTTGAGCCCCGCCGCGATGACGCCGGGGGCCATGGCACGGCCCGGTGGTCGATGGGCGTTTTCGCCTGACGACGCATGGGCGAACGGGACGGTCACCACGGTGAGACAGAGCAGTAGCGAGAACGACATGGCGAATGGCATCGCGTTCTCCGGTTCTGGCACCCTGGAATTAGTCTTCTTCATATTTCTAGCATCGGGGGGTGCTTGCGCCGACGCGAAGACGCGGCCCCGCAGCAACGCAGTGTCCGTGCGGAGCACCCACCCTACTTCTTGTGATACTTCTCCTCGGGATCGAAGACCTTCACGCCGTCCTCGGCCCAGGTCTCATCGCGCAAGACCCACGAGAAGCACGAGCGGTAGCCCAAGTGGCAGGCGGCGCCGCCGACTTGCTCAACCTTCAGCAGGAGCACGTCCTTGTCGCAATCGCAGCGGATCTCGGTGACCTTCTGAATGTTGCCGCTCGTCTCGCCTTTGTGCCAAAGTTTGCGGCGGCTGCGCGACCAGTAGTGGGCCTGGCCGGTCTCGATGGTCCGGCGCAGCGACTCGGCGTTCATCCACGCCACCATCAGCACCTCGCCGCTGGAGGCGTCCTGGGCAATGGCCGGGATGAGGCCGCGATCGTCGAAGTTGAGTTCCTCGATGAAGTTGGCCATAAGGTTGCCTTTCGTGTTGGCCCGCGTGGCAAGCCCCGCGGCTAACTAGCCCACCTCAATAAGCCGCAACGTGTCGCGGAACCGTTTGACGAGGGCACGGCGGATCGCTCGCGACTCGGGGCCCGAGAGGTCCGGGTCCCGCTTGATCCACTCGAACGCCTCGTTGCGCGCCAGGCGGAGCAGGTCGTAGTCCTCAACCACGTTGCCGAGCACGAGTTCCGGCATCCCGTGCTGGCGGGTGCCGAAGAACTCGCCCGGACCGCGCAGCCGCAGGTCCTCTTCGGCGATGCGAAAGCCGTCGGTCGTCTCGGCCATACAAGCGATGCGGCGGCTGGCCTCCTCCGTTTTCGGGTTGCCGAGCAGCAGGCACGTGCTTTTTTCGGCCCCGCGACCGATGCGGCCCCTCAACTGGTGCAGTTGGGCCAGGCCGAACCGCTCCGCGTGCTCGATCATCATAACGGTTGCGTTCGGCACGTCCACCCCGACTTCGATGACCAGCGTCGAGACGAGCACGTGGACCTCTCCCCGGCGGAAGCGGTCCATGACGGCGTCTTTTTCCTCGGGCTTCATGCGACCGTGCAGCAGGCCCACCTCAAAGTCGGGGAACACGTCGCGGGCGAGCCGCTCGGCCTCCTCCGTTGCGGCCGCAAGGTCGAGCCGCGCGCGCTCCTCCACAAGCGGATACACGACGAACGCCTGCCGCCCGGCGGCAAGTTGGCCCCGTACGAACGTGTAGGCCTTCTTGCGCCCGCGCGGCGAGACGGCCCACGTATCGACGGGGGTACGGCCGGGGGGCATCTCGTCGATGGTCGAGATGTCGAGGTCGCCGAAGACCGTCAGCGCCAGCGTTCGCGGAATCGGCGTGGCGGTCATGACGAGGTAGTGCGGCTCCAGTTCCGGGTCGTCTGCGGCGGTCTGCCACTTGGCCTCGGCCCGTTGGAGGACGCCGAACTTGTGCTGCTCGTCCACGACCATCAGCCCCAGCCGCGCGAATGTTACGTCCTGCTGGATGAGCGCGTGCGTGCCGATGATGATGTCGGCCTCGCCTCGCCGGATCCGCCGCAGCACTTTCTTGCGCTCGCTCGCCTTGAGGCCGCCCACCAGCAGCGCCCACCGCACGCGGCTGCCCACGAGGTACTTCTCCACGTTCTGGTAATGTTGGGCGGCGAGGATTTCGGTCGGGGCCATGATGGCGGCCTGGTACCCGGCGGCCACCGCCGCAAGGGCGGCGTACAGAGCCACGGCCGTCTTGCCGCAGCCCACGTCGCCCTGGAGAAGGCGGGTCATCGGCCGGTCGCGGGCGAGGTCGGCCCGGATTTCGGCGATGGCCTTGTCCTGCGCGGCAGTGAACGTGAAAGGGAACCGCGCGCGGATGCGCTTATCCACTTTGTCATCGCACGGGATCGGCGGCGCGTTGTGCAGCGTCAGCGCGCTTCGGCGCCTCAGCGCCACGGCCAGTTCCATCAGGAAGAACTCGCCGAAGACCAGCCGCCGCCGCGCTTCTTTCACCTCGTCCATCGAGGCCGGCCGGTGGATCATGCGAAGCGCCTGGCGCAGGTTCACCAGGTGCAGCCGCTCTCGCATCGCCTGCGGCAGCGTTTCCTTGGCGAGCAGCAGGCCGGCCCGCAGGGCCTCCTCCGTCATCCGCACGAGCGACGCCTGTTGGAGGCCGTCGGTGGTGGGGTACTCGACGAGGATCTGCCCGCCCGGTTCGGCGTTGCCGTCCTCCGCAATGCGTTCGAACTTGGGGTGCTGCAGTTGCAGCCGCCGTTTGTACTTGCCGACGCGGCCGTAGAAGAGGTACTCGTCCCCCGTGTGGAGCGCTTTGGCGAGGAACCGGGCGTGGAACCAGATGACGCGCATCTCGCCGCTGGAGTCGGCGATCAGGGCCTCCAGGCGATCGCCCCAGCGAGGCGAACGCATGTCAACGATCCGTGCGCGGACGGCCTGGTCGCACCCCGCCACGACCTGAGCGATCGGCACGACGTTGCCGCGGTCCACGTACTTGCGCGGGAAGAACTGGAGCGCATCGCCAACCGTCCGGACGCCCAGTTTCGCGAGCAACTGCGCGCGCTTCGGACCCACGCCCTTCAGGTACTGCACGCTGTCGCCGAGTTTCGCCATGCGCGCGAAGGTACCCTACCGCCTGGGCAAGGTCAAGGAACTGCCGCCGCCTGTCCGGAGGGTGGCGCCGGGGACGCCAAAAACAGGTACGGCTCGGGACGGCCTGTTTAGCCGGGTGGCACGGCCCTTGGGCCGTGCAGCCGCACTCGGCACGCCGGGTGGCACGGCCACGCGCAGCGTGACCGTGGGCTCCTCGGCGCGACCCGGCCCACGGCCACGCATACTGCCGCGTGACCGTGCCACCCCCCAGGTGGCGCCGGGGACGCCAAAAACAGGTACGGTTCGGGAGACCCACCGCGCGAAGACTGAAGCGGCGCTGCCAGGCTAGGAAGCCGACTCGGAACGTGTTTTCGCCGTGGGATGCGGAGCGGCGACGGAAGTCGGCCGAGAGAAGCCAGCCGCAGTTGCCGGGCACGCCGCGCGTGAGCCGCGCACTTGCCGCAACCTACGTCACGTTCACTCGGTCTGAAATGCGCCGAGACCGAAGGTCCTGCCGAGGGTTTTCAGGCTGAGCAGCGCCTGGGCCCGCACCAGGTTGGTCCGGTCTTTCAGGAGTTTGTCGAGGTCTGCCATGACCTCGGGCGACTTATCGCCGGCCTGGCCGAGGGCCTCTGCGGCGGTGGCCCGGGTGAGCCAGGACCGCGACTTCAGAGAGTCGCGCAGCACCGCCACGGCCTTGGTGCCACCGATCCGTCCGAGGGCCTCGGTGGCGGCCAGATCGGGCCGGCCGTACATGTCGCCGACGCGCGACGGTGCGGCCTTGCGGCTGACGCGGGACATGGCCACCTCTTTCAGGGCATCGACGGCGTCGGCGTACCGGGAGGCGCCCAACCCCCATGCCGCCATCGACGCGACGAGCAGCGAGGGATCCTTCAGCAAGGGCACCAGTTGCTTGGCGGCGTAAATGGTGCCGATCTGGCCGAGGGCCTTGGCCACGGCGGCCCGGGCCAACGGGTCGCGGTCCTTGAGTGCCGTCACGAGCGCGGCCTGGGCCGAGGGATGTCCGATGCGGCCGAGGACCGCCGCCGCTGCTGCGCGCACGTACTTGCTCTTGGACTTCAGTCGCGGCGCGACCCAGGCGATGTCGTCGCGGTTGGCGTTGGGCGCCAGGGCCAGCAGCCCGGTCACGTGTAACGGGTCGGGGTCGCTGCTGGTGCGAAGGTAGTTGCGAAGCACGTCGGCAGCGGGCTTGCCGATGGCGCCGAGGGCGCGGAGGGCGTCGGCCTTCTCGGCATCCGGGCCTTTGAGTTTCGCGGCAAGGGCGTCGATGGGCGCGGCGCTGCCGAGGTTGCCCAGGGCGCGGATGGCGTTGCGGCGGACGGCGGCATCTCCATCGCGGAGGGCCTTGATGGGAAGAGCCCTCAAACGCGGATCGGGCGAGACGACCATGGCTCGCATGACGGCGCGGCGGGACTCCACGTCACCCTTAAAGGCCAGGGGCAGGAGCGTCAGGCCGAGGCTCATATCGCCGCGGACGCACGCCCGGATGGCCTTGTGCCGGACCGGCCCCTCGGCGGTCTCGACGAGGCGGATGAGATGGCGGCGGGCGCCGGCGTCGCCGACACGGGCGAGCAGGTCGGCCGCCAGCACGGCCGTCTCCGGCTCGGTTTCCATCGCCTCGCGCAGCGCACTGGTGCGACCGTGGAGCACCGCCTTCAGATCAACGCGGCCGTGACGGTCGTCCATCTCGGCCAGGGCATCGAGAATGGCCACCGGGACCTCGATGATGTTGCGCCCCGTGACCAGCGGCGCCAGCCCGTACGCGCTGTGCTCGATGTAGGCCGCCTGGGCGATGCCGCGGACGAGCGGGTCTCGATGGTTGAGAGCGGGAACCACCAAGCGGGCCTCGCCGGTAGCCGCCCACGTGGCCAGGGTCTGGGCGGCTTGGGCACGGATGACGGGAGACCGGTCCTTGAGGAGGGCGGCGAGGACGGCGGGAAAGCCTTCCGTCTCAGGCCCGGCCGCCTCGATGGCCAGGAGCCGCCGGGGAGGCGACATCTTCTCCAGTTCGCTCACCTTCGTGGTGGGACCGCAACCTGTGCCTATCACAGAGACCATCAGTGCAACGCAAAGTCCCACGGCCGCAAGGATGAACCGCCTGCTCATAGTATCGCTCCAGTAAGTGCGAGATTCCCAGTGACGACGCCTGCCGCATTACGCCACTATCTATAGGCCGCCTCCGAAGACGATGCAAGCGAAAAGGGGTGAGGTGATGGCATCGGGACACGGTGATGAGGGCTACGTCTCGGCCGACGGGCAGAGGGCTTTTAAGACACACGCGTCGTGCTCGGGCCGGCGGGCGCGGCAGACCTCGCGC
>JAUVZF010000012.1 GCA_030602705.1 Planctomycetota bacterium
TTCCTGCGGCGGGTCAAGGCGCGAACGCAGGAAGCCTTGTGGCAGGCCATCGGCGCCGCCCTGCAGACGGTGAGCGACACCGATGCCGTGAACTGGTTCCGGTCCTGCGGGTATTGCTACGAATGAACGTGAACTGCTCTAGCGGGCCTCGACCGCCTCCAGGAGGTGTTGGAGAAGGGGAGTGGGGCCGAGGTGAAGGCGATCCTGCGGGCTTACATCGGGCGGGTGGAGTACGACCCGGACAAAAACCGGGCCCGGGTAGGCTTCCTGCGGCTGCCCACCCGAGCCCTCATATCGAAACTCGCACCCGAAAGTGCGAGAATCAGTGTGGTAGCGGGGGCAGGATTCGAACCTGCGACCTTCGGGTTATGAGCCCGACGAGCTACCAGACTGCTCCACCCCGCGATCTGTGCCGCGAATTGTACCTGACGTTGCCCGCGTGTCAAGGACGTATTCGTTCGAGAATGCCCTTTCTTCACCTTCGTTTCGGGGCGGGGGTTCTCCGGGTGTGACTCTTTTTTCCGGCAGCCCGCGGGGCAAAAAGGTTCCAGGAACCTTTTCCCCGAAGGGCCCGCAGGGTGCTACGCAGAAAAGGTTCCTGGAACCTTTTTGCCTGACCGCGCGCTGCCTGCCATAATCCGTGGTCACGCCCGGTTCTCCGGAAGCCGGCGAAATCGCTTGACGGCCGGGTGGAGGCGCCCTAGAATTCGACTCCTTTTGTTGCTCTTGTCTCGTGCAGTACAGTCAGGCCAAGCACCTCAGTGCCCAGGAGAGATTTGGCATGCTGAAAGAGATTCGTATTCACGGCCGCGGCGGCCAGGGCAGCGTGACGGCGGCCGAAGTCCTCGCCAAGGCCGCCTTCAAGGAGGGGACGATCAGCCAGGCGTTTCCCGCGTTCGGGTCCGAGCGGATGGGCGCACCCGTGCGCGCTTTCTGTCGCCTGTCCGACAAAGCAATCCGCACACGGGCCGTTATCGAGGAGCCGGACTACCTGATCGTCCAGGACCCGACGCTCTTCGGCCAGGTTGACATCTTCGGCGGCCTGAAAGACGGCGGCGTGGCGATTGTCAACACCGAGAAGCCCGACGAAATCAACGTGCCGCAGGGCGCGGTCCTGAAGCCCGTCGCGGGCACGCGGATTGCGATGGACGTCATCGGCCGGCCCATTCCGAACATGGTGATGGTCGGCGCCTTTGCCGGCCTGACGGGCCTCGTGAGCCTCGAAGCCCTCCAGGAAGCAGTGAAGGAGCGTTTCGGCGGCAAGGTCGGCGACCTGAACGCCGAGGCCGTCGAGAAGGCGTATCGGGCGGCCGAAGAATCAAAATGAGTCCGGCGCAGGGCTTGCCCGGCGGATGCAACGACAGGTTAGCCGCCGGACTTGTCCGGCGCGTTCTCCACAAGGAATAGGGCAAAGGTATGAGCGACAAACTGTTGAGCCTCGACAAACTCTCCATCGGATGCGTCGCGCCGCCCGGCGGCAGTGTGGCGAACAAGACGGGCGCCTGGCGGTCGATGCGGCCGGTTTACAAGCACGAGAACTGCATCGGCTGCCGCGCCTGCGAACTGGTCTGCCCCGAGGGCTGCGTCTTCGGCAACGCGAAGGAAAAGCACTTCGACTTCGACCCGGATTACTGCAAGGGCTGCGGCATGTGCGCGGCCGAGTGCCCGGTGGACGATATCGAGATGGTCATGGAGGAGAAGTGATGGCCGAAAAGCAAGAGATCCTCGAAGGCGCCATGGCCGTCGCCCACGCGGTCGCCCGCTGCCGGCCGGAGGTCATTGCCGCCTATCCCATCACGCCGCAGACTCACATCTCGGAGGAACTGAGCCAGATCGTGGCCGACGGCGAACTCGACGCCGAGTTCGTGAAGGTCGAGTCGGAGTTCGGCGCCGCCAGCGTCATCCTCGGCGCCAGCGCCACCGGCGTTCGCACCTATACGGCCACCTCGAGCCAGGGTCTCCTGCTGATGAGCGAGGTCCTGTGGAACATCGCGGGGATGCGGCTGCCGGTCGTCCTGGCGTGCGCGAACCGCTCGATCTCGGCGCCGCTTTCGATCTGGTGCGACCATCAGGACGCCGAGGCCATCCGCGACTGCGGCATCATCCAGTTCTACGCCGAGGACAACCAGGAGGCCTGCGACCAGCACCTCATCGCCTACAAGGTGGCCGAGGACAGGCGGGTGCTGCTACCGGTGATGGTCAACCTCGACGGTTTCCTTCTGACGCACGTCTTCGAGCCGACCATCCTGCCCGACCAGCAACTGGCCGACCGCTACCTCCCGCCGTATGAAGCGGTCCTGAAACTCGACCCCGCCAACCCCGCCACCTTCGGCGCCTTCACCGAGCCCGACAAGTGCATGGAAGGCCGCTGGATGGTCCACGACGCGTGTATGCGCAGCCTGCCGGTCATCGAGGAGGCCTCCGCCGAGTTCGAGAAGGTCTTCGGGCGGCCGAGCGGCGGACTCCTCGAGGAGTACAAGAGCCGGGACGCCGAGACGATCCTCATCGCCAAGGGCTCCCTCTGCGGCACCATCAAGGACGTGGTGGACGAGATGCGCGAGGAAGGCACGAAGGTCGGCCTGCTTCGCATCAAGACGTACCGACCGTGGCCGACCGAGGCGGTGTTGAAGGCCGTCTCGGGCGCCAAGCAGATCGCCGTCATCGAACGCGGGGCCTCCTTCGGCGCCGGCGGCGTCATGACGCCCGAGGTCAAGGAGACGCTCTACGACGCCGGAATGCAGACACCGGTCAGCGGTTTCTGCGTCCAGTTGGGCGGCCGCGAGGTTCCGCCAGACGGCATCCGCGAGATCGTGGACCGCGTCGCGAGCGGCGAGAAGCAGACCGCCTACGAGTACTTCCGCCTGAAAACGGAGATCCTGCCGGAACTCGTGCCGGGAGCGTAGATGGGTGTGCTGTTCGAGCCGCGACCGGAAGGTCGCGGTTATTATCCTGACCGGCTATTGGTGCTTGGAACAGCCGTAGGGTCCGTACGGACGCGCAAACGTCGGCGGAAACGGTGGTGGGTGCTGAGCACCCACCCTACACGGAGGACAAGCCGTGGAGTTTGATTACAGAGATCGCGTTTTGGTGCCCGGCTACACGTCGTGCTTGGGTTGCGGCGAAGCGATGGCGATGCGCATCGTCGCGCAGGCGGCCGGCAAGAACACCATCTTCACCAGTTGCACCGGGTGCTCGGAGATCTTTACGTCGCGCTATCCGACCTCCTCGTGGGCCGCGCCGTGGATTCACAGCCTGTTCGAGAACTCGGCCGCCGTCGCCTCCGGCGTCTACTACGCCCTCAAGCACAGGGGCAAACTCGAAGGCGTCAACGTCATCGGGACCGGCGGTGACGGCGGTACGGCCGACATCGGCATCGGCTGCCTCAGCGGCGCCCTCGAACGCGGTGACGACATCCTCTACTGCTGCTGGGACAACGAGGCCTACATGAACACCGGCATCCAGCGATCCAGCCTGACACCGTTCTATGCCGCCACCACGACCAGCCCCGCCGGCAAGGCCTCCTGGGGCAACGACCGGCCGAAGAAGGATATCCCGGCCATCGTGGCCGCACACAACATCCCGTATGTCGGCGTGGGCTCGTGCGGCTACTACCGCGAACTGCCGCGCATGGTCAAGAAGGCCCTCTCCTACCGCGGCCCGAAGTACCTCCAGATCCACTCTGTCTGCCCGGCGGGCTGGCGGAGCGACCCGTCGCAGACGGCCGTCATCGCCCGGTTGGCGTTCGAGACGGGCTGCTATCCGCTCTACGAGATCATCGAGGGCGAGACCAAGCCGCATAAGCCGCCGAAGGAAGGCTGGAAGCACGTCGAAGAATACCTGAAGCCCCAGGGCCGGTTCCGTCACCTGTTCCGCGCCGAGGGCGGCGAGGGGCAGATCGTCCGTATCCAGGCCCTCGCCGGCGCCAACATCCGCAAGTTCTACGGCGACGATGCCGTCCCCGACTTCGCCAAAGAGGCCGAAAAGAAGGCCGAAGAAATGGCCGAGGAGCAAGAGGCCGAGGCGACGGCATAGGCCGCACGGCGATTTGGCTCACGTGTTCGCGCGGCCCGTACGGGCCGCGTTTTTACGCGCCCTTCGTTCGCGGAGATCTTTTCGGCGAGGGATTCCGCCGCGCCCGGCGAGCGCCATGGGGGGGCGAAAGGGGAAGGCCGATGACCGCGGGCTCGCGTCGCCGCATCCTGCTGCGCCGTACGCGCATCATTCTCGTGATCTTCACCGTCTGCCTCCTCGCCGCGGGTGCGACAGCGATTCCGGTCGAGTGGGAACTGGAGACCCTCGCCCGCTGGCTCAGGGCCGGGGCGGACGACACCGCCGCCGACCACACCGGCCTGACCGCGTTTATCATCCGCGCCCGGGGCGCCGTCCGCGACTCGCTCGGCCGCTACCCGCTGCTGGCCTACGGCACAGATTGGCTGGCCTTCGCCCACGTCGTCTTGGCCATTCTTTTCGTCGGCGCGATCATCGACCCGGCGCGCAACCTCTGGGTCATCACCTTCGGCATGATCGCCTGCATCCTCGTTATCCCGTGGTCGTTCGTGTTCGGCCACGTGCGGGGCATTCCGTTCTCCTGGCAACTCATTGACTGTGCCTTCGGCCTTGTGGGCATTATTCCCTTGTGGCTCGCCCGGCGGTATGCCATAGAATTGAGTGCGCTGAAGGCTTGAATGGGAGGCGGACTTATGGTTTACGTCACGTTCCACGCCGCGTGGATGGTCCTGGCCGTCGCCATTGGCACGATTGCCGGATACCTGGGTTTGGTTCGGGCGACGCAAGGCACGGGCGGTGCCAGCGCGCTGCCCGGCCGCTTCAAGATGCAGGCCCACACGACGCTCGGCTTGGTCTATTACGTCATGCTTTACGTCGGGCTCCTCTTCGGCATTGCCATGCACAGGTGGCTGCTTCCCGAGCACATCTTGCCGGACGGCGTCCGGATGCTGCACCTCGTCCTGGGAATCGTCGTGGTGGCGCTGTACACGGCGGCATGGGTGATTGGAAGCGGGTTGGTGAAAAAGCCCGCCGGCGCCGGCCGCGCCCGACCGCGCCTGCACATGGTCTGCAACTACACGGCGTGCACGCTCATCGCCGTCCAGATCGCCGTAGCCGTCTACTACGTTTGGGTCTGGCCGAACACGTGAACGCCGCGTTAGCCGCCCGTACGGGCGCGTTGAGGTGTACCATGCAACTCATCCGCGAACTTGACAACGTGCCGCCCGACCTCAAGGGCGGCGTCCTGAGTGTCGGCGTGTTCGACGGCGTCCACGTGGGCCACCAGAAGGTTCTCGGCCGCGCGGTCGAGCGGGCCCATGAGTTGGACACGGCTGCGGTCGTGTTTACGTTCCACCCGCACCCGCTGGCGGTCCTGCGTCCGGACGATGCGCCGCCGCTTATCCAGACGTTCGGCCGGAAACTGGAACTGATGCGCGAGATCGGCGTCGCCGGCGTCGTCTGGCCGCGCGATTCGGTCGCCGTCCTGAAAATGTCCCCCGAGACGTTTGTGCAGGAGGTCGTTTGCGAGGGGCTCGCCGCCGGGGCCGTGGTCGAGGGCGCCGACTTCCGTTTCGGCGCCGCCGGCGCGGGCGACCGCAAGCGGCTCTCGGAACTGGCGGCGGCGTGCGGCTTCGAGGCGGAGTTCGTCGCCGATGTCGAGGTGGACGGCCGGCGCGTCTCCAGCACGCGCATCCGCCGGCTCATCCGTGAGGGACGTGTCGCCGAGGCCGCACGCTGCCTCGGCCGTCCCTACGCGTACGTCGGCACGGTCGTCGAGGGGCGCCACCGGGGCGCGCGGCTGGGGTATCCGACGGTTAACGTGGAGGCGCCGCGGTTTCTGATGCCCGCCGAGGGCGTGTACGCCGGCTGGGCACGGGTGCGCGGAGGCCGATACCGGTCGGCCGTCAGTGTCGGACGCACGCCCACCTTTGAGACCGATCAACCCGTTACCGTCGAGGCCTTCCTGTTGGATTTCGACGGGGAACTCTACGGCGAGCAGGCGGCCATCGAGTTTGTCGAGTACCTTCGCCCCCAAAAGACCTTCGCCGACGCCGAAGCCCTCAAAGCCCGGATGGCCGCCGACTGCGAGCGGGTGCGTGGGGTCCTGGGTTGATGGCGGCCAGGACCGGCCTGCCCCTCCTCACGAAAGCGTCTCCATGATGGTGCCGATGAGTCTCTCCACGGCGTCGATCACCAGCACTGTGATCCAGACGAGCCAGAAGACCCCACCTAGGATGATGCCCAACCAGGCCTGCGTTTTTCCTGCCGCCTGGGGGCGGGCGGCTGCATGGCGAAGCCCCAGGATGCCAAGCGTGACGGCGGGGATTCCCAGGAACGGGCCCAGACAAGGGATCGCCGAGAAGATCCCCAAGCAGAACGCTACTGTCGCGAGCCGGTTCGACTGAGGTCTCACGCGCGGGATTGCGACTCGGGTGGGCGCTGTGGGCCTGGTGCCCTGGCTGACATCCGGGGCTTCGACGCGGGGGGTCGCCGCCCCCTGGCCGCAAGCGCCCCCTCCTGCCGCCATGCCACCGAGGGCCGCAGCAACCTGGTCTGGCGTCTGACGGACGATCCTCTCGGACGCGAATGCGGCGGGGGCACGCCTGAGGTTCATCGGTGGTGGCGCCGAGAGGTCGTAGTGGCAGTGGACGCACATGGCCGCGCCTGGCGGGTTCTCGCCTTTGCACCGGCGGCAATTCATCGGGTTAACGCCTCGGTTCTTTTACGCTTGCACACTCCGGGTCTCATCACGACCGTATCCACGAAGTCCCGTAGAACAGCACCAGCACATTGAAGCCCGCGTGAGTGATCATGCATGCCTCCAGGCCGCAGTACCGGAACAGGTATCCCAGGGGCAGCCCGATCAAGAACATCTGAAGCAACTTGACCCACTCCGGGCTGACCATGTTGGCGTGCCCGAGAGCCCACACCGCCGACGTGACGGCGACTGCGATCGCGTAACGACCGCCGCCCAGTTTCAACCTCAGCGCGAGATAGTTCTGCAGGCCCAGCCGGAACATCACTTCCTCGCCGAACCCAAAGGCCACCATGACCACGACGAGCATCGCGCTCGGCTCGTCGCTCAGCCCCGCCTGGGCCTGTTGAACCTCCGAGACGTTCTTCAGGAGTTGTGAGATCTGCGGCGACGTTGCCTGGAACAACAGCCACGACATCCCCACGGCCCACGCTAAGCACAGCCCCACGGCAAGCGGCCACTGCCATGCCATGATTGTGCGCCTCCGGTCTTGCTGCCCCAGCAGACCCTTGACCAGCGGCCAGTCCACTTGGTCGGTGGCGGCGCAGCAGTACATCCCCACCATCGTGAGGAGCACGAGCTTCCCGGCCACAAGGATGTCGAAGGGGATGAGAACGTACAGGGGCTGGACCTTCAGGATGTTGGGTTCAAGGATGACCGCCAGGACGTCGAATGCCAGGACAAGGCATGCGACCGCCACGCCGTACACGACGTACCGCCGCATCGCCCTCGGTCGGATGCAGAACTCGACCAACTGGGCGATAATCAGCCCGAGCATGATCAGCCCGTACAAGCCCGAGGTGAGCACCAAGTAGACAACCGAATCGGGATCGAGGCCCCTGAACATGTGCTTCCCCCCTCCCGTGCCGTCATGGCACACCGGCCACAAGCCTCGCCGAGGGGCACAATACCAAAGTCAACCGGTGCGTCGCTACTCGATTTTCTTCCACTTCCTTCCACCCGCCGCCCACAGCGTATACGCGCACTTCTCGATGAAGTAAAAGTCGCCTTTGCACCACGGGATATCGACGAAGGTAAGGAGCCTGTCGCCGGGCAGTTCTTCGATGAACGTGGCCCCGGCCATCAGCGCGCGGCCCATGTGTGGCGGGTGGAGGGAATGCACTGGCGGACAAGCCGCCAGCCGGCCACCCTGGCAGGGCAAGCCTGCCGTGGCTTGACCGCGGCACGAGCCATAGCCGTGCCTGTGTGGCACCCGGCGCTGTGGTTGGGCGCTCCGCCATAGGGCCTCACTCTTGCTCTCCCGCCTCGTCTGCGCCATACTTGAAGGTGCCCCGGATACGTGACCCGGGTCGCGCGCGGTCCCATCTGAAGGAGGCGAGCCATGAGGTTCGAACGTTTCACGCACAACGCGCCCCGCGCGGCCGGCGTGGCCGCGATTCTGCTCGTTCTTGCGGCGGCGGGATGTTCGACAGCGGCCGAGAGCCCGGCGCCCGCCGAGCCGGAAGCGACGGCGACGATGCCTCCGGCGGCGAAGCCTGAAAAGGCCGATGCACCCAGCACCCAGGCCGGCGAGGCGAAAGAGAAAAAGTGGACGCCGCCCAGGTTCACCGCCCGACAGGACGAACGCGACCGTATGGTCAAGACCATCAGGGCCTATGGGTGCACGGACAAGGCGGTCCTTGCGGCGATGGCGGCCGTCCCTCGTCACGAGTTCGTCCCCGCCAGCGTCGCTTCGCTGGCCTACTGGGACAGGCCGCTGCCGACCGCGCACGGTCAGACCATCTCGCAGCCGTACATGGTGGCCGAGATGACGCGGCTGCTGCGTCTGAAGGCCGGCGCGAAGGTCCTCGAGATCGGCACCGGGTCGGGGTACCAGGCGGCCGTCCTGACGCACTTCACGGCGCACGTTTACACCATCGAGATCATCAAGTCTCTGGCCGAGACGGCCGCGAAGCGCCTCAAGCGCCTCGGGTACGACGTGGTCAAGGTCCGCCACGGCGACGGCCACTTCGGCTGGGCCGAGGAGGCGCCGTTCGACGCGATCATCGGCACCGCCGTCGCGGGGAAGGTGCCGCCGGCACTTATCGAGCAACTCAAAGTGGGCGGGCGGATGGTCATACCCATCGGGCCGACGCACGGCGTCCAGCGGCTGATGCTCGTCGAAAAGGATGCCCCGGGCCTCGTGCGGCAGCGATCGATCATGCTCGTGCGGTTCGTCCCGATGCTCCGCAAGGACCCGACGGAGAAGTGACCGGCCGTCGCCTCCGGCCGTTACGGGCCGTCCGGGTCAAGGCCCTGGCCGGTCGCCGCGTAGTAAACGCGACCGTCGGAGGTCGATGCGCTGAGCAGCCTTTCGTCAACGAGTTCCTGGACGTATTTGACGACCTCGTTTCGGTGCAGGCCGAGGCCGCCGGCGATGTCGTCCACCGTGCACGGCCGTCGGCGCAAGAGGTTCAGAACGTCTTCACGCCGGGCGGCAAACTCGCCTTGCCGGGCGGTTGCCGGATAATCGGCGACTACGGTGGCGGTGCCGCCGAATGCGGCAGCGAGGCGCTGCAACTCCGCTTTCTGTACGGCGAGCGCGGATTTCTCGGCGGGTGGTCGCGTAGCCGTGTTCAGGTGCACGCGATCCGGGCCGATCCTGCGTGCGATCTCGGCAATCCGCTCGACCTCGGCCGGCACGGCCGTGATTCCCCCGAGCAGAAGCACCTCCAGCCAGTACCGGCCGCCGTACTCTTGCCGAAAAGCGATCAGGCCTTCGACCATCCGGTCGAATGCAATGTCCTCGTGAGGCCGATTGACGATGCGGAACAGACGCTCGTTGCCGGCATCCAGAGACGGTACGACAAGGTCGGCCTCCAACAGGCCCGCCCGGACTTCGGGAACCGAGAGCAAAGACCCGTTTGTCAGGACCGCTACCGGCACGTCGGTCAGGTCTTTGATGCTGCGGATCAGTTCGCCGGGCCTGGAGAAGAGGGTTGGCTCACCCGATCCGGAAAGGGTGATGAAGTCCGGCTTCGTGTCCAGGGCGTCCCTCAGACTCGCACAGACCTCGTTCAGGGGAACCCATTCTTTTCTTTCGGTTGTCTTGCACGTGGTTCGTCCAAGTTGGCAGTAGATACAGTCATAGGTGCAGACCTTAAACGGCACGAGGTCCACGCCGAGACTGCGTCCAAGCCGGCGCGACGGCACAGGACCGAAGACGTGCTGCGACACCGCGATTACTCCTGGCGCTTGGCGTCAAAAACCAGCGAGGCGCCTACGCCGGACGGCAGATAGTCGTCGCCGAAGGCCTCGCTGATCATCTGCCGGGTCACCTCCCCCGAGCAGTGGCACGGCGCGACCCGGCCCACGCCCAGTCTCTTCATGGCCGCAATGACCTCGGCGATGCGCCGGCGCGACGCCCCGCCCATGTGAAAGCCGCCCAGCACGGCGTGGACCGGCAGGCGGGCGTGCTGTTTCGCGGCTTCGACCATCCGGACGATGCCGGGATGCGCGCAGCCGGTCATGACGATCAGCCCGCGGGCGCCCTTCACGTAGAGCCCCTGTTCCGGGATGCCGCCGTCGAGGACGCCGGTCGTCCAGGCCCCGTCGCAGATCTTCGCTGGGCGCTGCGTTTCGACGAGCGTGGCCCCGGCATCGCGGACCTGCTGCTTCGGTTTCTGCGGAAACGCTTTCGGCAGGAAGACGCGGACCTTCGGGTTGGCCCGAAGGAACGCGCCGAGCCCGCCGAGGTGATCGGAATGAATATGCGAGATGACGACGGCGCCGATGTCCTTCGGGTCGATCTTGCATTTGGCCATATTTGCGAGCAGCAGGCGTCCGTCGCCGCCGGTGTCGAAGAGAATGGTCTCCGGCAGGCCCCGCACGACGCAGGCGAAGCCCCAGGCGGCGCCCAGCCGAGGATCAAACGGGTTATTGTCATAGACAATGGTAATCACGAGTCCCCCTCCCGTTTTGGATTCGGCGGTTGGCTTTGACTCGGCCGATGGTGAGCAACGCGCCGACGCGATGACGAAGGCCAGCGCCGCCAGAGAGGCCAGGCGACAACGGCGCCTTGCAACTGACGGTCACAAGCGCATCTCTCGCCCCTCCTGCGGCCGGCTTCTCACCGGCATCGGGTACGCTCCTGCGCATCGGCTGCCGCGTGCCGCCGCTGCAAGATCACGCTGTTGGTCCGGCGGCTTTCATGACCTTTGCCACGCGGCCGGTGAAGTCGTCGATCTCGGCCTCGCTCAGGAAGCCGACGATCATCGCATCGACGCACCCGGGGCCCATGGCGAACCGGATCGACTCGTCCTTCTTGGCCGGGTCATCGCGGAAGCGTCCCTCGCCGATCAGTTTCATGCCGATGATGCCTTTGCCGGCCGCGCGCAGTTTCTTCAGTACGGGCGCGACCTTCTCGGGCGGGCCGTCCATGGCGGCCCCGAACGCGTTGACCCGGGCGTGGACCACGTCGACCCACGGGCTCTCGGCGGCGGCGTTCATGGCGTCGAGCGAGTGGCACGAGACGCCGTGGGCACGGATGATGCCTTTGGCCTTGAGGTCCTCCAGCAGGTCCATCTGCTTCTTCTGCTCGTCGGTCCAGGTCCCCGACGTTTGGCAGTGTATCTGGACAAGGTCCACGTAATCGGTCTGAAGTTCTTTGCGGAACCGGTCCAGGAGGATGTTGGCCCCCGGCCGCTCGCGCTCCGGCAGGCCTCCGCGGCGGACCCATATCTTCGAGACGAGGACGTAGGAGTCGCGCGGCATCTTCTTGAGGGCCCGTCCCACGTACGGGTGGGTGCCGTACGTGTCGGCCATGTCGAAGAGTCGCACGCCGCGCGCATACGCCGCGCGCAAGAGTCCCTCGAACTTTTCTCGGCCGAGGCGTGTCTGGTCCGAGTTTCTCTTCCAGCCTCGCATGCCCGTGCCGAAGCCGACGCGGCTGACCTTCAGGCCGGTCTTGCCGAGCGGGACGATCTCGAACGGCCCCGGCGGCCCGCCGCCGACGCGCTTGGCGTCGGTGCCAGCGCATCCGAGCATCATGCCCCCCGCACCGGCGAGGGTCGAGGTCAGGAACTTGCGGCGGTCCATCTTCATCGCGATAGCCTCCAGTAGGGGTCCGTTACCGGATAACTATACGCCCTGACCGCTCCGGCGGGAAGTCCAAAGATGGATTCGGCCGAGTGTGCGCCCCGGCCTGCGCCAGGCGCGGTCGAGGGTCGTATAGCCCGCTGGAATCTGCTATAGTGGCCGCGACGCATGGGGAACCGACGAATGCGAAGCAGGCGATGGTTCTGGCTGGCGGCGGCGTGCCTGGTTTGGGCGGGCGGCTGCTCGCACGTCAACTACACGTCGCCGGAACGTTACGCGCACGGCCTGGTGGTGTGCCTGAGCGGCTCGGGCCGCATGATGAACGAGGTCGGCGACATCCGCCGCGGGCTGGCCGAGGGCGGCGTGGACTGCGCCATCGAGGTGTTTGAGTGGTCACGGTTTATGCTCGACCTGACGGATGTCGAGCAGAAAAAAGGCTTGGCCTCCCAACTGGCCCGTCGCATCGAAACGTACCAGAAGGTCTATCCCGGCCGCCCGGTCCACCTGCTGGGCGTGTCGGCCGGAACCGGGCTGGTGGTCTGGGCCCTGGAGGACCTCGCCCCGGGGCATCGTGTCGCCAGCGCGGTGCTGATCGCGTCGAGCCTGTCGCGCACCTACGACCTGACGGCGGCTCTCAATCACCTGGACGGCGTCGCATACAACTTCCACAGCCCGATGGACCTGGTGTCGGGCGCGAGCGTGGTCGTCCGTAGCGTGGACGGCCGGCACGGCGTTGCCGCGGGCCTGTCGGGATTCCGGCCGCCCGACGACACCGACGAACGGACCCGCGCGGTGTACGAGGAGAAACTCGTCCAGGTCGGCTGGCGGCCGGCCGATACGCTCACCGGCAACGTCGGCGACCATCTCGGCGCCACGCGCCCCGCCTACGTCCGTAAGTACATTGCGCCGCTGGTGCGTAGCGAGCGCGACCGCGGCAGCGATGCCTCGCCATAGGTGCCCATCTTACAAGCCGTCCGGCCATCGCGCCGCTCTTATCTTGACCCCGCACGTGAAATACCCGGTCCTAGCGGGGCTTCCGCGTTGGCCGCTTGTGCGGGGTGTACGGACCGCCGTAGGCATCGCGGAGTTGGTCGCAGCGCCGGCGCATCGTCTTCAGCACGTCGGCGCAGGCGGGGTCGGCGGCGAAGTTCTTCCGTTGGTCGGGGTCGGTCTTCAGGTCGTGGAGGAACTCGTAGACCGGCTTCTGCTCGAAGTACCGGGCGTAGACGTATCGTTGGCTGCGGACGCCCTCCCACTTGGGAATGGCCGCGGTGTCCATCAGGTGTTCGCAGAAGAAGTCGGTCCGCCAATCGGGCGGCGTCCGGCCCTGGAGCAGCGGCAGCAGGCTGCGGCCGCGGTAATGCTCCGGCACGCCCGCGCCGGCCAGGTCGAGCATGGTCGCCGGCAGGTCGATGTTCAGTGCCACCGCGTCGGCCAGCGTTCCGCGTTTCGATTGCGGCAGGCGGGGGTCGTAGATGATGAGCGGCACCCGCAGCGACTCCTCGTAATGGGACCACTTCCCCGCAAAGCCGCGCTGGCCCATGTAGTACCCGTTGTCGCCCGTGTAGATGACGACGGTGTTCTCGGCCAGGCCCTGCTCCTTGAGTTCGGCCAGCACCCGGCCGATGGCGCGGTCCACGCCGCTGATCATGCGGAAATACGCTCGGATGTTCTTCTGGTATTTCTCCGGCGTGTCCCACCGCCAGAAGAATCGCTGGCGGTTGAGCGAGTCTTTGAGGAACTCCGGCTGGCTCTCGAACACCTCCGGCTCCGAGAGGCGCGGCGGGGGGACGGTTACGTCGTCGTACATCCCGTCGACCGCCTTGGGCCACGGGAAGTGGTTCGTCTTGTCCCCATCCTCGGCGTGCACGGCATTCAGGCTCACCGAGAGACAGAACGGCTGCTCTCGGGGAGCGGAGCGGATAAACGCGATGGCCCGGTCGCCCGCCAGTTCCGTCTCGTGTCGCAGCGAGCCGTCCGCCTGCTTCTTGAAGTAGGGGTTGCGGCCCATGGGCTGGAAGGAGTCGAACATCTCCTCCTTTACCCCGGCCGGAACCTTGACGCCGAACTTGCCGATGAACCCCGTACGGTAGCCGGCCTTTCGCAGCAGCGTGGGATAGGCGGCGGCCACATAATCCTTCGGGATGGGCGGCGTGCCGAAGGTGAACCGGTGCGTCCGCTCGTGCAGGCCGGTGAAGATCGACGCGCGGCTGGCGGCGCAGATGGACGTGGTGACAAACATGTTGACGAACCGCACGCCGCGCGAGGCCAGAGAGTCCACGACCGGCGTCTTGAGGATCGGATGACCCGCGCAGCCAAGCGTGTCGTTACGCTGGTCGTCGATCAGGAAGAACAGGATGTTCGGCCGCTGGGCACCGGCCGCAGCGGCACCGCTCCGGCCCGGCAGCGCCATGGCAGCCGCCCCGGCCCCCACCGCCTGAAGGAAACGTCGCCTCGACATCATTCGTTCATTTCCTCGGTTGAGTATCCGGCAAGGCCTTCGAAAGGGACCATGTCGGGTGCGCCGGCATTCGTCATGGCGGCCGATTGTACGCCGCGTGGATGAGCAGCACCAGGCGCATTTCCTGGGTTCCGGGCAGCCGGCGGGCGGGGGATACACGGGGAGCCCGTGGGGCCGTTGAAAAACACGTGTGCCACCCTGGCACGGGTACGGCTCGTGCCGTGGCCGGCGACCGGTCCCATTCGGCAGGCTCAGGGCAGGCTTGCCCGGCCGTGTTGCTGCGTATGCGCCAGGGGCGATTCCTATGTCGCACAGCGCCGCTTGAGGGAGTTCTTCAACAGCCCCACTGTCCCTACTTGCCGCTATTTCCGACTTTTTTTCTCGTACTTGACGCTGCAACCGAATGCTTTGGTCTCGGCCCGCGGCGGCGTCTTGCCGGCGAGGAGGGCATCGAGGGCGTCGCGGACGTAGTGGTTGTCCGCTTTGGCGGGCTTCTGGTTGTTGTCGATGGCGCCCCTGTAGGCGATCTTGCGCTCGGAGTCGAGGACGAAGGTGTGCGGCGTGACCTTGGCCCCGTAGTCGTGCCCCATCTTCTGGCTCGAGTCGTAGAGGTACGGGAAGTTGAACTTCTTGGCCTTGGCGCGCTCTTTCATCTTGTCGAGCCGGTCGGGCGGGATGTTGTTCACGTTGACCGCAATCAACTGGACGCCCTTCGGCCCGTAATCCTTCTGTAGCGCGATCACGCGGTCTTCGTAGATCACGGCCACCGGGCAGTGGTTGCAGGTGAACACGAGGACGATGGCCTTGGCCTCTTTGTAGTCGGCCAGGCCGTGCTCCTTGTCGTCGATGCCGATGATGCCCGACCAATCCGGCGCCTCGTCCCCCACCTTGAGAGCCTTGGCGGCCAAGGCGCTCGACCCGAGCGCCATCGCGGCCGCCACCATCACCAAACCGAGCGTGCCTTTGCGTATCATGCCTGGATCCTCCTCAATCGACGTTTCACGGAAGAGTCATTGCGCCGACCCGGGCCACAGGCCCGGACGGTACTCGGTGATTTGAGGCTGCCACCCTGTCTTCCGCCCAACCGCCCCTACCCCGTCTTGAGGCGCAGGGGTTCCCAGGCGGGGATCTTCTTGGCCGCCTCGTCGGACTGGAGCCATCTTTGCCAGGCGGCCTGGTTGTAGCCGAAGTCCTTGCCGGTCAGTTTCTTCAGGGCGGCCAAGACCTCGGGGTGCTCGGTCCGGACGCGCTGGTACTTGGGGATCGTCTGCCCGTGCTGGGTCATGGCGATGGTCGTGGCGACATCGACGATGTCGACCACGGGCAATTCGATAAAGGCCCTGGCGACGCCTCCGAAGCCCACCGCCTCGATCGGGATCTGCCGGAACGGCAGCCGGGCGCCCACCATCTGGGCCCGGATGTCGAGTTGCATCGTGCCGCTCCAGATCTCGCCGCCCACCATCCGGACGTCTTCGGTGACGAGCCGCTCGGGGAGCAGCCACACGGCGCGTTTCTCATCGAGTTCCGCCAGGGCGGTGGCGGCGCGGGCGCGGATGACCGGCACCTCCTGCATCGCCAGGTGCGCCATGAGGCGGTGGGTGGGCTTTTCGCCGCTGTAGGTTTTCAGGGCGTTCACAGCGCGGCGGCGATGGGGTGCGCTGCCGTCGCCGACGGCGATCTCCTGCAGGTACGCCTGGGCCACGTCCGAGTCGGCCGAGGCCAGTTCCGTCAGCGCTTCGATCAGCAGGCCGCGATACCGCGCGTTGCGACCGTACAGGACGCTGACCATCGGTCCGACGGCGGCCTCGTCCTTGATGGCGAGGATCTTCTGGCGGCCCTTCTGGAACTCGGCGGGGGCGTTGGAGCGCAGGTGGTGAATCTCGATGAGGCGGACCTTCTTCAGCCAACCGGTATAGGCGGCGTCGGCGCTCTGGTTGCTCTCGGCGGCTGCGGCCGCGCGAGCGCCGAGCACCAACACGGCGACGATCAGGCAAACAGATACCGGGCGTCTCATGGTACCCCCCTCCACCGCGCAGGCCATGGGTCCAGCGCTGTATTATACGACGGGGGGCGGCCGCGAGCGGAATGGATTTCCGCGGCGCGGTCACACCCCGTCGGGGGCGAGGCGGTCGGCCTCGGCGGCGCCGACCTTCAGGGCCTGCCTGTTGAGGCCGAGGATTTCGCGTTTGCCCGGATCGGTGCCGAGTTTCTTTTCGAGCAGTGCCACGAGGTCTTTCTCTGCGGCCAGGTTTTTGAGTTTCGTCAGCGCCCCGAGCATGACCATGTTGGCCACGCGGACGTTGCCGATGTTGTTGGCCAGGCCGGAGGCGTCGATCCCCAGCAGCCGCGCGTCGCCGTGCGCGTCGGTCGGTTCGACCATGCCGGCGTTGGCGAGGACCATGCCGCCGGGCGCGACGATCGGCGCGAAGCGGTCGTACGACATCTGGTTCATCACCACCAGGGTCGTCGCCTCCTCGACGACGGGCGACGCGATCGGCCGGTCGCTGACGCACACGTGGCAGTACGCCGTCCCGCCGCGCACCTCCGTGCCGTAGGATGGGAAGTAGGTGACCTCGTGGTTGTGCATCAGGAGTTCGGCGGTGAACTTACCGAGTGTCATCAGCCCCTGTCCGCCGAAGCCCGAGAAGATCATCCGTTCGTCCACCGTCACCCTCCTCCGCCGCGGTTGCCGACGAGGCGGCCGATCTCGAAACCCGGTTGCCGCCGGCGCACGAGCAAACTACCATAGGTTATGATGGGTTCACGGAATCGGCAAGGGCAATCCCGAAAGGAGCACGCGATGGTGCGACTATCCCGCCGCGACGCCCTGCGCAGTATCGGACTGGGCGGAATGAGCCTAGCCATAGCCGCCACCGGCTGTGGCACAGACGAAGGAGAATCCGAGATGGAAGAGACCGAAACCCCTGCGGGTCCCCAGACGTATGCCCTGCCGCCGCTGGCGTACAAGTCGCTGGAGCCTGTCATCGACGATGCGACCCTCGCGCTGCACCACGACAAGCACCACGCAGGGTACGTCAAGGGGGCGAACGCCGCCGTCGAGGCCCTCCAGCAGGCCCGCGCCGCCGGCGACTACCAACTCATCAAGAACCACGAACGGGCGCTGGCCTTCCACGGCTCCGGCCACGCCCTGCACACGCTCTACTGGACGAGCATGTGGCCGGCCGGGCGGGGGCAGCCGTCGGCCGAGATGAAGGCGGCCGTTGAGGACTCGTTCGGAAGCGCCGAGAAGATGCTGGCCCAGTTCGCTGCGGCCACCAAGGCCGTGGAGGCCAGCGGGTGGGGTGTCCTGGCGTGGGAGCCGCTGGGCAAGCGGCTGGTGGTGCTCCAGGCCGAGCGGCACCAGGACCTGACCCTCTGGGGCTGCGTGCCCCTGATGGTCTGCGACGTGTGGGAACATGCCTACTACCTGAAGTACCAGAACCGCCGGGCCGAGTACGTGGACGCGTGGGCCAAGATCATCGACTGGGACTCGGTGAACCGGCGCTTCGCGGCGGCGGTGGCTTGACGGCCACAAGGGCGGCGGCCGGCAGGCACACCACCAGAAGCAAAACGCGTCGTCTCATGCCGCTGCCCCTTCGTTGGTGCGCACCAGACACACTTGGCCGTCATTTTCCGGCGAGAATCAGGTCGAGACGCTTCGATTTCTCCTCCAGCGACAGGCCGCCGCTGCCCTCGATCGTCATCCACCCGTTGTAGCCGACCTCGTCGAGTGCCTTTCGGACGACGGGCCAGTTGACGCTGCCGTCGCGGATGTTGCAGAACTTGCCGCCGTGGCCGTCGGGGTTGAGTTTGAAGTCCTTGACGTGGCACTTGGCAATGGCCCGTCCCAGGGCCCGGATGAATTGCTCCGGCGGCGCGTACTTGACGTGGTTCCCGATGTCGAAGTACCCCTGCGCCCACTTCGAGCCGCACAACTTGACGAGGTGGGCAAAGACGGCCGGCTTCACCCACAGGTTGTTCCAGACGTTCTCGATGGCGATGACCACGCCGGTCTTCTCGGCGGCGGGGATGAGTTTCTTGACGGCCTCAATCGTCGTGTCGGTCGCGTGGTCGTGGGCCGCCATGTAGTCCTTGAACGGTTCGTTGTCTCCCTTGACCACGCGCGCCAGGTGCCCGTTCCCTTCGTCGAACGCAATGTCGAACTCCCAGGGCTGGGGCATATTCATGCCGCCGATGCGGCAGGGGACCAGCAGAATGGCGCCGGCGCCGTAGCCCTGGGCGGCGCGCAGGGCCGTCTCGGTCTTGGCGATGGTGGCCTCGACCTTGGCGGCGTCCTTGCTGTTGAACTGCATCCATCCGCGCAGGACCGAGTGGATTTTCATGCCAACCTTCTCGGCTATCTTGCGGCACTCCTCGGCGTCGGCGGGGGAGACGTCGGCGGCCGTGGTCTCGACGCCGTCGAACCCGGCCGCCTTCAGTTTCGCCAGGTTCTTCTCGGTTGGTTTCCCGCAGATCAGGGCTTTTCTCATTCTGGCCTCTGCCCCCTTCTTCCCCGGTCCGAGGCAGCCGGACGCCATCAGGCCCAGCCCTGCCGCAGACGTCGCCAGAAACTCACGCCGATTGACGGCCTTCTTCATCACGAGGTCCTCCTTCCTGTAGGCCGGGACAACGTCCCGGCGGTTGCGTGTCCGTTTCGCTTGCTTCTACTCCGGCGTATGCTTCAGCAGCCCTTCGACAATCTCGCGCGTCACTTCGATGACCGTCCCGTGCCGGTGGCCCTTGGGGAACGACATCTGCTTGGAGACGTCCTCCCAGGTCACCAGGTCGCGGCTCCTCGCGGCCCCGTAGTAGTGCGGGTTGGCGTAGTGGTCGAAGTAGACGAGGTACTCGGCGCCGATCCGGATGGCCGATGGCCCTTCGACCCACGAGATGGTGAACGGTTCGGACGCCTTCGACCACGGGCCTTCGGGGCTCGGGCCGGTGGCGATACGCAGGTTCTTCTTGGCCGGGTGGCGGGTCTCGTCCTTGACGATCAGGTGATACGTCTTGCCGACTTTGAGGATGGTGCCGTCGATCACGTTGAACCCGCCGTCGTAGAAGAGGCGCGTCTTGCTGAACGTCCGGAAGTCCGGCGTGGTCTTGTAGTACATGCGGTGGTTGTGGCCTTTGTCGCCCGTCTTGTCGGTCTCGGGGAACCGGCCGGGGATGGTGGTGGACCAGAAGATGAGCCACTGCCGCCTGGCCGCGTCGTAGAACAGTTCCGGCGCCCAGGCGTTCCGGGCGTCGGCTTCGCCCTTCATGACGGGGATGCCTTTCTGCTCGGACCAGTGGATGAGGTCCTTCGACGAGGCGTAGCCGATAACCAGCGGCCTGGTCCAGGTGGTGGTCCAGACCATGTGGAAGGTGCCGTCGGGGCCGCGGCGAAGGCACGGGTCGCGCATCAGTGGTTTGGGACCGACCTTGGGCGCCAGAAACGGCTTGCCGCCGCCGAGTTCCGTCCACGTGTAGCCGTCGCGGCTGTAGGCCAGGTGCAGGCCGTCCTCACCATTGCCGCGAAAAGAGGTGAACAGGTACCACTTGTCCCCCTGCCCGCCCCGCCCTGCGGCGAGCGCGACGGAAGCGGTGACGGCCGCTACGGCAACTGCAAATGCGGCAACCAGGCTCACTTGCCTTCTCGAGTACACGTCGCGTCCTTAATTTCCCTGATGCGTAAGTTCCTGAACCGGACCTCCAGCGGTCCGCCGCCGCGTGCCACTCGCTGCGGCGAGTGCCTTATCCCCCGCCCGGGTGCGCTCACTGGGTCAGGGCGAAGGCATAGAGTTTTGCCTTCGTCAGTTCGAACTTTAGCCGGACACGGCTGCCGTGGAGTTTCGACAGATCGGCGCCGCCTCGAAGCGTCACGGGCGCGCCGGTCACGTCGTCGATGATCGGCCGGCCGGCCGTCACGGTTTTGCCGTCGGCGTCGAGAACGGTCACGCGGACCGAGCCGCCCCGGGCGTCGGCGGTGATCCGCAGCGTCTTGCCGGAGCACACGACGGGTCGGGTCACCACGGTGGCGGGCTTGGCCGCGTCGATGGGCTCGTAGCCGGCGAAGCCGTCCGGCCGAAGCGTGGCGAGGCAGAAGAATCCGTCGCGCCAACTCGTGTGCTTGCCGTTCGAACCGAGGTAGTAGATGCGGATCTCGTCGTCCAGCACGACCGGATCGTCCGCGGCATAGACGCAGCCCCAGTCGTAATCGCCCTCGTTGGGCGCATTGCCGATGAGCGGCGTGCCCGGGTCGATGCGATGCCACTTCACGGTGTCCGGGCTCCACGCCAACTCGGTGTGCACGCGGTCCACAGGCCTGGTGCGGAAGACCGCCACCAGGCCAAGGTAGATGTCCGCGTAACGGAAGACCGGCATGGAATACGCCTCCTGGCCATCGGCGTCGATTCGCAGCACTTCGACGGCCCTGGTCCAGGACTTGAGATCGGCGCTTTCGCTACGGCCGACGACGCGCTGGCCACTGCGACGGTTGGAACCGCCCCTCAGACGCACGAAGGCGACGTAACGCTCCAGGTCGGGGGCCCAGAGCATGTGGTTATGGCTATCTCCGTTGGAGTCGATTCCCTCGCACGGCGCCGGATTGCTCCAGCGCAACCCGTCGGGGGAAAAACGCAGGACATCACGGGCGTGAAACATCTTGTAACGCCGCATCGGATCGGGGTCGTGCGTGTCCTTGAAGACGCCGGCGCCGTGCGAGCCGCGCAGCACCAGGTTGTTCGCCTTGTTGCCTTCGTATTCGATGAGACCCAGCTTCGGCTTCACCCATTTCAGCCCGTCGCGCGAGATCGCGCAACAGATGCCATCCTCCCGACGGCGCGGCGAGTAGCGTGTCTTGTGCCGCTGCTCGAGCGTCACCCCCTTGGAGGAGGTATCGTAGATGAAGGGGTTATACCAGAGCTTGTAGAGCCCGTCGGCCTCGTCGAAGAGGACGTTGGCGTACATGTTATCGAAACGCTGCTCCCACGGCTTGTCCTCCCCGAACAGCGGATTGCGGGGGTGCTTTTCGACCGTGCCGACGGTCAGTTTCGCATTGTCCGTCCTGTCGATTATCCGGCTGTCGAGCACCAGGTACTTCGCGCGAGCGGGCACCCCTGCCGCGTTCCCGGCCGGCGCCGGCGTCGAGGCCATCGCGATGATGGCAAACGCGCTCTCGGGCGCCGGTTCCGCCGCGCGGACCGGCGCACGGTGCCCACCGACGACGACACAGACTGCCGCACAAGTCAGAACGAGAATGCAACGTATCGAACGAGATGATGGCACCATCAACTCCTTTCCGAAAGGCATGCCGCACGCTTCGAGCGGCCAGCGTACCCGCCCGGCGGCAGCGCTTCAACCATGTTGCGCTCACAAGCCCCGTGTCGCGCCGTTGCGAAAGCATGCTCTCCACGCTTCGCGCGGCGGGCAAGACTGCCCACCGCGCCAGGATCCGCTACCTTCAAGCGTAAACTACCCTACCGGCCGAGTTGTTTCAGGGCCGCGTCGGTCGAAAAGCGGATGAACATGGCGAGCGGTCCTTTGCGTTTCCTGGCGTCCTTGGCGGCAGCCCGCAGCGCATCGAGGGCCGGGCGGGCCCGGTTGCCGAGCAGTTGGAGCGTCCGTGCGGCGTGCAAGGCGATGTTCGCGTCTTTGTCGGCGAGTTCCTTGATGAGCAGCGGCATCGCCTTCGGCGATACGCCTCCGTATGGATCGGGTCTTCCCATGGCGACCAGGGCGCCGGCCGCTTCGATACGGACGTTCGGCGCCGGGTCGCCGAGCGCCTTGGTGAGCGCGTCGGCGGCGGGTGCGGCGCCGGGCCCCAGGGCGTTGAGGCCGACGGCGGCCCAGTAGCGGCAGGCGGCGTCGGCGCCGGCCAGAAGTTCGACCTGGCGCGGGAGCGCATCGGGACCGCGGCCGACGAGGTCCGCCGCTTCGAGGATCCGCTTCTGCGGGTACCTGTCGGTCTCGCGCGCCATCTGGTACGGCGTGGCGGCCTCGGACCGCCGCCACAGTTCCACCTCCGGCAGGAAGGCCACGTCGCGGGAGTCGGCCATCCACGTCCGGTGCAGCCGTCGCATCCTGTCGAGGACGGTCTTGTGTTCGGGAGAGGCCGCCAGGTTGTGGAGTTGCTGTGGATCCTTCCGGACGTCGTAGAGTTCCTCAAGCGGCCGCGTGGGCCCGGCGTAAGCGAGTTGCGGCCCTTTGAGTACCCCCTCGGCCGCCAGACGGGTGATCTCGCCGCGAATCTCGCCCTGGTCGGAGTAGGCGCTCGGCTGGTTGTAGGAGAGGTGCGGCATGTAGTTGCGGATGTAGAGGTACCGTTTGTCGCGGACGCTTCGAGCGAGGTCGTACGCCTCGTCCACACGGTCGCGGTGGCCGTACACGCAAGCGCGCGGCTCCCCCGCGGCGGGACCGAGGAAGGCAACGCCCTGCATGTACTCGGGGATCGGGAGGCCGGCGAGGCTCAGCACGGTCGGCGCGAAATCGACGAACGAGACCAGTTGGTCCACCGTCTCGCCGGGCGCGGCGGGGGCCAGGCGCCGGTACTTCTTCGGGAAACGGATGAGCAGCGGCACGTGGAGGCCCGAGTCGAGCACCAGCCGCTTGTGGCGCGGCAGGCCGGCGCCGTGGTCGGAGTAGAAGAAGACGATGGTGTCGTCGGCCAGGCCGTCGTCCTGGAGTTCCTTGAGGATGCGGCCGACGTTGGTGTCCATCGCGGTGATGCAGTCGTAGTAGCGGGCCACGGTCCGCCGCGTGACGGGCGTGTCGGGATAGTACGGCGGCACGGGCGCCTTGGCGGGGTCGTGGCGCTCGTGCGGCGTAAGGCGCGACTGGACTTGCTTCTTGAACTGGTCGTACGACCAGACCATCGACCGCGACTGGTGTGTGGTCACGTCGTTGAAGACGCTGAAGAAGGGCTGCCCGGTCTCCCGGCCGCGCCAGTGGGCCTTGTTGCTCGACTTGTCCCACGAGGCCCGGATGATGGCCGGCTCGCCCGCCGTATTGTAGTCGGTCTTGACGTTGTTCGTGCAGTAGTACCCGGCGGCCCGCAGGTACGAGGGGAAGCCCTTCATCTCGGGCGGGATCGGCAGCCGCGACCGCAGGTGCATCGTGCCCAGCGACGTGGCGTACACGCCGGTGATGAGACACGACCGGGTGGGAGAACAGACCGGCGCCGTGGCAAAGGCGCCCGTGTACCGGACACTCTCGGCCGCCAGGCGGTCGATGTTCGGCGTCCGGGCGTAAGAGTCGCCCCAGCATCCGAGGTTCGGGCTCATGTCCTCACAGGTGATCCAGAGGATGTTGGGCCGGAGCACGTTTCGTTTCCTCGTCCGGGCGCAGGTTGGCAGGGCGGCGGCCAGAACGGTGCCGAGCGATGCGGCCCCCGTCGTCCGGAGGAACCGGCGGCGCGTTACGGTTCGGTCCGGATCACGGCATGTCATGGCATTCCTCTTTTCTGGTCCGGCGCGTTGCTGTGCGCCCGAACCATCTGAACCAAGCGCCGCGTCTCGGCTTCCGGGTCCTCGGCCGCGCAGACGGCGCTCGAGACGGCGAGCCATCCCGCCCCCGCCGCCAGGACCTCGGCGGCGCCGGCGGCCGTGATGCCACCGATCGCCATCATCGGCAGGCCCACCTTGGCCGTGACCTCGACGGCCAGCGCCGGTCCCGGGATGACCTCCTGCGGCTTGGTGGAACTGTGGAACATGGGCCCGCACCCGATGTAGTCGGCCCCGGCCTCAGCCGCCGCCAGCGCCTGCCGGAGGCTGTGGGTGCTTGTGCCGACGATGCGTTGGGGGCCGACGATCCGCCGAGCCTCCTGCGGCGAGAGGTCGTCCTGACCTACGTGGACGCCGTCGGCCGCCGCCAGCACCGCAACGTCCGGCCGGTCGTTGACGATCGCCAGCGCTGCCGCCTCATGGGCTGCGCGGCAGACCTGCCGCGAACGCTCCAGAAGCGCCCCGTCCGTCATCTCCTTTTCGCGGACCTGGATGGCGGCCGCGCCGGCGGCCAGCGCGCCGCGGAGCACCTCCTGCCACGGCCGGCGGCAGAGCGATTCGGTCAACAGGACGCACAGCCCGCCTGCGGCCAGTTTGCCGGCCGGGCGTGCGGCCTCCTCGAAGCGCTTCTCCAGGTCGTACACCCGGTACCGGAGCCGCTCGACGGCCGCTGCCACCCGGGCATCGAGCGTCTTGGAGTACTCCTCGATGGCCCGCAGCGCCTCGGTCAGGCGCCGGAAGGCGGCCCGCGCGACGTCGGCCGTGCCGTCGCGGCGGGCCTCGGTGTCGGTGGCAAGTTCGGTCCCGACGTCGCCGGCGGTGTCGCGCGCAAGGAGCAGCCGCCGGGCATCGAGCCGTCCGAGCGCCTCTCGAAGATCGTGCCTCGTGCCCTTCAGCGCCTCGGCCAGGTCGGGGCGCTGGAGTGCGAAGCGTGCGGCTTCCTCGGCCACCCGCAGCGCTTCGCGTGCCCGGTTGGCGTTGGCGTCGAGGACGCGGTAGACGTTGGTTTCATCGCGATCGTTCATGGGCGTATAACCTGTGACAATGGCATCGACGTTGACAAAGTAGCAGTGACCCGGCGCGCCGGATTGTACCGGCCGGCGGCCGTTTTGCCTATTGCCTAATTCCTAGATGCCTGCCTTCCCGGCCCGAGCGAGAAAGCGTGTCTTGCGAGTCGGCCATGATGGACGTGATGCCTGGAGCGGGTTGTTCGAGCGTGCCGTTCGAGCCCGCCGCGCCAGGTTCGAGCCCGCCGCGGGAGCGGCGGGGCACTCCCTCCCACCGTGCCGCTCCCCTACTCATCCACGTACTCATCCTCCGGGTCGAACGGCGGCATGACGACGTTGAGGATCGTGAGGCGACCCACGGCGCGGTGGCGGCAGCCGGGCCGGATCATGACGGCCGTCATCGGCCGCACGGGAATCTTCCGGCCGTCGAGTTCGACGTGCCCTTCACCCTCCAGGACCACGTAGGTCTCAGTCATCTTCTTGTGCCAGTGGACGAGCGCCTCGGCGGCGATCTCAACGAGATGGACGGAGGCCGTCTCGTTCTCCCCCGTCACAAACGCCCGCCGCGACGCGCCGCACGGGCACGCGGACGGGGCGATTTCATCCAACTGGGCAACGAGATAGTTGGCCATCGGGCGATCCTTTCACAACTGGCGATTCTGTCACCCCACCGCGCCGCACGCGATGTTGCGGCCAGTCTAGGGACACTTGCCGCAGGGGTCAAGATACGGCGTGTGGCACGGCTGGCTTGCCCAGCCGTGAGAGGAAACCGTGTGCCACGGCCGGTCTTGTCCGGCCGTGCTCTTTCGGCGGCCACCGGAGCGGATGGCACTCGCGGGGAGCAGGCCCACGTGACCTCCTCGGGCAGCCCTGCTACAATAGCGTTCCGGCCTGTACCGCCTCCGGCATCTCGTTCCAGGTACGCCCTTCGAGCAGGCGTCCGGCCTTCTTCTTGTTTCGGCCGCCCCATTGCTTGAAGAAGAAGGGGACGCCGGATGCCAGGCACCGGTCGCGAACGCCGGTCGCCCATTCCGGACGCATCGGCCGGGCGCTGGGGCCCGACTCGCCGCCGACGATCACCCAATCGATGCCGGCCAGGTCCAACTTGGGCACCGGGCCGAGCAGAGGCTCCAGGGAGAGGAACTTCGTCCTGGCGGGGGTTCCCCTCAGCCGGTCGATACGGTCGATGTAATCGGCGTGCTCGACCGTGACGCCCATCCACACGTTCTCAGGCCAATCCAGATTGGGCGCCAGTTCGGCCAGCCGCTCGCATCGCTTGGTGAGGATTTGGAACACGTGATGGGAAGCGCGGTGCATCACGTCGAAGACCCGTTCGAGAAAAGAGAGGGGCACCTCTTCGTGGAACAGGTCGCTCATCGAATTGACGAACACCATCCGCGGTGTCCGCCATTTCAGCGGCACGCCGAGCATGTGCTCGTGCAGCGTAACGCGGAACCCGTTGGCGTAGTTGGGGTTGCCCATCGCCCGCAGGCGCTTGGCCAACCGCTCGGCGTAACAGTACGTGCAGCCCAGGCTGACCTTCGTGCAACCGGTTACGGGGTTCCACGTTGCTTCCGTCCATTCGATGGCCGAGTGTAGGGCCATCAACCAGTCTCCCCGTTCGGAAACTTGACAAGGATGTGGTCGGCAAAAGTCCCTTTCTTGTGAGACTCGGTCTTAATGATGCCTTCTGCCTCCAGTGCGAGCAGCACGTCCTTGTAATTGCGTTCGACGTAGTCCGTCCCGACACTGTGTTTCTCGTAGATCTCCCTCATGCGCATTGTATGTCCTGCGAAGTCCCGCAGCAATGCTGTACGGAGCGCGTCCAGCGGCTTGTCGAACTGGAACTGGAACTGACCCAGTGCTGACGGGTTGTACTCAAATGTCGGAACTCCCTGAGGTGCAGTGGAACTGGCACTCGCCATGATGTTCTTCATGATGTGATAGCCCTTGAACCCCTTCGTAACGAAGATGAGATAGTGGCTTGTACGCGCCCCGCCTGGTGTCTTGAACCGGAAAGGCCGAACGTACTTCCCGTGCACTTCCGTTAGGGCTTCGACCAACTCCTTTAGGATTGCCTGTTCCCGCTCAGATGGGCTCTTGCCTTTGAGCGTCAAGCGAAGCCTATTGGCCCGCTCGGTACTCAAGATGGCGTCCACGTGGCTCGCGAGTGACAGGTTGTCGATCGCTGCGTTAAAGCGGTTGTAGTTGAAGAAGAAGATGCATTCGCACGCCCAATCCTTGATCACTGAGTTCACAAGGTCGAGCGACAAGCCCTTGTAGCCGCACGGATCAAGGAACAGCAGTGAGGGGTCGAGCATCATCCCACGTAGTACTGCCACAATCTCGGCTCCGGTCTCGCCCGTTGCGATGTCTGGGGGGTATCTCAGGCCATGGATGCCGGCCAGGGAGTTTACCTCGTCGGCCAGGCGCCTCACGTAGTCCCGATTCTTGTCCCTGAAGATTGAGACCAACCTGCGGCTTACTTCGGGATTGGCAATAGCCTTGTCCAAGACCAGGAGAGGTGTTGAGGGCGTCCCGTCATCGTAGCGGCCGGGACCCGCATACAGGTCAATATAGGCAATCTTGCCGTCGCCGCCTCTTTTAATGGTCGACACAATGACTCTTGACCAGGCATCGAAGTACTTCGAAACGATCTGAGCCTTCACCTTGGACTGCTCAAGTGGCTCCTTGAAGAATATCGCGTCGCTCATCGCGCACGTCGCTTATGGCCGGGCGGATCGGTATCGTTCATTGCATGTTACCGGGCCATCTAATCACGACGGCCAGTCACTTGCAAGCACAAGACCCGCGACGACGGGCCTGCGCCCATACCTCACCGCCTCCGCGTTATCCCCATCCCGCACAGCGGCACGACTTGGCGGAGTTCGGGTGCGCCGAACTGGAAGATGGTGAAGCCGCCGGTCTTATGGCGGCGGGTGATGGTAATCTGGTCGATGAGGCGGTTGATGTTGCACTTGACGGGCCAGACCGAGCGCGGCAGCGAAAAGGATGAGCAGCCTCACGGCATGTCTCCTTAACGGAACCCTTTTGGCGACCCACCTATGAGTGTAACCGCGCACGGCGCCGAATCAATCGGCCAACCACGGACGGGTGGACACGGTTCGGCACGCCCTCCGAACTTGCCAAAACCCCCTTGCACGGACCGGTGTGCGCGGCGTAATCTGGAGGGTGGTGCGGCGGAGCGGGAGGCTGCCGACGGGGGGGTGCAAGGCCGCCGGCCGAGCGGCCGAACAAGGAAAAATCGCACGCGGTTTTTGCTCTTGACAGGTTCGCGGCGCCCGTTACACTCCGCGCGGGACGGCCATGGGGTAGGAAAGGGAACACCGGATGGCCCGGAAGACCAACCGTCGGCAGCAGATCGAAAACGAGCCGACACGCGAGGTCCGGGATCGGGCGGCACCGTCTGAGTTACCCGCCGGCGAGACCGAACCCGGTGGCGAGGAGACACTGGAGTACACCGAACTCGTCCTCCTCGTCCACGCGAACAACCTGCCCGAGGCCGAACTCTTCAAGGCCGCACTCCAGGCCCACGGCATTCCCGCACTCCTCGAAGGCGAGGGGGTCGGCGTCGCCGGCATCCCCGACGTCGGAGCGGGCGTGCCCGTCCTGGTGCCCGAAGAATTTGCGGATCAGGCGGCTGAACTGATCGCCGAATTGGAGTCCGCCAGACCGGCCATACGGCCCGTAGGGGAGGACGACGACTTGGAAGACGAGGAGATCCTTGACCAGCGCGAGGGCGGCCTCGAGGACATCGACGAAGAGGATGTCGACGAACTCGACTCGCTCGACGACGAGGACGACGACGAGGACGACCGGGACGACGAAGACGACGACCAATAGGCGTCGGTCACCGTTGCCCCTCGCCGAGATCGACCTGCATCAGGCTTCGCCTCGCTTCGCGGATGTCTCCGCCGAGCGTTCCGTTTGCTTGATCCAGCCGGAACGACGAACGCCGACACTGGCGGGTGCGTGTTTAGCAGGGTGGCACGGCCACGCGCAGCGTGACCGTGTGCTCCCCGGCGCGATGCGGTTCACGGCCACGCATACTGCCGCGTGACCGTGCCACCCTCTTGGTGGCGCCGGGGACGCTAAACACGCACCTGGCGGAGCGCGGGACGAACATCAGTCGGGAGCCGACGATGGCATACCTTCTGGGAATCGACATCGGAACGAGCGGAACGAAGACCCTGCTGGTGGATACGCGCGGACGCATCAAGGCCTCCGTCACCGTCGAGTATCCCTCTTACGCCCCCCGGCCGGCCTGGAGCGAACAGGCGCCCGAAGACTGGTGGAAGGCCACCGTGGGCAGCATCCGCCTGGCCCTGGCGAAGGGCAAGGTCAAGGGATCGCACGTAACGGGCATCGGCCTCTCGGGCCAGATGCACGGCAGCGTGTTCCTCGATAAGTCCGGGGTGGTGCTGCGGCGGGCCATCTTGTGGAACGATCAGCGCACGGGCGCCGAGTGCGACGAGATCACCCGCCGCGCCGGCGGACGCCGGAAACTCATCTCAATGGTCTCGAACCCCGCCCTCACCGGCTTTACCGCGCCGAAGATCCTCTGGGTCCGAAAACACCAGCCGCGCCTCTACCAGCGGGCCGCCAAGATCCTCCTGCCCAAAGACTACGTGCGGTATCGTCTGACCGGCGAGTTTGCCACCGAGGTCAGCGACGCATCCGGCACGCTCCTGCTGGACGTCAAACGCCGACGATGGTCGAAGAAACTCCTGGGGCTTCTCAAGATCGATCCGGACCTGCTGCCCGCGGTCTACGAATCGCAGGAGGTCTCGGGCTGCCTGACGCCGGCGGCAGCCAGGGCGACGGGGCTGGCGGCGGGCACGCCCGTGGTGGGTGGCGCCGGGGACCAGGCCGCGGGGGCCGTCGGAAACGGCATCGTCCGCCGCGGCGTCATCTCCGCCACACTCGGCACGAGCGGCGTCGTGTTCGCCCATGCCGACACCGTCCAGACCGACCCGAAAGGCCGCGTCCACACCTTCTGCCACGCCGTGGCGGGCAAGTGGCACGTCATGGGCGTCGTGCTGGCGGCGGGAGGCAGCCTGCAGTGGTTCCGCAACACCCTGTGCCAGGACCTCGTGAAACAGGCGAAACGCAAGAAGGTGGACCCGTACGAACTCATCACGGCCGCTGCCGCCAAGGTGCCGCCGGGCAGCCACGGCCTCTACTTTCTGCCGTATCTGACGGGCGAACGCACCCCCCACGCCGACCCCAACGCCCGGGCCGCCTGGATCGGCCTCTCCAACATGCACACACGGGCCCACATGGCGCGGGCCGTCATGGAAGGCGCCACCTACGCCATGCGCGACTGCCTCCAGATCATCTCTGGGCTAGGCGTGCCCGTCCGGGAGATTCGCGTTGCGGGCGGCGGGGCCAAGAGCGCGTTCTGGCGCGGCCTGCAGGCCGACATCTACCGCAAGGCCGTCTGGACGGTCTCCAGCGAAGAGGGACCGGCCTACGGCGTGGCCTTGCTCGCCGGCGTCGGCACCGGCGTCTGGAAATCCGTGCCCGAAGCGTGCGACGCCACCATCCGGACGCTCAAGGTCTCCAGGCCCAATCGCAAGACCGTGCGGCTGTACGACCAACTGTATCCCGAGTACGGCCGGCTGTATCGTAGCCTGAAAGACGATTTCGCCCGCATCGCCGCCCTCCAGTAAAGCCCGCGCGCCGCCCCAACTGGAACGCACATCCGGCGCCGTGGCGCCCGGCCGCCGGCAACGGACCCTCTGATTGCAGTTTCTCTTTGCGATTTTACGTCATGATGCGGATCGTTTTGCCGGGACATGCCGCCTGCTATCTGTCGCCCTGAGCGAGCGCAGCGAGTCGAACGGGTCTCGCCGTTCGCTTACATAGCGCTTGCTCTATAACACTTACGTCAATTTTCACCTCGCCGAAACCCCCAAATGCGCGCTTTTTTTGCCTCCAATCCTTGATTCTGGGCCGTGAGGGGTGATTTGGCCTCGAATGTTAAGATAGGTAAGGCAAAACGCGCTGGTTTTTGATCCGTTTTTGCGATTTATGTGTCCGTTTTTGTCCGTTTTTGTTCCGTTTTGTTCCGTTTTTGATGGGTTTTTGAGGGGGCAAAATTGATGTAAGTCACCAAAGCCAGAATGGCAGGCCGGGCCGGCGGCCGCAGAGGCCCAAAAGTTGTTAGAGTTCTAACAAAATGGAGGGTGGGGCGAGGATTTTGTTAGAGTTCTAACAAAAAGGCAGGGAATAGGGAATGGGGAAGGGGGCCAATGCCGAATGATAAATGCCAAATGCCAAATGCCCGCCTGCGGCGGGGAACGGGGGGAAAGCCAATTGCGGATTGCGGAATGCGGATTGCGGATTGAACGGCAACGGCCCATTCCAAGCCGCGACCGCAAGGGAGCGCGTACCTGCAGGGCCGAATGCCGAATGCCGAATGCCGAATGAGAAATGCCGAATGCCAAATGCCCGCCTGCGGCGGGGAAAGGCTAAAGGCCACCGGCAACGGCGGGAGCCTGAAAGGCTCGGATTCGATAGCCTGGGGCAACGCCCCAGGTCACCAAATACGCCGGCCCAACCCCCAAATCAAGCCCTGTCCCTACGGACCCGTACCGGGAAAGGGCGAGACAAGTCGGTTGCCGGCCTGGCTGTTGCGCCCTTTCAGGGCTTGTGCATTGGGGTTGCTTTCTCCATGACCCCGGGCGTTGGAGCGGGGCTGACGAATTCGAGCCTTTCAGGCTCAACGGTTTGGCGTCGCTATGGGTGGTCTTGGGCTGTGAATTCGCCCCCTTGACACGAGGGCGGTTATGGGTGTCATCGGAACTCCCGATCGGATCGCGCTGCATCCAGCGGCCGAGGGTGGGGTGGTAGACGGCTGTGCCGTCGGCATGGCCGCCGACCTCTTGAAGCGACCAGTCGGCCTTCAAGAACGTGACGTTGCCGTACGGGTCGTACAGGTAGCGCTCGAGGACGTCGCCGTCATCTTCCGCCAACGCCGTCACGTTAAGCGGCGAATGCCGAATGTCGAATGACTAATGCCAAATCTCGCACATGGTGCGAACGGGTGTCTGGAAGGCACGCGCTAAAACAACAGAAACAGCAACGACGAGCACCAGGGAAACGACAACAGCGAACGACTCTCTGGACACAACTTTCCCATACGGGCCTGGTGAAACAAGTTACGTTCGAGCCCTGAACAACCGTGCGCGAAAATGCCTCAAACCTGGCCCGTACGGGCCGTGGCTTGACCGCTACCGGACTCCGGCGGAAGTCTTCTGGCACCGTCCCGTTGCACTTACGATGCAAATTCGCCTTCCCTGTCTGAACACGAGTTACTCGTCGTCCTCGAATACGCCGAGGACGCGCCACGCCGCGCCCTTCTCACACCACACATAGAACGCTGGGTCCTCCGCCATTCCCGCGTCTTCAGAGATCAGTTGCTCCAAGACACCCCTGACCCTTGCCAGTGAAGCGCCGCAGTCGATGCGGGCGACAACTTCGCCTCCTCGGTACGGCGATGGCAAGCGCCACCACGGAACCACTAAATAGATGTACGGCAACCGCCTCAACGGTAAGCGACACCCCCTATCCGGCTTAAAGTGCTCGTCTTGTCGGAACCTCGTCTTGCTGATCACCATACTCACCCGGCCGTTGAACGCTCGTCGCGGCGACAATGTCTTCACAACCTGGAGCATCGTCTTTGCTCCCTTGTGATATAGCACGGCCCGGGTACCGTTGAAGCCCTGGAGCATCCAGGGCGTGATGCACCGCTCGAAGGCATATGCTGGCGGTATCCTTTGCCCAACAGTGCTAGCAAGACGCTTGGTGGCCTCCATCAACAGAAAGATCGCGATAACAGCCCCCAACGCGACGAGCCATTCCATTCGCGTCCCTCAGTCTCACTCTAACCAGTCACGCACCGTCTCGTAGGTGTAGTGCGCGCTTGGTATCGTGACGTCTTCCAGTGTCTGACCAATGAGGACTCCCGCACCGTGGTATGGGTTTCGCGCTTCGGGGGGCGGCCCTGGCGTGTAGCCTTCACTAACCCCGACGAAGAACTGGCCTCCACCGCTCTCGGCAACGCGGGTTGCCAAGGATGCCGCCGCAGGTGCCGCAGTCGCGGCTTTGGCTGCCGCCGCACTATATACAGTTGTGGCCTTCGCCGCAGCCCAAGCCGTTGCGTGGGCCGCATGAGGTACTGCAGCTTTTGCGAGGGCTGGTGCGCCTACAACCAGGGAACCAACGGCAAGATAACTACCCGAGCCGACACCGTCTGTCAACATCACAGCACTTTCAGCGTAGGAAGGAAGGGACTCCCAGCCGCGTGCCCGAGTCATCTCGGCTCGAGCCCATGCTATACTTGGGTCAGCGCCGTCGAGCAGATCCTGGTTGAAGCGTTGCAGGATTGCTGCATCTCGACCCGACAAATACTGTCTCTCGGAAGCATAGTCCTGCCAGCCCCGCTTGCGATCCTCTGCCAGACCCGACAGCAACGACTCCAGTTCTCCGTCCAGACCCGACAGCCGCAGTCCCTTGGCCCAGTCCCAGTCCCCGCCTCCGCCGCCTCGATTACCCGAGGAACCCCGGGAAGAGTCCCTTTGCATTTGCGCCAATTGGCCCCTCAATTCCATCTTTTGGTCCATCGTCAACCCGTCAATGCGATTTTTGAGTTCGCTCATGCTGTCGATAGTCCCGTTCTTGAGGTCCTCGATGATCTTCTTTGGCGAATCCGCACACAACCCCATGGCGTCCCGCAAGCCCGCCGGGTTGCTGCCCACGTACCCATACAAACTCATCCCGTCCACGTACCCCAGTGGATCGCGTTGGAGCCAGAGGCCCAGTTGGGCATGATACATCCGGTTGCGGACGTGGTAAAGGCCCGTTTCAGAATCGCGGTAATAACCGGCGAAGAGGATGGGGTTGTCGTAGGCGGAGGCTGTGCCGTCGGCATGGCCGCTGACCTCTTGAAGCGACCAGTCGGCCTTCAAGAACGTGACGTTCCCGTACGGGTCGTACACGTACCGCTCGCTTACGGACCCTCCGGACGCGTTCACTAGCGCCGTGGTGTTGGACAGTGAATGCCGAATGTCAAATGACTAATGCCAAATCTCGCACACGGTGCGAGTCGGTGTGTCCACCGCACGCGCCGACACCGAATAGACGGCTGGAAGAAATCCGCTTTCGGGCGGCTTCCGACTCCGGCAGAGACTTGCTCATAAATGGGTATCGCCGGAATTGCCTTCCTCTTACGGGTGTCCCGTGAATCCGATTCCGTTTGTTCACTCCTTGCCCTCGCCTGAGCCCCAATAGCCTGAGCCCCAATAGCCTGTGAAGACGAACAGATCCCTATGATCCGCCTCTGCGCCAGCAGCCACATCGTGCTCTGTGTTACCCCCCAAGGCGACAACGTACCTACCTTGTTTGTAGTAAAACCACCACATCGGTCTAACGAACGCGGGCCTTTCCACGAGATACGGACGGCCCAAGCCCAAGTCGCGCTCGATCTCCGCGAGAGTGACTTGCCCCGTCATATCCAGCTTGTGCAGGTAGTCTGCAAAAGGGTTGGGCCGCAAATCGAGAGGATTCAGTTGATGGGTGCGGCTCGCTCTCCCTGCAGCGTCAATTCTTCTACGAATCTCTCCGTGGGCCGGCCCGACCCAGAAATACCCGGTGTAGAAGAAACCGCTACGGTCAGCGGTGCTCTGCCCTATGCGCATGTTCTCCGCGTTGGCACCGACCTCCACGCGGCAGCCCCGGGCTATATAGGAAAACCACCACATAGGGTCCGTCAAGGAGGGCCACCTGACATCGATCGGCCGTCCCAGGTCCAGTCGCCTTTCAATTGTTGCTAGCGTTGTATTCGCCCGGTCACAGGTTACCAGGAACTGCGAGAACTCCCTCTGCCGGGCCAGCCTGCCCTCCGGGACAGCTCCGCATCCAGCGATAAGCACCAACAGCCCTAGGCCACATGGCACCGCACGAACGCGCAGGCCGCTAGCTACCGAATGGCTCAGTTCTGACCTATTACGCTGAAATTCCATTCCCTGCCCTTTCCCTCGACCGGTCCACGCCATTTTTCTCTGATGTCCTTGTAAGTATACCGTGACTCTACCACAGGACCTGTAAGATGACCCTCGCCTACTCTAATAACTCCTTTCGCTGGGTCATTATCCAGCACGTTCATTGTGTGCCCGCGGTATCTAGGATCGCGTTGATACTTAAGGTTGTAGCTTATCAGGTCACCGCCTACCAGCTTGTCGATGTCCTTCGGCCTGGTGAGCCTGTTTCGGTCAAAGAGACTCATGGCGCCCATATCCTTCCTAACAGCCTCTGCGTATTGGTCGACGGATGTGTAGCTGTCGCTTTGCGACCGGAGTTTCTTCCACGCACTCTTGTTCGCATCCCACACGGGAAGGCTAAGCGGGAGTCCCTCCGCTGCGGCGCTCTGTACGAGGGCTGTCAAAGCAACATCGGCACAGTCGTATCCCTCCTTCCTCTTTTTGATGTATTCCTTTACGCGCTTCCTGATAGCCTGCTTCACCTTCTTGACTGTCTTTGCATCCCACTTCTTCTTGGGATTGAGTTTCCAGGCTGCAAGTCCTAGAGGGTCGGCAGAGCACACTGAGTTGCTTTTCGCATACTCATACAAACTCATCCCATCGACGTACCCCTGGGGGTCGCGTTGGAGCCAGAGGCCCAGGGATGGATGATACATCCGGTTGCGGACGTGGTAAAGGCCGGTTTCTGAGTCGCGCCAGTAGCCGGCGAAGAGGATGGGGTTGTCATAGGCGGAGGCTGTGCCGTCGTCATGGCCGCTGACCTCTTGAAGCGACCAGTCGGCCTTCAAGAACGTGACGTTGCCGTACGGGTCGTACAGGTAGCGCTCGAGGACGTCGCCGTCATCTTCCGCCAACGCCGTCACGTTCATGTTGGCATCCGTGAGGTAATACAGCCGCTCGTCCTGGCCGTCGATGCAATCGTCGTCATCGTCCTTGTTCTCGTCGCGAAGGATCAAGGCATCGAGGTAGCGCACACTCCAGACGTACTGACGTTCAGGCTTGAGGGTCTGGGGCTCGGTGTTCTCGGCGCTGGTGGTCTTTCGCGTCTCAAGGAGTTGCCACTCATTGTTGTAGTAGAAGTGCCGCCACGTGTCGGGGCCGCCGGAGGAGTCGGAGTCCACGTGGGCCTTCACGCGGCGGTTCAGGCCGTCGTACTCGTACTTGGCGTGGACACGCTCACCGTCTTTGACCTCGACGAGGCGGTTCCAGGCGTCGTAGGCGCAGGTGTAGGATTCATCGAGGTCGGCCGGCTTGGGCACGGTCGTCATGTTGCCGCGCGCGTCGTACTCCGGTTCGTCCCAGGTGCCGGTCCGCTGCGTCAGGCCCGTAATTTCGTTGGCGTGGTTGACGGCCCGGTCGTGGTCGACTTCGGTCTGGAGGCCGCTGCCGGAGTCCTGTTGGGTCTTGTAGGTCTTCCAGTTGCCGACCTGGTCGAGTGTGAAGTCCTCAGCGCGGTTCTTGTCATCCACGCTGTCACCGTTGCGGTTGCCGCGCTCCATCTTGGTGAGGCGGTTGAGGTCGTCGTAGGTGTACTTCTCGTCCTTGCCGGAGGCCGACGGCCCGTTGTTCTCGCGCCAGGTGCGGTTGGAGTTGTAGTTGGGCAAAAAGGTTCCAAGAACCTTTTCCCGAAAAGACCGATACACGGCCAGAAACGCCGAAACCGCGAAAAAGGTTCCTGGAACCTTTTTGCCCTGCCGCCCGCCAGTGAAAAGAGCCACACCCGTATCGAGGGGCGTGGCAACGATTTCTGGCAGGGGACGATTTCCTGCGGCTTGGCTGTAGCGTCCGGGGTTTATCCCCGGCGCATCCTGGCCGGATCCTCCTGCAGTCCGAGCCGCGCCCGTAAAGGAAGCGACCGCTCCCTTGCGGTCGCGGCTCCGTTACGGTCGCGGCTCTGTTGCAGCGCGTGCCACCGAGTCCGACGTCGAACCCCACGCGCACCGTCTCGCGGACGGCCTCAGATGTGAACGACCTCGATCCCAGCCAGTTGGCAGTAGGCCTTGAACTCGTCTTCGAGGTCGCCGTAGATGAACAGTTGGTGGAAGCCCTTGACGTCGCGCGAGTCGGCCACGTCGTCCACCTCGCATTCGAGTGAGGTGCGGCAGCCGCCGGAGGGCGGCGTGTCGATGTTCCGCAAGACGCGGCCCGTGCCGAGGATGATCTTCTGCGGCCCGGTGAACTTCATCAGCGTAATCTTCTGTCCCACGCGCCACAGCACCTGCACCGCCACGCCGAGGGCCGACTCCGAGTGGCTCCGCAGGATGAACGGTTCGTGCGGCTTGTCGAACCCGTCGAGGTTGGCCCCGCTCGTGCAGTGAGCCCCCATCAACGTGTTGTTGACCGTGTTCGGGGCGGGGTCCTGCATGAACCCGGGCCGCTCGAACAGAAGGTGCGTCAGGCGCGAGGAGATGGAGGCGTTCCAGTCGGCCTCGCAGGCGCCGACGATGCCCTCGTCGCGCAGGCGCATAAACGCCAGGCATGGCGGCTGGATCTGCCTGCGCCCGATCGGACCCAGGCAGTCCATCGAGAAGCCGTGGCACTTCTCGGCCTCCATCAGACGCCGGCAGGCGATGTAGTTCTTGGCGGCCGCCAGGATGTCGTCCTTCGTGGGCTCGACAATTTTCTTCGCTTCCTTCGTGTAGTAGGCGGCGATGGCCCGGACCTCGTCGCTCTCTTCGACTTTCTTGATCGCGTCGAGGAAATGCTGGTGCGGTACGTAATGGAGCGTCGTGCCGATTACGTCGAGCGGCGTGTCCTGCACCTTGTTGCCGCGCACGATGCAAAGGCGCGTCTGCTTCATGTCCCAGACGGTCTTGAGCATCCGCATCGCCATCGCCAGCCACTGGACGTCCTGGCTGGCGCCGACGAAGGCGTTCTTGGCGTTGCGGCTGTAGTGTAGGTGCTGTGTGAACGACGTGCCCATGGGGCTGAACACCACGGTCGGCACCTTGCCGCGCTTGTCGAGGAAGTTATTGACCGGCTTCCAGGCGGCGTTGAGCGACATGCAGGTCAGGAGCACGCCGTCCGGCGCGGCCTTGGCCACCTTCTCCAGGTAGGCGGTCAGCGTCTTGTCGTTGTGAATCGGCTCCTGCCAGAGTTCGAGCGCCACGCCGAGGCGTTCGGCCGCCGCCGTCATCGTCTTGGTGTAGAGTTCCTGGTGGCCTTTGATGTCGTAGGCGGTGCCGGGCCAGCCGAGCCAGTACTTCTCGACGTTCGGGCGCACGAACGCGCCCATAATGCGGCACTTCCCGGCCGTTTTGGGGCGCGGCTCCCATGACCGAGGAGGCGAACTCCAAGAGGCCCATCTGCATCGCCACGGCCGATGCGCCGAGGCCCTTCAGAAACGTCCGACGCCTCAGCGTCAGCGGACAGCGGGACACGTGTTTCTCGGCGAGCATGGCTACTCCTCCTATCTGCTGGTCACGGGCGAACAACGCCAGGGACTCACGATCACCTCCTACTGCTCTAAGCACGATCGAGGAAGTCAATCTGAATTCGGCGGCTGAGTTGGCGTGCACCCAAGTCCGTAGCGCCGGGCTTTATGCCCGGCGGCCGCCCGTCAGGCCGACGGCGGTTCGGCGCCGGGGATAAACCCCGGCGCTACGCCTGTTCGGAAAGACTCTCTCGCTCCTGCTGTAGTCCGTTCGCGGGCCGATGTCAAGAGAACTTCCGGCACCCCACCCGTCCGGTGCGTGTTTAACGCTTCGGGGAAAGCCGCCGCGCGGTTCGTGCAACGGGCTCGGGTGCAGAAGCCCAAGATGTTTGCCATTGCAGCGCCCATCCGTTATGCTGCTGCGGTTGGACGCCAGGAACCTGGAGAGGCTGTGATAAGGAGGAGGCCCATGCGAAAGACGATAATCCCTTTGCTGGCGGCCGTTTTGTTGTTCGCTCTCGCCGGCGCCGCCTTGAGGCAAACGGCCGCCGCGGGCAAGGCCGAGCCCGCAAACCTTGACACCGACCCGCACCTGGCCGGATGGTGGAAGTTGGACGACGCATCCGGCACGACCGCCGCCGACGCCTCCAAACACGCTCGCAAAGGCACGCTCGGTGGCGGCTTGTCGTTCGACAAGGATTCGGTCGCCGGCCGCGTCGGCAAGGCGCTGAAACTCGACGGCAAGGCGGGCGTCATCGAGATACGCGGCTACAAGGGCGTTGCCGGCACGCGGCCGCGAACCGTGGCGGCCTGGATCAAGACGAATTCCTCCAGGGGCGAGATCGTGGCCTGGGGGCGGAGGGAAGCCGGCAAGATGTGGAACTTCGGCTTCAATCGCGGCCGCGTCGGCGTGATGCCTCATGGGGGAATGCTCATCATGAACGACCCCGTGCACGACGGCAAGTGGCACCACGTGGCCGTGGTGATGAAGGAGGCCGAGCGGCCGAACCTGCACGACGACGTCACGCTCTACAAGGACGGCCAGCGGGCCATCATCCACGACATCGGCATCCTGGACCTCTGGCCGATCGATACCGGCGAGGAGATGGACGTGCGTATCGGCCGGGGCTTCAACGGTCTCATCGACGAGGTGCGCATCTACGAGCGGGCGCTGTCGAGCGATGAAATCGAAGCGCTGATCGCGCAGAGCAAGTCCAAGTGACCGGGTCCCAGGATCGAGGGGGTAGAACGCGCGGCCGTTTGAGTTCGGCGGCCGCAGCGAGCGCGAAAGGAGATGATCGGATGGACGATGCACGAGTAACCCGCCGTGAGTTCATGGGCAAGAGCGCGAAGATGGCCGCCGGCGCCGCCGCCTGCTTTGGCGCCGTCGGCGCGGGCGCGGGCGCGTCCGCCGGGGCCGTCGATACCTCCAAGATCCCCAGTTACAACCCGAACATGGAGTACCGCCGCCTCGGCAAGACGGACCTGATGGTCTCGGCGGTGTGCCTGGGCGGCCACTCGCGCAGCAACCAGAAGGAGCGGACCGAGATCATCAGCCGGTGCCTCGACGCCGGCATCAACTACGACGACTCGTGCGGGTTCGGCGAGGTCGTCCGCGACGCCAAGGCACTGAAGGGGCGGCGCGAGAAGATGTACCAGGCCCTGTCGCACTGCGGGCACGAGGTCCGCAACAAGAATTACCGCACCGCCAAGAAGTTGATGGAGGTCCTTGACGAAACGCTCAAGGGCTCCAACCAGGAGTACACGGACCTGTGGCGGATCACCTGCTACGAGCCGGGCGGGCGGCACACGTTCAACACGTCGTGCGAGATCGTCAAGGCGCTGGAGACCGCCAAGAAGCAGGGCAAGGCCCGGTTCGTCGGGTTCTCCTCGCACGACCGGCGGTGGATCCAGTTCATGATCGAGTATTTTCCGCAGGTCGAGGTGGTCCTCTTTCCGTTCACGACGATGAGCAAGGCCGCGCCGACCGACAGCCTGTTTCCGGCGCTCAAGAAGCGCGACGTGGGGGCCTTCGGCATCAAGCCGTATGGGGCAGGGTCGCTGTTCCAGGGCGACCAGGAGGAACGCGACCGCCTGGCCCGCCTGGCCCTCCGGTACATCCTGCACTCGAACACGGTCATCCCGATTCCGGGCATGAACGACGTGGCCCACGTGGATACCGCCGCCAAGGCCGTCATGGAACGCCGCAAACTCGACCTGAAAGAGCAGGCTGAACTCCAAGACGCCAGCAAACGGATGTGGGCCAACCTGCCGCCCAACTATCAGTGGCTGAAAAACTGGGAGTACGTGTAGAGTACCGCTACCCGACGAAGATCACTAACCGCCGCCGAGGGACGCTCCGCACCGTCTCACGGGGCCATGCCGGGAAACTCCGCATGAGATACGCCTCTTTGGTGGTGGTCTCGGCCCTTGCCGCCGCTCTGATGGCCGCCTGCCAGCGCCAGGAGACCGGCCTCTCGCGCCACGAACCCGAACGGTCTCGGACCGCCAAGACATCCGGCGGCAACGAGGAACCGTTGCTGCTTCTGGACGATGAGCCTCCGCTGCTTCTCGACGGCGGCGAGAAGGAGTTGCCCGCGCCGACCGGCCCGGTCGCCGACAACAGCCGCTGCCATGTTTGCCACCTGAATTACGTGCGGGAGGAACTCGCCGTTCAGCACGCGCGGGCCAACATCGGCTGCGCGGATTGCCACGGCAACTGCGACGAACACATCGCCGACGAATCCTGGGCCTGGGGCGAAAACGGCACGCCGCCCGGTATCATGTATCCCAGGCCGAAGATCAACCCCTTCTGCCTCAACTGTCACCCGAAAGACAAGATCCCCGCCGCAGACCACAAGACGCTCTTCGCCGGAACCGCCAAAAAAAAATACTGTACCGACTGCCACGGCGCCCACCGGCTGGCCAAACGCAAGTGCAAGTGGAAGTAGCCGCCTAAGCAGGAGCGATGAAGTCAATCCGAATTCGGCGGGTGACTTGGCGTGCACCCAAGTCCGTAGCGCCCGTACGGGCGGCCGTTGGTCAGGCTGACGGCAGTTCGGCGCCGGGGATAAACCCCGGCGCTACTTGACGTTTACCCAAGTACGTAGCGCCGGGCTTCATGCCCGGCGGCCGTTGGTCAGGCTGACGGCAGTTCGGCGCCGGGGATAAACCCCGGCGCTACTTGACGTTTACCCAAGTCCGTAGCGCCGGGCTTTATGCCCGGCGGCCGTTGGTCAGGCCGACGGCAGTTCGGCGCCGGGGATAAACCCCGGCGCTACGACCGTGGCGTGCACCCAAGTACGTAGCGCCGGGCTTTATGCCCGGCGGCCGTTGGTCAGGCCGACCCGTACGGGGGGATAAACCCCGGCGCTACGGCCGTTCGGAAAGACTTTCTGGCTCGCGTTTAGATGTGTTGCACCTGGATGCCCGCCAGTTGGCAGTACGCCTTGAACTGCCGCTCCAGGTCGCCGTAGATGAACAGTTGGTGGAACCCCTTCGCGTTGCCCGAATCGGCGACACCGTCCAGTTCGATCTCGACGGCCGTGCGGCAGCAGCCAGCCGGCGGCTGGGCGATGTTGGCCACCACGCGGCCCGTCCCCAGAATCATCCATTGCGGACCCTCGAACTTCATGATCGTCACCTTCTGACCGATACGCCACAGCACCTGCAGCGCCACGCCGGTCCGCGTGTGATAACTGCGAAGGATGAACGGCGCCCGGTAAGGCTCCTCGAAACCCTCCAGCCGCGTGGCGCTCATGCAGTGGGCGCCCATCAGCGTGTTATTCACCGTGTTGGGCGCCGGGTCCTGCATGAAGCCCGGCCGCTCGAACAGAAGGTGCGTCAGCCGCATGGAGATGGCTGCATTCCAGTCGGCCTCGCACGCCGCCACCACGCCCTCGTCGAGCAGATGCGAGAACGCCATGCACGGCGGCTTGATCTGCCCGCGCCCGATCGGGCCCAGGCAGTCCATCGAGAAGCCGTGGCACTTCTCGGCCTCCATCACGCGCCGGCAGGCGATGTAGTTCTTAGCGGCCGTCAGGATGTCGTCCTTCGTGGGTTCGACAATTTTCTTCGCTTCCTTCGTGTAGTAGTCGGCGAGGGCACGCACCTCGTCGCTCTCTTCGACCTTCTTGAATGCGTCGAAGAAACGCTGGTGCGGCACGTAGTGCAGCGTCGTGCCAATGATGTCGAGCACTTTGTCCACCGTCTTCCCGCCTTTAACGATGCAGAGGCGCGTGTTCTTCATCCGCCAGATGGCCGAAAGCATCCGCAGCCCGAACGCCGGCCACTGGACGTCCTGCGTGGCGCCCACGAACGTCCTCGGCGCGCTGCGGGCCGTCTTGAGATGCGACGTGAACGAACTGCCCATCGGGCTGTACACGATCGTGGGAACGTCGCCGCGGTTCTTTACCAGGCGATTCACGAGCTTCCAGTGGAACAGTTCCATCGCAACGATGAACAGACCCGCCGGCGGCGACTTCTTCAGCGACGCGACGCAGGCGTCGATCTCGGCCGCGCTCGCGAGCGGTTCGTCCTGGATAGCGAGCCGGACTCCGAGTTTCTTGGCCGCCTCGGTAAGAACCTTCTTGTGAAGCGCCTCGCCGGCCTTGATGTCGAACTGGCCGCCCGGCCAACTGATGATCGGCCGCTCGCCAAGGCGTTCCGGGTCCGAGGTCTTCGGACGAATGAACACCACCCGGACGGTCGGCCCCACGGCAGGCTTTCCCTGGGCCGCAAGCACCGACGAGGCGAAATCGAGCAGCCCCATCTGTGCCGCCACCGCCGATGCGCTCACACCCCTCAGAAAACGCCGACGATTCAGCAGCAGCGGACAACCGGGCACGTGAATCCTCCTGTTAGCGGGCATAACGGTTCCTCCCGTATTCCGGTAGCGCGTAAGTGCGGCCGCAGGCATCTCGCCCACCCCTTGCTATAATGCCGCCGGCCAGTGCTGTCAAGGAATCTCGCGCCCACCTCACCACCCGGGCGTGGCAACGGATTATGGCAGGTGTCGCGCCGTCAGGCAAAAAGGTTCCAGGAACCTTTTCCCGAAAAAGACCGATACACGGCCAGAAACGCCGAAACCGCGAAAAAGGTTCCTGGAACCTTTTTGCCCCGCCGCCCCCCTCGGCGACCCCGCGCGGCGCACGGAAAAGGTTCCAGGAACCTTTTTTGTCCGAGGCGCGTCCACGCCCACGTAGAACACCTACCTTGCGCACCCCTTACCTGGCCGGCGGACGATTCCGCCCCCGCCGTATTATCCTGGGTGCACAGGCGTTTTCATCGCACCCTTCTTTTCTAAAGCCATTGCGAGTCGTTGCAATTGCTCAACCGACGCCGGGGCCATCTGGCCGTCTTGGTAGATGCCGACGTTGAAGGTCATGGGGGCTTGGTGGGAATTACACTCCCGAACGTAGGCGATGACCTCTTTATCGGAATAGAGCGGCTTGGGGATCTCGCTGTTGGCCCGCCGATGCACCCATCCCCGCTCATCCAGGCAGGTCCAGCCAAACCATTGCAGGCCGTTTTTCAGATACCTTGCTTTTGCCGGAGTCTTGAGGTTGACCAATTCCCCCGACCAATAATCCTGATGGCTCGTGTAAAGGAAGGTGTAGGCAATACCCGGGTTGTAGGTTACGAGCCGGCCGGGAAACCCCCGTTTGGCGGCCACCGTGAACCGTTCCCATGGGAACTGGAAACCGGTCATGTCGGTCGAAACACTGTTGTGCGGCCCCCGAGGATCGAGAGAGTAAGGGCTGTCGAACCACCACGCCTTGATTTTGTTCCCGTAACGCTCGCCCATCCAGCCGACAATTTCCAGGAGGTTCCGGGCCAGCCGGTTCTTGTCCCGATCGTGGTAGCCCACAGCCTGCTCCCACGGGCGGTCCTGGGCGCGGTTGCAGGAATGGTTGTAGTAGATTAACAGATACTTGCCTTTGGCCGCCAAAGCGTCGGCCAGTTCTGCGAGCAGATCCCGCTTGCAGGTACGGCCGGGGAGTATCTTGTCGATGACCGGGTGCGGAGCGGGCAGCATTTGGAGCGCGTGAGCAGACGTGAACAGGAGATAGTCGGCCCCGGCATACGTCAATCGGTCGACGAACCGCTTCACATCAAAGGCATCGACGGCTTTCTGGAAGGGCAACGCCGCCCCGTGCCGGCCAACGGTCTGGGCCGTCCAGTGAGCGCCGATCCCGTAGCGGCAATTGGCGAGCCAGTCGGTATTGGCCCGCTGGTAGTTTCTCGGCGGCTGTTGGGCTCCGAGAAGCCTTCGCAATGGAGTGCAAGCCGCACAAGTAGCCAATGTGGTTATGAACTTACGCCGATCCATTTCAGCCTCCCGACTTCCGCCTTCGTTGAGCCGGTTGCACGAACGCCCCTGGCCGACCGCCAACTCCCGTCGAGTTCGGTTTCAGGCCGGCCGGGGCACAGCGGCGGAGAAGAGGGTAACGTTTTCCGGGAAAAGGTGCCAGGTACCTTTTTCGTGGGATCAGAAGAATCTTGTCAGGCCGGCCACAGGTGGTATCTTTGAGAGAGGCGGTGGGCGTTCCGTCGCCGGGCGTGCTGCTGCCGCCCCTCCGGGCGCCCTCCCGGGCAGCCGCGAAGACGTTACCCATGGCGATGGTTCCACATTATTCCAGTCCGGAAACTGTCCAACGCAAGGGACAGGCTGAAAATGAGGGGAGACTGGTCCATGACGACCCGGCAGACGATCCTGACGGCCGTGGCACTGGCGGTCGTGGCCTCGGCGGCATGCAGCGCCGACGACATCCTCCTCGCCGACTTCGAGGGCAAGGACGGCGGCGACAGGAAGGTCGAGGCAGCCGCCTCTGGCGACGGGTCGGATCCTGCCCGCGCAGAGGTCGCCTCGTGGAACCAGTTCAGAGGGCCCAACGGTTCGGGCGTGGCCCGCGCGTGCCAACCACCGGTGAGACTCGACGGGAGTCACGTCGCCTGGAAAACGCCCGTTCCCCCCGGTCTCTCTTCGCCGGTGCTTGCCGGGAACCGGATCTTTTTGACGGCCGTAGAGGACCGTCGCCTGCTCACGCTCGCTTTCGACACGGCATCCGGGAAACGCCTGTGGCGCCGCAAGGCGCCGAGGGTGCCGCTCGAAAAGGCGTACACGACCAACAGCCCGGCGGCCTCGACGCCGCAGGCCGATGACGAGCGCCTCTACGTTTACTTCGGTTCCTACGGCCTGCTCTGCTACGACCACGAGGGCCGTCGGCAGTGGGCCAAACCCATCCCCACCCCTGGAAGTCTCTACGGAATGGCTACGTCTCCCATCGGGCACGGGGATACCCTGATCCTGGTTCTCGACAACGACGCCGACCTTCCGGGCAGCAGTCTGAGCCGATCCAAGATCCTCGCCGTCAAAAAGTCCACCGGCGAAACCGCCTGGGAAACGCCTCGCCCCTTCCATCGCAGCGGGTGGTCAACGCCGATGATATGGAGACATGGCGACGGCAAAGATCTGGTCGTGCTGGGGGACGGACGGGTGTCCGGCTACGATCCTCAAACCGGCGAGCAGAAATGGTTCGCCACCGGCTTCTCGCGAGAGACGATTGCGATGCCGGTATCCGGTAACGGGCGCCTCTACGCTTCAGCGGCGATGGGTGGCGTCCCCGACGAGCAACCCGATCCGCAACCGTTCTGGGACGCCGTGATGCAGTTTGACGGGAACGGGGACGGCAAACTCCAGCGCAGCGAGATGACAGGACACTTCACGTTCCCCTTCCGGCCCGAACTGCCACCCGGACATCCCGGCTACGGGATGCCGCTGCCCGCGAACAAGGCGAAGCGGAATGGGCGTCTCGATGGGATGTTCGCCGGGATCGACAAGGACAAGAACGGCTTCTGGACCCGCGACGAGTTCCTGGCAAGCATGTCGCTGCACCGCGGCAGACCGATGCTCATGGCCATCCGGCCGGGAGGCAAGGGCGACGTCACCGAGACCCACGTGACCTGGCAACTGCGCCGCAACATCCCGGAGATCCCTTCGCCCGTCTTCTACAAAAACCGCCTCTACCTGGTCCGCAATGGCGGCATCCTCGCAGCCGTCGACGCCACCAACGGAGAGACCCTCTATCGCGAGCGCCTCGGGGCTCCAGGGCATTACAGCGCCTCGCCGGTCGTGGCGAACGAGCATCTCTACCTGGCCTCGAACCGGGGGGTCGTGTCGGTGGTGAAGGCCGGCGATGCGTTCCAGATGGTTCACCAGCGCGACCTGGGAGAACCCGTGTTTGCCACACCGGCCCTCGACGCCTCAACGATCTATATCCGCACCAAGACGAACCTTTTGGCGCTGCGGACACGGGACTGAGGGCAAAAAGGTTCCAGGAACCTTTTCCCTGAAGGGCCCGGAGGGTGCTACGCAGAAAAGGTTCCTGGAACCTTTTTGCCTGACGGCGCGACACCTGCCATGTCCCGTTTAAGACAACTACATGGGCACTAAGTGGCGATGTCGTGTCAGGGTCCCACTGCCGAAGCGGGCGTCAACTCCGACGGGTCGTACTCCATCGCCGCAAAGCCGCTTGAACGGTGAGCGATGAGCGGCGGCGGACCTTTCGTCTCCTCCTCCCCCGCGACGGAGGCCGGCACCGGCGCCGTCTCCAGCAGCAGACACTCCACGCCCTCGAGGTCCTCGACCAGCGCGAGCCCTTCCTTGACGCCGAGCACCATGATGGCCGTCGCCAGGCCGTCCGAGAGCGCCGGATCGTCCGCCACCACCGTTACGCCGGCCAGGCGCGTGTCCACCGGCCGCCCGGTGCGCGGGTCGATGATGTGGCTGAACCGCTTGCCGGCCACCGTGAATCCGCGGTAGGCGTGGCCGCTCGTATCGACCGCCTGGTCCCGGATGTGCACGGCCGTGTAGAGCCGCGACCGGTCTTCGGGATGCCGGGGGTCCTGCACGCCGACGCCCCATCGCCGGTCGCCGCCGGCCGGGACGAGCGACCTCGGCCGCACACCGAAGGCGAAGACGTCGCCGGCGACCGCCACCAGCCCCGCAGTCGCCCCCGCCTGCTGGAGCCGCCGGGCCATGCGTCCGGCGATGTAGCCCTTGGCGATGCCGCCCAGGTCCAGGCGCATCCCCTTCCGGATGCCGACCGAGTGGACGGTTTTGGTGAGTTCCTCGCGTGTAGGCGGCGGCGAGCGGGGCGGCGCGAGTTCCAGTTCGCTCAGCGGCCCCTGCACCACCGCCACCAGCATCTCCAGTTTGTCCATGCCGACCAGGGCGCGGGCCTTGTTGATTTCTTCATCGGTCGGGAGGGTGTCCTTCTCGGCCGCCTCGCGCCACAGGTCCAGCAGCGGGCCGACCGTCGGGTCGAAGGCGCCGGCGGTCAGTTCGTGAACCTCCTTGGCGGCCGCCAGGCAACTCGTGACCAGCGGGTGCACCTCGACCTGCCACAGGCCGGCCTCCCTGTTGATGCGCGACACGTGGGAGTCCTCGCGGTAGGAGTCGAGGCGGGCGATACACTCGTCCATCTCGGCCCAGGCTGCCGCCAGCCACCGGCGGCCGAGTTCCTCGCTCGGCGCAACCACGCGGACCATCACCTCCGTGTCCATCGCCTGCCGGGCCTCAACCATCTCGACCGGCTCGCCGCCGCAACCGGCCACGGCGAGGGCTGCCCCAAGCGCCGCCCCGAGCCAGGTACGGCAGCAGCGGGCTCGAGTCATGCGCGGCCCGTACGGGCCGCGCACCCACCCGCGTTTAGCGGCGCCCGCATACTCGTCACTTGCGCCCATACTTGTACTCCGCCTGGCAGGATCCCTCGCGGCTGACCATGCACGGCCCGACCGGATGGGCCGGCGTGCAGGTCTTTCCGAAAAGCGGACATCCGTGCGGTTCCACGAGGCCGCGGATGACGTCGCCGCACCGGCAACCGTGCTGCTCGGCCGCCGGTTCAGCGGGCGGCCAGGGGATGCCGAGCGCCGGCGGCGCGTCGAACTCGGCGTACGCCTCCCGCAGGCCCATGCCGCTGGCGGGGATCGACCCCAGGCCGCGCCACGTCACGTCGACGACCTCGAAAACGCGCTCGATTCGCGCCAGCGCCTCGGGGTTGCCCTCCGGCCGCACGGCCTCTTGGTAGACGTTCTCGACGCGTGCCTCACCGGCGGCCAGTTGCCGCAGGATGGCCGCCACCCCCGCGAGCACCTGCTCGGCCGTGAACCCCGCCACGACGCACGGCCGCCGGTACGCCGCCGCAAGCGGCTCGTACGCGCGGCTGCCGATGATGACGCTGACGTGGCCGGGACACAGAAACCCGTCGATCCGGACCTCGCCTCCCGCCAGCAGCGCGTCCATTGCGGGGATGATCCACTTGTGGCCCGAGAGGATGAGGAAGTTCCCGAGGCCTTCAGCCTTGGCGGTCTCGATCGCCACGGCCGTGCCGGGCGCGGTCGTCTCAAAACCGACCGCCGCAAACACCACCGTTTCGCCGCGCCGCCGCCGCGCCAGGTCCAGCGCCTCCAGCACCGAGTAGCAGACCGCAACGCTGCCGCCTTCGGCCTTGCGACGTTCCAAACTGGCGGTGCTGCCCGGCACGCGGACCATGTCGCCGAACGTGGCGACGGTTACGCCGTCGCGTGCGGCCAGGTCGACCAGCACGTCGATGGTGCCCTGGCTCGTCACGCACACCGGGCACCCCGGTCCGCTGATGAGTCGCACTCGCTGCGGCAGCAGGCTGCGGAGCCCCGTCCGGCGGATGGCCACCGTGTGCGTGCCGCAGATCTCCATCAGCGCAATCGGACCGTCGCCGGGGATGGCGGCGGCGGCTTCGGTTATGTCGCGCCTGTATTGGTCGATGCGAGCGCTTTGCATGGGTCACGCTGGCGCCGTCACTGCTCTTCGCGCTTCAGGTCCTCGATCTGGTCCCACAAGGCGTTGGTTTCGGCGGCGTCATCGGGGGTGATCTTCGTGATGGCGAAGCCTGCGTGGACGAGTACCCAGTCGCCGATGCCGGCTTCCGGCACGAGCAGGAGCCCCGCGCGCATGCGGTTGCCGCGGATGTCCACGACGCCCATGCCGGCTTCCTTCGTGACGATCTGACCGGGTATGGCCAGGCACATTGCTGTTACCTCACGCGCTACAGAACGCGCCCGTACGGGCGGCTAACTGTGTTCGGCTCGCAATCCCTGCCAGAGGGTGGCACGGCATCCGTACGGAGGCCGTGGGCCGACGCGCGCCGAGGGGCTCACGGTCACGCTGCGCGTGGCCGTGCCACCCCGCTAAACACGTACAAGCCCGGCGGCTAACTTCGCAACCGCGCTGCGGCGACGTACGCTTGGCCGAGGGCTATGCCACCGTCGCCGGGCGGAACGTCGCGGTGACCATACACCTGGAGGCCGTCGGATTCAAGCGCGGGCGCCAGCGTCCGGACGAGTCGGTCGTTGGCGAAGCAGCCGCCCGACAGGGCGATTCGCGTCAGTCCCGTTTCGTCCCTCGCCCGCCGCGCGGCCGCAAGCAGCATCGCCGCGACGGTGGCGTGAAACCGGGCGCTGACGGCCTCGGCCCCCCCGCCCGCCTCGACGTCGGCCACGACGCCGCGTATCAGGGCAGAGGAGTCGATGACCCAGCCCTCGCCCTGGCCGGGGCCGTCGGCCGGCGGGTCGAGCATGGCGAACTCGTAAGGTGGCGCATCATCCGGTGCGCCGCCGGCCGCCGCCTCGAGTTCCATCGCCGCCCGGCCTTCGTGTGTGTTCTCGGCACAGACGCCCGCCAGGACGCTGACCGCATCGAACAGTCGTCCCAGGCCGCACGCCCGCGGCGCATTGACGCCGCGCGCCATCATGTCGGTCCACATGGCCCGGTCCTTCGCGCTTGTCCGGGCGAGGTGCCCGACGCGATGCCGCTCGGCCTGCCCGGCGCCGTACGCCTGGACGAGGTACGCCCAGGCGGTCCGTGCGGGATGCTCGACGGCGGCGTCGCCGCCCGGGAGAGAAACGTAACTCAGGTGCCCGAGTCTCGTGAAATCCGTTGCCGACGCCCGCAGCACCTCGCCGCCCCAGACGCCGACGTCGGTTCCATAGCCGGTGCCGTCCATCGCCAGGCCGAGAACTTCGCCTTCCAGGCCGCACTCGGCCATCACGGCGGCGACGTGGGCGTGGTGATGCTGGACGCCGATGAGGGGAATGCCGGCGTCGGCCGCGCGGCGGCGGGCGTACCGCGTCGAGAGGTAGGCCGGATGCAGGTCGCAGGCGACGGCTGCCGGCGTGATCTCGAGCAGGCGCTCCAGTTTCTCGATCGTCGCCTCGAAGTACGTGGCCGCCAGGGCGCTGGCCAGGTCGCCGATGTGCTGGCTGACGAACGCCTCGCGGCCGCGCACCAGGCATACGCAGTTCTTCAACTCCGGCCCGACCGCAAGGACCGGCTCGGGGGCGGCGACCGGCAGGTGCAGCGGCCGCGGCGCGTATCCCCGGCCGCGACGAAGCATCAGCCCGCGCCCGCGCTGGACGGCCGTCACCGAATCGTCGCAGACGGTGTGGATCGGCCGGTCGTGCAGCAGGTACAGGTCGGCGATGCCGGAAAGACGGCGGACGGCCTCATCGTCCTGGCGGCAGATGGGTTCCTCCGACAGGTTGCCGCTCGTCATGACCATCGGCGGGAAATCGTTCTCGAACAGAAGGTAGTGGACCGGCGCGTACGGCAGGAGAAAACCGAAGTACGGACTCCTTGGCGCGACCAGCGGCGAGAGGGAGTGGCCGGTGCGCTTCGGCAGCAGAACGATCGGCCGCTGGATCGATTCGAGCAGCGCCCTTGCCGCGCCGCTCAAGCGAACCTGGCGGGCGACCGCTTCGACCGAGGCGGCCATCATGGCGAATGCCTTCCGGTCGCGGCCCTTGCGGCGGCGGAGCGAGCCGACGGCCTCGTCGCTGTGCGCGTCGCAGGCCAGGTGAAAACCGGTCAGCCCTTTGATGGCGACGATGCGGCCGGCCAGAAGCGCCTTGCGGACCTCGCCGACAGGGTCGGCGCACGCGACGGGCTCGCCCTCGGCATCGTGCAGCGCCAGGTGCGGGCCGCACACCGGACACGCGTTCGGCTGGGCGTGGAAGCGGCGGTCGGCCGGGTCGTCGTATTCGGCCTGGCACATCGGGCACATGGTGAAACGCCGCATCGTGGTGTTCGGCCGGTCGTAGGGGATGTCGCGGATGATGGAGTACCGCGGGCCGCAGTTGGTGCAGTTGATGAACGGGTAGCGGAACCGCCGGTCGGCCGGGTCCATGAGTTCGCGGAGGCAGTCGTGGCAGACGGCCATGTCGGGCGACACGAGGGCGGCGGTCTCGCCCCCCCTACGGGCCGCATGGCCGGCCGATGGTGCAATCGAGAAGGCGGTCTGGCGCTCGGGCCGGACCTCGGCGCTCTCGACGGCGGTGATCTCGGCCAGCGGCGGCGGATGGGCCGAGAGGCGCCCGAGGAAGTCGTCGATGACCGGCGCCGGGCCTTCGAGTTCGATGAGCACGCCCTCGGCATCGTTCAGCACCCAGCCGCCCAGACCGCGCTCGACCGCCAGGCGGTAGACGGCGGGCCTGAAACCCACGCCCTGAACGATGCCGCGCACGCGGATGCGCCGCCGGGTCGCCACATCGCCTTGCCTGCCGTCGCTCACGCCCGTCTGCCTTCCCCCCGCCCACGCGCGGGTCGTGTATTCTACGCGAAAGACCGGCCGAAAGCCAACCGGCCAGCAGGGTGGCACGGCAGCGGCGAAGCAGCGGCCGTGTGCCGCGGCGCGTCGAGCAGCACACGGTCACGCTGCGCGTGGCCGTGCCAACCGGCCAGGAGGGTGGCACGGCAGCGGCGAAGCAGCGGCCGTGTGCCGCGGCGCGTCGAGCAGCCCACGGTCACGCTGCGCGTGGCCGTGCCACCCGGCCAGGAGGGTGGCACGGCAGCGGCGAAGCCGCGGCCGTGGGTCGCGTCGTGTCGAGTAGCACACGGTCACGCTGCGCGTGGCCGTGCCACCCGTCGTGTCGAGAGCGGCTGCACGGCCCACGGGCCGTGCCACCCGGCCCGGAGGGTGGCACGGCAGCGGCGAAGCCGCGGCCGTGGGTCGCGTCGTGTCGAGTAGCACACGGTCACGCTGCGCGTGGCCGTGCCGTGGGTCGCGTCGTGTCGAGTAGCACACGGTCACGCTGCGCGTGGCCGTGCCACCCGTCGTGCCGCGTGCGGCTGCACGGCCCAAGGGCCGTGCCACCCGGCTAAACACGTACGGGGCCGGAGGCCCGCCGCGTTACAAGGTTTTTACAGTACACCTCGGCGCGGCGCTCGTATTGAAGGTGGAGAATGGAAGGGGGCCTCTGTGCCTGCGCAGCGGCGTCTTGTGGCGGCCGGTGGCGTGGGCTATAGTAGAGGGTCCGGATGAGGCGGCAGCCGGCCCGCGCGCCGGACGGCGCGGAATTTCCGGGTTTTCGGGAACCCGCACCCGGCGGCGGAGTCTAAAAGAACAGGTTGGACGCATTGGCGCGACGAGCAGCATCCAGGAGCAACCTGACCGACGAGGAACTGGTCGGGCAGGTGCTTGCCGGAGACGGCGCCATGTTCGGCGAGATCGTCCAGCGCCACGAGGGCCGTCTGTACAACACGATCTATCGGCTCGTGGGCTCGGCCGAGGACGCACGGGACCTGCTGCAGGACACGTTCGTCAAGGCGTATGAAAACCTGAAGACGTTCCGCGGCGGCAGCAGCCTGTACACGTGGCTGTTCCGGATTGCGGTGAACACATCACTGAGCCACCGCCGAAGAAGGAAGTGGGTCCAGATGAGCGCGCCGCCGGGCGACGAGGACAACCCGAACCCCGGCAACGCCGTGGCGGACACGGCGGCGGCCAACCCGGCCGACCGGCTCATAACGGCCGAAACGGAGGTTCTGGTTCAGGAGGCGATCAACGGCCTCGACGACGAACATCGCACGGTCGTCGTGCTGCGAGACATCCAGCACTGCGATTACCGCCAGATAGCCGAGATCCTGGAGGTGCCGCCGGGAACCGTGAAGTCGCGGCTGCATCGAGCACGGATGATGCTCAGGGACAAACTCCAGCCGCTGCTGGAATGCTGACAACCGATTGGGCTGCCCCCCTGGGAGATGGAGTAACCAGCCATGTTGTGCGAGCAGGCACGTGAGCATCTTTCGGCGTACCTGGACAAGGAATTGTCGGCCGACCTGTCGGCCGCCGTCCGGTCGCATCTCGATACGTGTCCCGACTGCCGCAGGCTCTTTGAGGGCCTCCGCGCCACGGCCGACCTGCTCGCGCGTCTGCCGGTCCGCGCGGCCCCGGAGGGGTTGGCCGGGGACGTGATGCGCGAGATGCAGCGCCGCAGCATCCTTGGTTCTCCCGAGACGGCGGCGGGCCAACCGCACGAGCGTACGCTGGCCATCCGGCGTGCGCGGTCGTGGCCGCGCGCCCTGGCCGTCGCCGCCACGCTGCTCCTGGCCGCCGGCATCGGCTTGTTCGCCTACCTTGGCGGCCGCCCCGTCTCGCCGGCGCCGTCGGTCGAACTCGGCCTCCGCAGCCCGGAGAAAACCCCGGACGCCACCGCCGCGAAGGCCGGTGACAGATTGGCGGTACCGGCCGGCGCGACCGAACTCGCACGCGAGCGAGGTGGTTTCGGCGGCGTCGCCACGGCAAAGTCCACGCGGAAGAAACTCGCCACGCCCGATTCGGGCGCGGCGGTCACGGGGACGGTGGCCCGGACGGACGAAAAACTTGTAGAGCATGGCGCGGCCAGGGCGAGATTGAGCGGGCCCGCCATGGTGCAGCAGGTGATGAACTACGTCGCGGAAGGACAGGCCCCCGTCGAGGAACTGAAGGCCGTCGCCACACGCGGCAACCTCGACTTGGCCGAGAACCAGTTGGTCGTCCGCGCCGCATCACGCGATGAGGCCAACAAGGAACTGGTGGGGCTGTTCGGCGCCAATGGGTGGGAGGTGCTCCCACAAGAGGAAGCATCGGCGTACCTGCGCGACGGCCGCACGGTGACCGAAGCCGACGGCGATGAGGTGAACGCCTTGGGTGTTGCCGGAACCGCCGCCCTCGCCCGCAAGAGCGCCCGACGGCGTGCGGCGGCGGGCTGGTACTTCCGGGCCGGCCGCAACGGCGAAGACACGTGGGTCATCCTGACGGACCGCGATAATCTGTCCCGTTTCGGCGGCCAGTTGGCCCAGGCCCGTGTGATGACCGTGGGGGCGGACTCCAGCAAGCAGTTCCGTGCCATCGAGCGGCTCCAGCAACAACTGCGGGCGCAGGCCGTCGTGAAAGCCGATGTGTCGGGTCCGGCGGGAGACCGGGCACGCTCCCGGCCGTGGGGCAAGGACGCCGAACGGATGGCCCGGCAGCGAGGCGACGTCTTCCGGAGCAGTGCCGCCGACGCCGGCAGGGGGGTCAAGCGACCGGCGGAGGGCGGGACACTGGTTGCGAAACCGCCCGTCACCCGCACGGACGACGAGCAAGATGCCAGGCGTCCCAAGCCGGCCGATGCTCCGGAAGCCGCAATCCCCGAGACGCCCGCCATCGCGATGCACGAGCGCCCGCCGACCGGCTGGAAGAAGGCGCCCGCCGGGCCCGCTACCGGTCTGGCTGCCGTGACGCCGGCCAAGCCGAGTGTCTCCACTCCGGTCGAACCGCCCGCGCCGGCGGCCAAGCCGAGCATCTCCGCTTTGGCCAAGCCGGCCGCGCCGCCGCCCGCGCCGGCGCCCGCGCCGGTGATGAAGGGTAAACCGGCCGCACGCTGGAGGTTCGAGGAAGAAGATGCGCCCGCCGACACGGCCGTCGTGCTGCGGGGAGCGGACGAGCGCCGCGCCGGGCTGCGCAAGGCCGGCATCCTGAAAGAGCGGGCAAAGGCGGAAGGCAACGGAAAACGCCGGAGTTTCGCCGGGTACGCCGGGTACAAAGAAGCCGACGAACTCGAGAAGGCCGGCGCCATGAAGCGCAAACCGGCGAAGCCGACGGTAACCTTCGGCATCGCCGCGGGCGGCCTGAGGCTCCATCGCGTGCTCGTGCTGCCCAAGAACCAGGTCCTGCTGGTCGTGCGTGTACGGCAGGCTGCCCAGGGTGCCGAGGCCGCCGTCAAGCCGGTGGCGGCGGAAGAAGGGCAACGGTCCGTTGGCGAGAAGTAGCCTCCGGACGTACCTGTTTAGCGTGCTCTCGAAGCGATGTCATTTCGACCGAGGCCGTACGGCCGAGCGGAGCGCTGTACCCCGAGTGCCCGCAGGAAATCTCGTCGTCCGGACACGGATAACGGCGATCCCGGCGCGCCGGGACTCGACTTTTCTTCGCTCGCTCGGAATGACACGCTAAACACCGACCTCCGGACGTTTGCGGCAGCAATCAGGCCCGGGCCATCCGTGGCGCGGGCCTGCCTGTTTATGCGGAAGCCGCCTCGGCTACTTCGGGGCATCGATGCCGAAGAATTGGAGCGCCTCTTTCTTGGCCTTGACCTGCTGGATGCGGTCTTCGAGGGCGTCGGGCCAGAACGTCTGCTCGAACTTCGTCTTGATTTCTTCGAGTTTTGCGAGTGCCTCGGCGAACTTCTCCTGCTTTTCGAGGGCGGCGGCCGCTGCCAGCAGGTCGGCCACGGCCTTGGCGGTCTCATCGGGCGGCTTCGGGGGGGGCTTGGGCGGCTCCGGGGGTGTTATGGCGTCCATCTGGGTTTGCAGTTCCTTGATGGTCGCCGCCAGGTCGATGTGCTTCTTGACAAGTTTCTCCGGGAAGGTGTTCCCGATTTGCATGTAAGCGGACAGGGCCTCTGCCAGTTTTTTGCTTTCGCGCAGGTCGGCCGCCTGGTCGAGCATGGCGGTCAGTTGCTGCTGCTGTTTCTGCTGTTTGGCGTACCGGGCCTGGTCGGCGCGGACTTCTTCCTCCATCTTGTCCACGTCCACGGCGATGTTGGGGGAGGCCAGGAAGGACCGGTCCTCCCTGCCGATGTTCCTGAAGATCGCCAAGGCGTCTTCGTACTGGTGGTTAGCGGCAAACTGCCTGGCCATGACGAGTCGCCGGCCGAGTTTGTCGAGTCGGGCTTTGCGTTCTTCCCGTGGTTTGCGTTGGAGGGCTTCGATGCGCACCCGGAGCGACTCATCGCCGGTCTTCTCGAGGATGGTCCTGAGGATGCGGATTGTGCGGGCGTAATCCTTGGCCTGCTCGGCCTTGTCGGCCTCGGCGAGTTGGTTCTGGAACCACGCGTCGCCGGGTTTCGGCGGCGGGTCGGAGATTTCCGGCGGGGCAGGGGTCGTGCCGCCCCCGGGCGCCGTGTGGAACCAATTCTCCACGTCGGGAATGAAGAAGTAGCCGAGCACCAGGATGGGCAGCAGTGTACCCCACGTCAGGATGATGACGAGCCACAATTTGGGTCGGCCCCGGCGTCCTGCCGCCGCGACGATTCGCGATTTGCGTTCGGCGACAGCGGCAGCGGCGGCAGCGGCCGTCACGGAGGGTGTCGGCTCCCGCCACGTTGCCGGTCTCAGGGCGGGTTCCGGTGGGGGCGTGGGCGCGGGTGCTGCGACGGGGGCCTCGACCGTCTCTGCGGCCGCCTCGGCCAGTTTTTCCTCCATCTCGTAGGCGGCCTTATGGAACAGATCTTTCACGAGTTCCGGCGGGATGCCCGGGCGCGGGGCCGCGGGCCTGGCGTTCATGTTCAACTGGCAACTGGTGCAGAAGGTTTCTTCGGGCTTGGCCTCGGCGAAGCAGTGTGGGCACATGCCGAGATACTTGGCGAGGCGCGGCGCTTCGCCGGCATACGTCCAGTCGTGGTGGGTGGTCGGGCCGCGAACGATGGAGTCGGCCTTGAGGCGGCCCTTCTCGATCATCTTGATGAGGGTCTCGAACGTCACCCCGCGGCCGCTCGGGTTCCGCGGGTCGAGGTAATACCAGTCGCCGACGGTCTCCCGGGAGGCCTGGCGGACGGCAAAGGAGAACGACGTGAGGCAGTGCGGACAGCGGTCGCTGGACCGTTCGATCACCTGCCCGCAGTAGACGCACGGCGCCTCGTCGCCCTTCCACGCGGGCTGGTCGCTGGATGAATCGTCTGTCTCAGCCATCTGAGCCCTTGCCGTACATGCCGGCAGCGAGCCGCGGCGGCCGCGGCGGGCCTCGCTGCGCTCAAACGATTATAAAGGCTGCCCCCCGGCCGTGTCAATCAGCCTTGTATGGGTCCGTGTACCGGATACCTCATCGGCGAAACGGGTCACGGAAATTGCGATTTTTTGGCCCCCGTTTTTTGCTACAGCGTAACTTGGGCTTTTTTGCCCGCTTGGCGGCCTTCGGCGTGCGCCTGCGTACTGGACCAGGCCGCCAGGAGCCTGTCCCGGGGCCTTTCGCGATTTTTTGGCCCCCGTTTTTTGCTTTTTGCCAAAAAGGTGGTATACTATGGATGAGTAAAAGGGGTTGGATCAAAGGCAAAGGGGTTTTGTTCGCACCTTTCTGCTGGATCCCACCCGGTTGTCCGTGTGTTTGGCTGTAAGTAGCGCCAGGAGCTTGGTTTACGTGCTGCTGCACGGCCGGGCACGCTTCACGGGGATAGCATGTTGTTTTGAGAGGAGGGGATGTCATGGTGCGTTCGTTTGCGGGTGGACTCTGTGCTGTGGGGCTGGCGGCTCTGATGACATCGATGGCCTCGGCGGCCACCATCCAGCAAGTGCTGGCCGACGATTTCGACCCGACGCAAGACAACTACGTGGACTATTTCGGCGGTATGGCCCCGTCGGCGTACATGCTGACATGGGAACCGGATCCCGCAAACCAGAACAAGGCCCCGTCCGGCCACCGGCCCGGCGGTCCGCCCGATTACGGCCCTGCCGGCGGAAACCCGGACTGGCTGAAATTCGACTACCTTAGCAACGGCGGCGGCGTGGGGGGTGGCGGCGGCGGCGCCGGCAACTGGCTCAGCACCTTCAAACTCGGCAACGAATATGGCAACGACTGGACGATGGATTTCTACGTCCTGATCTTCGACGCCGGCTTCGCCGGCGAGGAAATCAACGTGTACCTCATCGGCGAAGACCCTGCTAACCCCGACAACTACAAGATGGCTACGGTTGAGGCCGGCGACGTTATAACCGGCAAGATGCTCAAGTTCACCATCGATGCGGCCGCCGCAGAGGAGGTGACCGTGCACGTCGAATCGGTCGGCGACGAAAGTTACGCCGCCGGATTCTTTATGGACAACGAGAACGTCGGTGTGATTCCTGAGCCCGCGACCCTCGCCCTCCTGGCCGCCGGCCTGGCCTGCGTGGTCGCGCGCCGCCGCCGCCGGTAGCGCCCGACGCCGATCCGAGGAAACGCCAGGGGCGGTCCGCTGGGCCGCCCCTGTTCTATGCGCTGCCTGCGCCGCCGCCTGCACCACCCTGGCCAAGACGCTTGAACTCGCCGAGACGTACCCCTATCAGCCGCAGGTGTTCTGAGCAGGAGCGACGAAGTGTTTCCGAACAAATGTAGCGCGGGGGTTTATCCCCCGCGAGTTGTTGCGCGGTGGGTCTCCGTACCCACCGCGCACAGCCGTTGGCTCGCCGCCTTTACCCATGCGGCAGGATGACGACCTTGAGTTGCTTGCCGCCGGGCGTGGACATCAGATGGAAACCTTGCGGCGTTTCCTCAAGCGGCAGGCGGTGGGTGATCATCTCGGCCACCGGTACGCGGCGTGCGGCAATCAGTTCCAGCGCCACCGACGCATCGTGCGGCGAGTTGCCGTAGGACGGCTTGAGCGTAATGTCGTTACGCCAGAAGTCGTTCAGGGGAACCGGCAGCAGCACGCCCGGATCGGTCGTCGCGAAACACAGGACCGTCCCGCCGCGGTCCACCGACGCCAGCGCCTGCTCGAACGCCGCCAGGGCGCCCGCGCAGACGATCACCAGGTCGGCCGGCCGCCCGAGGGCGTCGCGGACGAACGCCGGCACGTCTTCGCGGGCGTCGCACACGGCGTCGGCCCCGAACCGCTTCGCAAAGGCCATCCGGTGCGGCGTGATGTCGGTCGCGACGATCCGCCCGGCACCGAGGGCCTTGGCCAGCGCGACGTGCAGCACACCCGAGATGCCCGCCCCCAGGACCGCCACCGACTGCCCGGGTCTCAGGTTCACCGACCGCTGCCCGCGCACGACGCACGCCAGCGGCTCGGCGAACGAACCCTCATCAAACGTCACGCCGTCCGGCAGCGGATAGACGCCCCGGTCCACCTGGAGCGGGGGCACCCGGACGTACTCGCAGAAGCCGCCGGGGTCGAAGTGCGTCGTGTGCAGCGTCTCGCACGCCGTGTGCTTGCCCGCCAGGCACCAGTGGCACGTGTTGCACGGCACGTGATGGTTGACGGCGATCCGCTGTCCGGTCGCGTATGCCTCGACGCCTTCGCCGACCTTGACGATCTCGCCGGCCACCTCGTGTCCGAGGACGATCGGGGCCTTCTTCATGCGGTACCACTCCAGGACGTCGGACCCGCAGATGCCGGAGGCCCGGATCTTCACGAGGAGTTCCCCCGGCCCGATCTCGGGGACCGGCCGCTCCTCGATCCGCACGTCGGCGTTTCGGTAATAGACGGCGGCGCGTTGCGTTTTGGGGATATCGCTCATGGCCTCACGATGATACCCACGGCCAGGGCGGGGTCAACGGGAATAGAGGCAACTGACTCGCCGCGCACGTAAGCGGCTCGCAGGGGTCACTCGCGTTCGAGGCGAATAGAGGCAACTCTAGCCGCGCACGTAAGTAAGCGGCGCGCGTGGAAGCCCGCCCTTGAACTTTGAACTCTACTCCGGCCGGACGATCTCGTAGCCGTGCTCGATGAGCCAATGGTGAAACTCGTAGGTCGTATGGATGCACCTGGTTTTGCAGATGCCGCGGACCTGCTCGTGCTCGTCGGACCCCTCGTCGCACTTATCGAGTTGCCGCTGGATCGCGCACCGGATGTCCTTGCAATATTCGCGGCGCCGGTAGTCCACGTAACCGGGGACGGTCATGGTTTTTCTCCCTTCCGCGAGCGTCGGCCATGATAGGCGAGCGGTGCGCGCCTCGCCATACAAAAGCCCCGCGCGGCGATGGGGAAAATCGCTTGATTTTGGTTGCTGGATTTGCCGTATTGTTTTATGGGTAAGGGGCACGCCGTTAGGCACGGTTCGCTACCTGCGGCCCCCGTGTAACTTAGACGGCAATCGCGTGAGAGAGAAAGCAGGACTGTGAAGGGGTTCGTATGCCCGCCAGGAGTCCAGTCGTCGAGATAAGCCCTGCCGTCTTGAGGTGGGCCAGGGAGAGCGCCGGCGTTGCCCTGGACCAGGTTGCGAAAAGGCTGAACACCAGTGTGGAAACGGTCAAGAGATGGGAAACCGGTGAGAAACGCCCTACTCTTCGCACGCTGGAGGACTTGGCCGCGTTCTTCAAGCGCCCTCTGGCGGCCTTCTTCTTACCAGAGCCCCCACAGGAACCGCCCGTCCCGACAGACTTCCGTGTCCTTCCCGAAAAGCAGCGTGTGCCCTTGTCGAGAAAAACGCGCCTCGCGATACGGAGGACCCAGAGGCTGCAGAGACTGGCTGGCGATTTGCTGGAGGAGATGGACCTCGCAAAGGAGTCTCGTATCGGGCGGGCGAATCTTCGCGCCAGTCCCGAGCGACTGGCAGAGAGAGAACGGAAGCGGCTTGGGATAAGCCTGCAGCAGCAGTCCAGGTGGAGAGACCGGCGCGAAGCGTTTCGGACATGGCGGCTTGCCCTCGAAGGCCTGGGCCTGCTTGTGTTCCGCTTCCGCATGCCTCTAGCGGAAACCAGGGGCTTCTCCCTGACGGACAACGAGCCGCAGGCCATCGTCGCCAACAGCCAGGATCGCCTCAACCCACAGATCTTCACTCTATTCCATGAATACGCGCACGTGTTGCTCCACAGCGGCGGGTTGTGCCTCTGGCATGAGGCGTTGGGTGCAGACACCACACCAACCGAGACGTTCTGCAACCATTTCGCCGGTGCCCTCTTGGTGCCCAGCGACGCCCTGCCGCAGCACAAGGTGCTGAGAAGCCATCGCGACATGGCGAGCCTTAGTGAGAATGGCTTGGCGCAGATCGCAGCCACGTTTGGTGTGAGCAAACACGTCATCTGGCGACGCATGCAGGTAACGGGTTTGGTTTCCCGGAAAGCCTATAGGACTAGGTTGGCGCGTTGGGAGCGAGTGCCAACAAGGCCGCCGCCAAAACACGGGCGCGGTCCTTCTCCTGCGCAGCGTTCCGTCGGCGAGAGGGGACACAGATTCACCACGCTCGTCCTGGACGCCAGAGATCGCGGAATCATCACCTACAGGGACGTTTCCGACTACCTCTCCGTGAGGCTACGACATCTCAAGAAAGTGGAGTCTCTGGTCGCAGGAAGAAGCAGTCGATGACCGAATCGACAGTATACTGCATCGATTCGAGCGCACTGATCGATCTTAAGCAGCTCTATCCGGTCGGGACCTTCCCGGGACTCTGGCACGAGATGAGCAACATGGTGAAGGAGGAAAGGCTGATCGCTCCCAGAGAGGTCTTGAAGGAGGTAGAAGGCGACCCCGACCTTAAGCCGTGGCTCAGGCAAAACAAGAGGATGTTCGTTACTCTGAGCGCCGAGCAACTTGCCATCGTCAGGGATGTCCTCCGGCAGTTCCCCCGTCTCGTGGATGCGGCCAAAGAGACTCCGGACGCCGACCCGTTTATCATAACCCTTGCCATATCGAAGAACCGCGAGCCTCCAGATCTTCTTGGTGTCCGCAAGTGCGTTGTACTCACTTGCGAGAAACTGAGCAATACGCCCACCCCAAAGATTCCCAACGTGTGCCAGCACTATCAAGTGGAGTGCCTTGCAGGTTCGACTGCCCTAACGGAGTTCTTCCGTGCGGAAGGATGGGAGTTCTGGAACACGTCTCGCAACCCGAGCTGATTCTCACTATCTAACCGCGCGAAAATCGCTTGCATTCCCCCGCCGGCTGTGGCGTACTGCACGCGCTGTGAACGCCTGAGCCGCGAAAGGACACGCACTATGGCCATTCCGATCGCACTCCAACTCTACTCCGTGCGTGCCGATTGCGAGAAGGACCTGGCGGCCGTCCTCGACGCCGTCGCGGAGATGGGGTACGAGGGCGTTGAGTTCTCCGGGTACTACGACCGTGGCGCCGAGGAACTGCGGCAGATGCTCGATGCGCGCGGCCTCCTTTGCTGCGGCACGCACACGCGGATCGACACGCTCCTGGGCGACGCCCTGGCCGAGACGATCGCCTTCAACAAGACCCTCGGCAACCCGTACCTCATCGTGCCGTGTCTGCCTGAGGAGCGGCGGAGCAGCCGCCGCGCCTGGCTCGAGACGGCCGATCTGTTCAACGACCTGGCCGAGCAGGTTGCACCGGAGGGCATGAAGGTCGGTTACCACAACCACACCGTCGAGTTCACCGAGATGGACGGCGAACTGCCGTGGGACACGTTCTTCGGCAACACCCTTCCCGAGGTCATCATGCAGTTGGACGTGGGCAACGCCGCCCACGGCGGCGGCGACGCGCCGACGTTCCTCAAGAAGTACCCCGGCCGCGCGGCCACCGTCCACCTCAAGCCCTACTCCGCCACCAACCCGCAGGCCCTCATCGGCGAAGACGACCTGCCGTGGCAGGAGATCTTCGACCTGTGCGCCGGCGTCGGCGGCACCGAGTGGTACATCGTGGAGTACGAGGTGTCTGGCGCGGCGGCCCTGGAGGCCGTCGAGAAGTGCCTCCGGGCCCTGGGCGGCATGGGCAAGTGAGCAGCCCTGTTATTGAGGCCTGTATTAGCAACATTCCACGTGCCGGCGAGATGCTGGCCTCATTGCTTCGCCTCGGGTGCGCCGGCCAGGTCGCGTACGTACACGTTCGCGAAGTCGATCGGGCCGCCGGGGACGATGCGGATCGGGCCGCGGGCCGGGACGCCCGCGACGGGCCGCTCCTTGAACAGTTCGTGCCCGTTGAGGCTGAGCGTGAGCCGGTCGCCGCGCAGCGTGCCCTCGAAGCGGTTCCAACTGCCGGTCTTGCCCAGGTGCTTGGCCATGAGCGAATCGTCGGGGTCGATAACGACCGCCGCCTTCTCCGAGCCGCGCAGGAGAACGCGGGTGATCTTCGACCCGTCGCGCCGGCGGACGTCGAAGATGAAGCCGAAGTCACCGAAGACCCGCTCGGTCGCGATCGAGGTGTCGGCCGCAGACGACTTGCCGTCGTAGCGGAAGGTCCAGTTGCCGGACTTCCAGTGGCCCTGATTCTCCTTGGCGGTGACCCATCCGGACAGATCGACGCCCGTGTAGAGGCAGCGGAATCCGCGGTCGGCGGTGGCGACGTGCTTCGGGTCGACGGGCGTCGCCGGCAGTTCCTTGATGCGCAGGTTGCGGTAGTGGACGAGCCCGCCCTCAGACTCCAGGCAGATGTAGCCCTTGCGAGGGATGCAGTCCTTGCCGCGCGTCACCACCTTGCCGTTGACGGCCAGCGAGACGGCCCCGTCCTGGCAGGTGATGCGGTAGTGGTTCCACTGTGGGCTGGGCTTGGAGCGTTCTTCGGTGGGGAACGCGCGGCTGCCGCCGCGGCCGTTGATAGGCGTCATCTTCGCGCCGTGGATGGGGAAGATGTCGCCGTGCGTGGTGAACCAGTTGGCCTTGCCGTAGGCGTTCTCCAGCACCTGCACCTCGATGCTGCGGTGAAACGGCACGCCGCGGGCGGTGATGTCGTCGGCCCATATGAACACGCCCGCGTTGCCCTTCGGCCGCATGTGCCGCCACTCCAATTCGAGGATGAAGTTCTGGTACATGCGGTCCGTGCGGAGTTCGCCGGTGGGCTTGCCCGAACAGATGATCATGGCGTCCCGGACCGTCCAGGTCGACGGGGCGGTGTTGACGGGGACCCATCCGGCCAGGTCTTTGCCGTTGAACAGGGGGCGGAACCCCTCTTCGCCCTTCTCGGCCCCCGCGGCAGCGAGGGGAAGGGCCAGAAGCAGCATCAGGATCCGGCACGCCTTAACAAGCGGCCCCCTGTTCGTCCGGAGCCGGTCAGGAAACGCAAACAGGCCCCGTGCCGCCACGCCGGCGACGTCTGAAAATGATGTTGTCATGTCTTCTCCTTGTCTTTGTGATCGGGGTTCTTTGCGCCATCCGCGAGCGGTCCTGCGCGACAGGCCCAGGCCCGTTGCGGCAGACCACGATACCGCGCGATACCGGCCCTCTTGTAGCATCAAACGCGGCCACTTCGCAAGCCTCCTCGCCGCCGGCTCATCTCGCCTGGTGTGACCACGGATTATGGCAGGCGTCGCGCCGTCAGGCAAAAAGGTTCCAGGAACCTTTTCCCGTGCGGCACGGCAGCCCACCGGGCGGCCGTGTTGGGCGCTTGGCGCACACGGCCGCTGCTTCGCCGCTGCCGTGCCACCCTCCTGGCTGGGTAGCCCACCCTCCTGGCCGGGTGGCACGGCCACGCGCAGCGTGACCGTGTGCTACTCGGCGCGACGTGACCCACGGCCGCGTCTTCGCCGCTGCCGTGCCACCCTGCTGGCCGTGCAGCCCACCCTCCTGGCCGGGTAGCCCACCCTCCTGGCCGGGTGGCACGGCCACGCGCAGCGTGACCGTGTGCTACTCGGCGCGATGCGGACCACGGCCGCTGCTTCGCCGCTGCCGTGCCACCCTGCTGGCCGTGCAGCCCACCCTCCTGGCCGGGTGGCACGGCCACGCGCAGCGTGACCGTGTGCTAC
>JAUVZF010000001.1 GCA_030602705.1 Planctomycetota bacterium
GTTGAACGAATTCCTTGGGTCTGCACTAAAGCGTCTCCCCGGCGCAGAGGACGCGGTGCTGGAAATCATCGAGCATCCGGACGGTACACGGGAAGCCTTCATCAAAAACATGCCGGGTATAGGTACTTTCAATATCAGTGACCGGCATCACATGGAGGCGCTATACGCTGCGGTAGAAGAAGGCATCGGCGATCTTGAGGGTACGCGCGATGAGGCTGCGGTTGACTTGTCTGAGGCCGAAATCGCGCCAGAAGCCGCTGTAGCCCCGCCAGTGCCCGCGGTGCCGGAAGTGGCCCCCGTAGTCGCACCTGCCCCTCCAATCGCGCCAGAGGCCGCCGTAGAGCCTCCTGTGGCGGCTGAGAGGGCAGCAGAACGCAGAATAAGCCCGCAGCAGCGCAAAATCCTAGAACGCCTTGCTTCTCGCTTTGCCATTAGCGAACTCACCCCCGAAGCCCGAGAAGCGGTTATGAGCAGGGCCCAAGACGCCGGGGCGACAGTCCTCGCTCTGCCTGAATCTGTGGTAGAGGAAATTGCTACTTGGCCCGACCACAAACAGCAGCGATTCCGCCAAGCCGCCGCCCTCAGAGCGGAGATGTCTCGCCAGGGATTGGATGCAGGCAAACCGCAAGACCGCGAGATGGTTCATGCTGCCGCCATCGCTCGCGGGCAACTCGGACCACCCGCAGCGCTGGAGGCTCTGCCAGCACCCCCCGTAGGGCCTCCTGTGGCACCTGTGGCACCCGAAGTGCCTACAGACGTGCAGGAGAAGTCCGAGAAGCAGGGTTTCGGTCTGCTTTCCGATGAAGAGGGCGCCTTTAGACTTGGCCCCAAGAGAGACGTTGCGGACTCCGTGCGAGAATCCGTAAACAAAGACCCGCAGGCCCGCAAGTTCCATGAGGCTGGTGTTCGCAGCGAGGAAGCCGTTCGCGCGATGGGTCGTAACAAACTCCGACGGCTCTACCGTATCTTCAAGCGCAAAGGCATTGATGTTTCCGCCAATGCCAAACGGGCGCTCCTGAGAACAAAGAATGAGGCTGCACGCCGGGCGGCTCGTCTACACGACCTTGTCTATGGTGCATCACCTGCCGGAACACTGCGCTTCCAAGACGCCGTGCGTGATATTCTCTCGCCGCTCTCGTGGAACGAGGAGTTTGAACTCGGCCTCTATCTCCAGGCCGTTCGGACGGTTGAGGTCGATGAGGTTGTTCGTCAACGCGCGGCAAAGCGGGCATTCGGTATACCGTCCGCGCAAGAGGCCATCGAGAGACGCACGGCCGAGATAACGGCTGCGCCGCTTCTCGCCGGTCAAATTCCTGTGATCACCCCTGCGGATGTTGAGGAAAATCTTGTCTGGATGATGCAGCATCCGGAAGGCATGGACGTTGCAGAGGCGCAGGCTTTCGTTCAGCAGGCTCAGGCCGCGCCAGGCTTTGAGAAGTTGCGAACTGCAGCAGAGAAATATTGGGCGGTTCACCGCGAGAACCTCGCGCGGTTGCATGAAGAAGGAATTGTCGGTGACGCGGCATTCGCGTATCTGACGGAGAAACACCGGGCGTATCATCCGCGCCTATTCCTCCAATGGCTTGACCCCGTGGCTTACACAACCCGCATCGGCGGTCGGACCATCAGCGTTACGGAGAGCGGCATTGAAGCGCTGGACGAGGGTAGTACCAACCAACTTGTGAATGACCTGCGCTTCTTCCTCGCGCAGAAAATGGTCCGAACCGAGACGCGAATTGCGATGAACAAGGCTAACCGGGCATTGCTCGAATTCGCTCGCGATGCACCAGATAATGAGTTGGGCATCCGCGAAGCGCGCATCATTGGTGCGCGGCCCGATGGTTCCTTGGAGTTCGAGAAGATACCTGCTGGGATGCGGGCCATCTATGTTTTTGAGGAAGGTGTTCGCCGACCCATACTCGTTCCGACTGAATTCTCACAGGAATGGGTGACGCAGACTCCGGAAATGTCGGCCTCACTCGCCAATGCTATCCGCTGGCTCTCCGGGGCGAACATCGTCAAGCCATTCGCCACAGGCTACAACTGGGCATTTGCCTTTACGAACGTGCCGCGTGACGTGGGCTTGGTTTGGTTTGCAAGTGAATGGCTCGCACAGGAAACGGGCGTCCATCTCTATTCTTCCTTGATGCCCGTTGCGGCCGTTCAGATGTCGCGCGATTTCAAGGCCGTCCTCAACGACACTCTCCGTAGGCAGGGTCGATTCGTCGATTACATCGAAGAGGGTGGCGGGATGGAGTTCCTGACGCATTACGGCGCGATTCGCAGGGGCGGTTGGCAGGTCGGTGCTTTGGATGAGACACAGCGCCGATTCAATCAAGAATCCAATCGCGTCAAGAACTTCCTATCTTACATCGGCGAAACGAGCGAACTAGTAACGCGGCTCATGCTGCGCGAACGGGCACTCAAGAACCTTGCCAAGCAGCGCGGCGTCGGCATAGATAAATTGACCAAGGCCGACCGGCAAACCGCCACTTGGATTGCCCGTGCCTATCTCGACTTTTCTCAGGGCGGTTCGTGGACGAAGGCAATCGACACAGGCATACCCTACCTCAACGCAGCGGTCCAAGGCTTGCGGAGCGGCGTCAAGAGCGGCGTGGCGAATCCTAGAGCATTCACGTTTCGTGTGGCGCAGATCGGTGCCATTTCGTCTGGCTTGGTCGCACTCGCCCTTATGAAAGGCAAGGACTTCTGGGACAGCGTGCCGGACAACATGAAGGACCGTTATTTCATCATCCCGCTTCCAGGCGGCTTGGGCGAATACACAGACGACCAAGGCAACAAGCGTTGGTACTATCTGACGATTTCCAAGCCCGAGGTTGTCCGACCGTTTTGTGCGGTCTTTGAGATTCTGGCAGAGGCAAAATTGACAGGCGAGATGCCAGAGCGCTCTTGGACGGGGGCCACCAAAGACGTCTTCGAGGTCGTGCCGTTTGCCAAACTGCCGCCGACCATCGGGGCATTCTTTGCCTACGCTGGCAACTTTGATTCGTGGCGGTTTGAGCGGGTGTGGCGTGGCGAAGAGGTGGAGGCCCAAGAGGAGATAACTTGGCGAACCCATCCGGCGTTCGTCAAACTTGCTGAGACGGCGGATAAAGGTGGCCTCAAAATTTCCCCCGCTCGGCTTCAGCGCGCGATAGGAACCATCGTGCCACCGTACAACCCCGTCATCGCTGGCATCTCCTACGCGGGCCACGGACTTGTGGACGAATCCTCGGAAAAGGAGAAGGCTCAGATACGCAACGCCGCCTTTCGCAACATCACGGGCATTGGGCGGATCATCCGAACGACGCCAGTGCGGCTGCCGGCGGAAAAGATGCGCCGCGCAAAGGTTGCCGAGACAACGCGGCGGCACAAGCAGAATCGTGAACTCACCAAACGATTCAGGGCGGGTGAAGAACCGCGTGCCATTCTCCGCGACTTCATCGCCAAGCAGGAACCTCTGGACAAAAAGCGGCTGGCCGACCGCCTGAGGCGCATGATCAGGGTCAAAGGAGTCGAACCGTGGTGGCTTGACCTCGGCGATTTGCAAGTGCCAGAAGTCCGCGCTCGTATGTTCGCCGACCGTTATATCAAGGCCGATGAAGCGGAGAGAAGAGAGATGGTCAAAATGGCGACACGGCTTGGCTTGCGGTCGAAGCGATTCGACTACGCGCTGGGTCGGTTTCGGGCATTGTACGAAAAGGAAACAGGCCGAACCGCCGAACCTGTCGAAACGCCGATTGGCAAGGTTCTTCGGGAGCGGCGGGAAAGGCGCGAACGAGAGAGATAGGTACACTGCGGAAAAGGAGGACAAATAAGATTCGACAACTTAACGATAGAACTTTGCCTTGCCTCACCGCGCCGTGCCCTGCCGCGCCACGCCTCGCCGGGCCTCGCCGCGCCCCGCCGCACCCTGTCTGGCCAAGCCACGCCATTGTGAATAATACGCGAAAACGAACCGAAGTCAAACGGAAAAAGGAGGATAAGCAATGGAAGCGCTGAGAGCACTATTTCGCAGCCGCAAATTTGTTACCGCCCTAGCGGTCGTTTTGGGCGACGTGCTCGCCCTGACCGTTGGGCCGTGGGCGGGTATTCCCGAGGACTTGTGCGTCCAATTAGCCACGCTCATCACGCTCATCGGGGCGGTGGTCATCGGGGGCGTGGCCTTGGAAGACTACGGCCTGAAGCGTGCTGGGACCACCGTGGTTGAGATACCCGCCGAAACCAAGGAATCCATAGAGAAGGAGGATGACGCATGAAACGACTTACATCACTTGTAGCCGGGGCACTGGTGCTCCTGATGGCGGGGTGCACACAACAGTACCGCATCGAATCGGCTGCCATGCAAGCGCGGTTGGCGCAGGAGGCCGAGACGCAGATCGGCGGCTACCATGCCGCGTCCGTCACGCTGCTGGAGCGCGCGCAGGCCAAGGTGGAAAACGGCCATGAGCAGTCGCTGCTGCTGCTGGTGGCGCACTTGGCGACGGAGCAACCGCTACCCCCGCTCGGCGACATCGCCAAGCCGACGGCCACGGACTATATCCAGCATCTTGCGTCTACGCTTTGGACCTCGTTGGATGGCGTGCAGCAGGACCGAAAAACAGAGGCGGCACGGTATGCGCTGCTTCAACGCATACTCGCCGGCATCAAGAAGATCGCGGCCCGCAACGCGACGATTGCCATGCGGGAGACGAACGATCTGGAACAACTCAAGGAACTTGCAGAGGAGGCGCTGCTGAACCGCTTCTTCTCGCCGGTTCCGCTACTGGAGGGAGAAGCCAATGTCCCGTAACCCAATAACCGGTCCGGCAGACGACGCCGCGTACACGCCGGCCCATCCGGAAGTGACGCAGGAGGCGCTGGACGCCGTGGACGTGGTGATGGACAACCACGACGCCATCTTCCAGAAGGCCGTCGCGGACACGGATGTTCGGAGCAAGTTGATCAACCTGGCAAAACTGGTGATTGACAGGTTCCTGTAGTCGCAGAGATTTGGGGCCGGGTTGGTGCGAAAGCACCTTCGGGCAAAACCCTCCTCTTTGCCACCGGCCCCAATATTTGAGGTTTGCTCATGCCTCTCAAGCCTGGAATGAGTTTTGGTAACATCGTTGCCGAGATTCTACGCTCCTACAAAAAGACGGGACGCATCGGCAATATCACGCCTCGAAACGCCAAGCACGCCCTGAAAATCGCGCAGGCAATAGCGGCCAAGCGCACTGGGGCGCAGCGCAAGTAGCCTACCGCAGCAGTTCCAGTTTCGCCAGTTCGGGTTTGGCTGTGGCTGTTGCTGTTGAAGTTGCCATAGACTATTCCGCCGTTCGAAGACTCTGGGGTCTGTTGCTATGAGCCAGAAGATGGCAGTCTTTACACAGAGCCTGAAGGTCTTCAGGTTTCTCATCGCCGAGATGCTTGTAAGACAGATGGTGTACCTGAAGAGCGTCGTAGTTCTGACAACGAGAACATTGACCCGCCGCTGCGCAAATTGTCCTGCCCCGCACATATTTCCAATGCGGTGTCTGCAAATATTCGTCGTAAGCAACGAACCAGAGTTCTCTCGTTTTTGATAGTGCCAAGCGCTTCAAAATCTCGGCGAGTTGTTCCCTTTGCGCATCTGGATGCGCATCTAGTGATTCAAGTGCTTGCTTTATCGACACAATACGGAATTCATCGTCCTCATCCGCCAGCCACTGTTCGATACTTGGCGTTACTACAAGCCGACCCAAATTATCAAGCGAAAAATGCATTGGAGGGCGTGGGTGGCGCTCGGGTGTTGCTGTGTCTACCATTGCTTACTCCTCACAAGGTTCCCCCCGCCCCCTCCTCGCGCGCTTCCCAGTCCCCGCACCAACTCATCGCCGCCTTTGGAACAACCTGTGGGTGTCTGTGACAGGTCGAACGATTGCCCCAAGTGTCCTTGTCTTCGGGAACCCACCACCTGCACGTTACGCACCGCTTCTCGCGCTCAGGCATCATGCGCCTCCCTTCTCCCTCAGCAGGATTTTCCGAACGGTCGCTGCCCGCCATTTGCCCCCGTGCCGCGTCGGAATCTCGTTCGCATCCAGCGCCTTTGCAATCCGATGGTAGCCGATGCCTGCCTTCCGCATCTTGGCCATCTGGTGTATGACTTTCTGCTCGCCCTCGTCTGGAACCTCATGCACAATTCGTGTCCCTCTTTTCGTCGTCTTGTCTGACGGGACGCCCCTGAAACCATAGCGCACGCTGCCTGTCATCTCTCCGTGCGCCCTTTTCCACGCCAGACTCGCCTTGGTGCGCTCGCTTATCAGGTCGCGCTCGAACTCGGCCAGGACTGCCAAAAGCCTGAATACCATTTTTCCGGCGGCGGTCGTCGTGTTGATGTCCTCGCTCAGACTCACAAGGTCGGCTCCGGCCGCCTTCAGTTGCTCGGCGATTTCGATAGTGTCGTAGGTCGAGCGTGCGAGTCGGGCCAAACTGTAAACGACGAGAACGCCCTTGGTATCACACACCTGGGCCAGCGCCTGTTGCAGGGCGGGACGGTTATCGGCACGACTCCCGCTCACGCCGTTCTCGACACAGACTCTCTCTAGCGTGCGACCTGCTTGTTCGCACCAGTTGCGGATAGCGCTCTCCTGCGCTTGTAGGCTGACGCCGTCTGCGGCCTGGCCTGCGGTTGATACACGGACGTAGCCAATGGCTTTGGGCGGATCAGTCATTTCGGTTCCTCTTCCTGTTTCTTCCTGATATGCACATTCTTCTCGCCCTTCTCGATAAAGGCGATAACGCAGACGACGAACTCGTCTTCCGGGCCGTAGAGATTGCCGCAGATTTCCTTCAGCCCCATAAATTGTTTGATGCTCTCATAGACCTCGTTGTCAATCCGCAGGTGGATTTCTTTGTGGCCCTTCTTGGTCTTGCTCATTTGCCTTCTCTTCTTGCACTGTCGCGAGAATCGCCATGGTCGCAGACGGGACAGATGCTGCCCCCAGACGCCGGGCGTATGCCGCAAATATCACAAACTTGCCCGCAATTCATCGCGAGCCTCCCTGAGGTCCCGCTCCAGGTCCCGCACCAATGCTGCCAAGTCCGTCACCCGTTGCTGCAGCGCGTCCCGCTCTGCGCAGACCTGCCGCAGTTTGTGCTCTGTGTCAGCCAGCATCCTGCGGAGGTCGTCGCACTGGGCTTCGGCATCGTCAGCGCGCTCATTGGCAGCACCCAAGGTGTGGCTGGCCACGGCGAGTGGGTCGGGCCCATAAAGCGGTCTGTCGGTTCGGACATTACCCTGCATCGGCCGGTCACCAGAGCCAGACATAATCATCTCCTAAATCACATGCGCCCACAGTTTTCGACGAACAACGGAAGAAACCGTTGATTGGTCCATGCCATAGGCGCGGGCCAAAGCATACTGGCTGATGCCGCCTGCCGCGTAACGGCTTCGGATGTTGCGAATCTCTTGCTCTGTATACCTGGCGTTACCTTGTCGTTCGCCGCACGCCTGTCGATTTTTGTGATCTCTGTCATGCATATTGTCCACATGATTTCCTATAAAAAGGTGGTGCGGATTTTGGCAACTAGGGCAATCACAGTGATGACAAACCAAGAGACCAGATGGAACCGGACCGTTGGCGATTGTCCAGACGACACGATGTGCGCGAAATGTTTTCCAGAAACCACTTCCCTCCAAACGCAGGACGAAATAGCCATAGCCGTTATTACTCTTGCTTGCCCGCCACTCCCAGCACTCATCAATCCCTCGAATACGGACATGGAACCAGAAGCGCAGAATGTCTTGTTTGCTCAGCGACGGGATGATACAGTGAACTTTAGGCATGGCTCTCTCCTCAGAAGAGGGTTTTGCTTAGAGCGCCCTGCGGTCCGTTCCGTAGGGCGTTCGCTTCATCCAAAGAATACAGGAAAGAGCCCGCCCTGTCAAGACTCATGGGGTTCCTTTCTGCACCGTCCGCAGAATCGCCTCGGCGCGCTCCCGGGCGCTGGCGTGGGCAAAGTTGTAGTCGGGAACGTGGCAAGTTTCGTGAACGATCGTCCTTAGCGCCGCAACCCATTTACTCTCACCATTCCAGCCGTATTTCTCCTTCAGCCGCTCCTCGGCAGCGTGGCAGATGTCCAAGGACTGCGTGCAGCGCGGGATGTACATCTCGCCGCCCAGTTCCGGGCAAGCGGGGTCAATGCCCGTAAGCGCACCGATCCGGTCCGGGCGCACGCTGAAGCGAATCTCTGTCCAGCCCTCTGCGCGGGCAATCGCCGCGTCGAGGTCTTCGTCGGCTAGTGCGTGAATCTCGGCTGTGTTCATTACTCGCCTTCCTTCCATCTTGCCAGACACGCTTCACAGTACCAGCCTGCCGGCTCGCCATCGTCATATTCAATCCCCGCCATAACCTCGCCGCGCTCGAAGTGCCGGTCGCATCCGGCACACTGCTCATGCTTCTGCCCCAGGGCTTGCATGTGCATTCTGACCACGGCCATCACTCGCTCTCCTTCGCCTGCATCGCCACCAGGATCGCCTCGGCCCGCTGGCGGGCGCTGGCGTGGGCAAGTTCTCCGCAGTCGCAGTCGGTAGCAAATTGGTCGTTGTAGAGGCAGATTCCGAAAGCCCTTAGCAATCCCATCTTTTTCAACTGCTCCTCGGCGGCGTGGCAGAGGTCGAGACTTTCGCAAAATGACATGGACGAAGGCATGTTTGAATCTAAGGCGCCGTGAAGCAATCCGTCCAGTTCCTCATCGGCTAATGCGTGAATCTCATCTGCTGTCATGGCTTCTCCTCCGCTTCCGCCGCTATCCTTTTCCAGTTCGATGAGTTTGTGATTCGCCTCCATCAACTCCGCGGCCAGTCTTGCCACGTCATCGCGCGTGGCGGCGTCGGGATGGACGGACAGCATCGGCACACGCTCCGCCCAAGGCAGTATTGTCATGACTTCTCCTTTGCCGCCGCTTCCAGTGCCGCCATTGGCCTTGCCGCCTTGTTCATGGGCTCTTCTTCGCTTTCTTCCGCTTCTTGTTCTCGCGCTGTGCGAGAATCAATGCTGCTGTGTTGAGAACTTCGGGGGCCACGCGATACGCCGCCCACCAGACATTTGTTCTTGTCGCGGTTTGAGCCGCCGCGACAAGGTTTTCCAAAGAGCGGGTGTTTCGTCTTTTGAGTCGCCGCTCGATTTCAGAGGACATTGCGGCGTGAAGTTTGCCGAACGGCAGCAAGAGCCTGGAGCGTTCATCCGCTAACATGGTTTCTCCCTCCTTCCCCCGCCGCCTCCAGAGTCTCCGCAACCGCCGCACCGAAGGCGTCGATGATGTGTGTTGCCGCGCTCCTGGCAACCGCGCTCAGTGTCTCGGCGGCGGTCAAATCGTAGAGCCAGATGTGAACTTTCTCCCCTTCGCCCCTGCCTCTCCATTCAAATCCCATCTCCCGAATCTTCACCTCCAGTTCGGAGAGGTCGCGGGCGGGATAGGCAAGCCAGTGGTTGCGGTCGTACCAATGACCATCAGGGTATTGCGTTACCACCCCATCGGCAAGAAACTCATCTTCGCCGGGCATAAGAAGCCAGTGCCGGTGTCTGGTAGGAGATTTTGTAAACGGCCACACTACCGCCAGCCGCTTGCTCGTCTCGGGATTCGTCACGATTCCTGTCCCTGGTTTCATGGCTTCTCCTTCGCTTCTACTGCTATTCTTTCCGAACAGGCAGGGCAGATGTCGAGGCCCCAGCGCCGCTGCCAGTCGTCCTCTTGCATTATCTCCTGCAGTCCGGGGTGGCTTGACGACCACTCGGTCGGAGCGCCACAATAGCGTTTGCCGCACATGTCACATTTTGGCACGCGCCCTGCGACGCTCATGCCATTTCCTTCTTGTAGCAGGCATCGAGGTGTCTCTTGAAGTTCCGCCATGCGTAGATGCGCATCAACTGTTTGCTTCCGCACTCCTTCCCGCGACTGTTTTTCACAGCGTATCGTGTTGTGGCCCGCTTCCCACAGCGGAGGCAAACGTACATACTTTCTGCCGCCGCCCCTGGCCCGGACCGCTGCTCGTGTCCTTCGATGCGGTATCGTGCGTTGTCGCTTATGATTTCTCCCTCACCTCAACCCAGCAACCCGTATTCCTCCGCGTTTCGGTATCGTCGCGGTCGAGCGGCCCTTACAAGGCGATACTCGTGGACACGGAAAGTTTCGATGAGAAGCCCCCGCCCGTGTTCCATTGCTTTCGACCTCGTTGCAAATGCCGTATACTCTCCGTATAGTTCCTCCATCTCCACGTCGTCATGCGAGAGGACGAACAACTTGTTCGGTGGTTTAAGTGTTTGGCTCATGGCTTCTCCCTCACTTCAACCCACACGCCTTCTGGCGCCCCATAATCCTTGAACATGCGCTCGCTCACGATAGCCGCATCATCGTGATAAACTATGCCTGTCAATGCATCTTCGACCGCTCTCGCATACTTGAGCACGTCCGGCCGCGTCGCAGGATACCGTGGGGCGCTCGGCTTCAACTTGTCTGCGTTGCGGCCCGTGCCGAAGTGGCCCTTGGGCCGCGCCAGGACGAAGTAGAACGCCACGTCCAGCGCCACGGCGCGCCCGAACATCTCGCGCCCCTGCATGGCCTCGAGCGCGGCTGCCTTGACAGCGTCCTTCCAAGGGCGGCTGCGTTTGCAGGCGTCGGTTATCATCGCGTGGCCGGTCTTCTTGTTGAAGAACGCTTTTTTGGAACCGGCGGTGGCGGGTTTTCCGAGCACAAAAAACCGGACCTTTAATTTGGCGCTTGACACAACAGATTCCTTTGTGTAGTCTGAGGGGAAAGCGAACGGCCCACGGAACTAGCCGCAGGCCGTTCTGGCCAAGAATCTCTGTGAAGGAGAGAATCGTGGTTAAGCCCCACCGTATCATCCCGCCATTGACTTCTCAAGACCTTCTGCGCTTTTGGAGCAAGGTGCGCATCCGAGGGCTCGATGAATGTTGGCCGTGGATAGCAGCCAAATTGCCTCAGGGCTATGGTCTGTTTGGGCTTGGTTCGCGGACAGACCACTCCGCCAAAATCTACCGCGCACACCGTATCGCGTGGACCATTGCCTGTGGCCCCATTCCCGACGGGCTCTGCGTGCTTCACCACTGCGACAACCCGGCTTGTTGCAATCCGAGTCCCGCCCATCTTTTTCTGGGTACACGCCTGGACAACAACACCGACCGCGACCGCAAACATCGCTGGACACCCCTGCGCGGCGAGCAGCAAAGCCAAGCAAAACTCACGGCTGAAAAAGTACGAGCGCTTCGGGCCGAGTACGCAACCGGCACTATCGGTACCCGTCCTCTGGCCCGTCGCTATGGCGTGAAGCGCTCGACCATTGTCAGTGTCCTTAAGAGAAAACGCTGGGTACACGTCAAGTAAGCACTCCATCGGTCAGGACTCCTTCCGGTCGAGGGCGGCGAGGTTATCAATAAGCACCTGTGTCGTGGCCTCTGCCTCCTCGCCCACAGCGGCCACCTGTTCTTTGCTCACAGCCTCGTCGGCCAAGATGCGCTCAGACACAGCCTGCACTTTGTCGCGGGCGGCCAAGTCTGTTCTCGCCGCTTCTGCCACCGCTTCCAGCACCGCGTTTCGCTTCTCGGCGGCGGCGAGTTGGCGCTCGACACAAGGCAGAGAGCCCGGCCTGTGTGGCCGTACTTTCGTCTCCCTCTCGGCCAGCGACATAACCTCATACGGCGAAACGCTTGGGAAAGGCAACTGGTACGGCTCTCCGCACTTCGAACATTCGTCAGGCATCGGTTGCTCCTTTCCGGTCGAGGGCGGCATTGATTCGCCCAGCGACGGCGTAGATGCGCGTATAGTGTCCGACCGTGGGGTGCCTTAACAATGTATGCCAAGGAACCCTATATCCTCCTTCGTAGTTCCTTAGTTCTTCTCCGACGACAGTAAATGGCGCGACCGCCGCCAACAGTTCACTGCGATGGCGCTGGGCCAGGTCCAGCATCTTCTCCAGTTCCGCGACTCGCTCGGCCTGGGCGTCACGCTCGACCTTGAGCGCCTTGACCGCTTCGGGCGTTTGTGCTGCCACCCACAGCACCGCAGTGCCGCAGGTATCACACTTCTCGTCGTTCGTCACGCGAGACGCGCCAAGGTATTCCTGGCAACCGGGACAGTACCAGTCGCCAGCCTCGGCCTTCTCCAACTGCTCGGCCTGGGCGGCGATGTAGTTTCTGATTCGGGCGCGCTTGTCCACATTCGGCACATAACTCAGCAACGCCTCTCTCGCGTGGTCGCTCAACATCCACGAAGTGCTAGACACAATCATCTCCTTTCTCACTTGACATGCGGGTTTTCTTTTTGGTATCGTGCCCACCACAAACGAACGGCCTGCGGGGATTAGGCCGCAAGCCGCTCTGACCACGAACGCCTGATGAGGAGACGGTCATGGCTGGAGCACACTGTAGTATCCCGCCGTTGACTCCGCAAGATTTGCTTCGATTTTGGTCGAAAGTTCACATCGGCAAGCCGGATAAATGTTGGGAATGGCAGGCATACAAGGGGATTGAGGGCTACGGTAAGTTCAGCCTTGGTGGCAGAAAGGGAGGCATGTTTTTCGCCCACCGCGTTGCGTGGCTTATCGCCTATGGGTCCATTCCATCCAGCCTCTGTGTGTGTCATCACTGCGATATTCGCTCTTGTATTAACCCGTATCATCTCTTTCTTGGTACTGATGCTGATAACAGCGCTGATGCCGTGCGGAAGCATCGGATAGCGCATGGCGAACAACACTGTCGCGCCAAACTCACAGAGCAAGGTGTGCGAGACATTCGTAGACGTGCGGCCGAAGGCGAAAGACAAAGTGCCTTGGCCCGTGAGTACGGTGTTGATGCGATGACGATTTGGTTCATCGTCCACCGCAAAAAATGGCTTCACGTTCCTTAACTTCAATGGTCATTCTCCTTCACTGGCGCATCGGCTAGTGTTCTCGCAACAAGCCGTCGGAGGGCAACCGCAAACCCTGTGGCATCGTCGGGCGTCAGCGCCAACGGGCCGCCGCAGGAGTCAACGATGATGAACCCCGCATCCTCCGGCCGAGTAGAGCGATAGGCTTGGAGCCAGACCTCGGTCTCGTCGGTCGGGTCCCAGTCCAGCATCACTCGGTCGGGTCCCTGGATAAGCATCGGCCGGTCAGGCATAGGGATCTCCTTTCAGAAGCGAATCAGCGACCATGTGTGGTCAGGTCGAATGTACAGAATCGCATGACTGGTTTGGAGTTCAAGACCGCCGTCGGAGGCTTCGACGACCACGAAATCCTCATTCTCGGTCTCGTCCAATAGAAATTGTATGTCGTCATCAGGCATGGTTTTCTCCTTGACTTTGCAAGGGATTGGGCGTAGAAGAAAGCGAACGGCCTGTAGGACTGGCCCACAGACCGTTCTGGCACGGCGACTTGGAAAGGAAACCGCCATGCGTGCCCCGAATCATAGCATCCCGCCACTGTCCGCAAAAGACAAAAAGCGCTTCTGGTCGAAGGTCGATGTTCGCGGGCCGAACGAATGCTGGCCGTGGCAGGCTGGCAAGTTTAGTGATGGCTATGGTCGATTTCGCTTTGGTTCGCGGATAGATGGCTCGCGAGGGATGTTTCGCGCTCATCGCGTTGCGTGGGTTATCGCTTATGGCCCTATTCCTGCTGGCCTGTGCGTTCTCCATCACTGCGACAGCCCATCGTGCTGCAACCCCGATCCGCGCCATCTTTTTCTCGGAACCCTCGCCGACAACAATCACGACAAGATATGCAAAGGCCGGGATAATTATGCGCGTGGCAAACAAAGTAGTTCGTGCAAACATCCCGAACTTCGGCGCGGTGAGCGGAACGGCAACGCCAAACTTGCCAAACAAGACGTGCGGGATATCCGTAGACGTGCAGCCGCAGGTGAAAGCCAAGCCGTTCTTGTCCGCGAGTACAGCGTTGGTCCAGCACAGATTTGGCGCATCATCCATCGCAAAGAATGGGTACATGTTATCTAGGTTCTCCACCCCGTCGGTCCACGTCGCCCAGGTCCAGCACCAGTCCGTCCTGCATCCGAGAGGCCGCGCGCGGGTCAACCGCGTTGGCGAACTCGGTCAGGGTGAAGTTTGTGGTGATGACCGTTTGCTGCTGGTTGTCATATCGGCGCTCGATCAGAAACAACAATTGCTCGGCCAGATGCGGTGTCGAGCGGGATGCGCCTACATCATCGAGAACAAGCAAAGGCGCGTTCGCCCACTCCTGCCGCGTCTCCTGACCCGTGTCCATGTTCCTCAGCACGTCGGCGGCGGTGTACGCCGGCAGGAAGATGCCATTACGCCAGTCCTCGGGGTATTGTGGCCGCGCCCAGCGCCAAGCACGAAGGATGGCCGCCGCAAACATGGTCTTGCGGCTTCCGGTTTTGCCGAGCAGACACAGCGTGTCGATCTCGCCCCCGATAAACTCCAGCACGCTCTCGCACAGCCGTAGTGGAAAATCCCTCAGCGTGTACTGCAGGTATCGCTTCGGGATGCTGAAGGTGTAGTCGCTGCGGCAACCACCGAGCCGGGCCGCCAGCGCTTCGAGATACTCAGAAATCATTTCTCGTCCCATTCGACTTTCTCCGGCTGTTTTGTTCTTGACACGCCAATTCTTTTTCTATATGATGGCTACGAAAGCGAACGGCCTGCGGGACTGGCCCACAGACCGTTCTGACCAGGACATTCTGTGAAGGAGAACGTCATGGCTGTCAAGCACCATATCATCCCGCCATTGACTCCGCAAGACTTGCTTCGGTTCTGGTCGCATGTGCGTATCCGTGGGCCTGATGATTGTTGGCCGTGGATGGCCGCACATCTGCCCCTCGGCTACGGCCAGTTTTGTCTTGGCTCGCGCAGAGATGGTTCCCGCAAAAAGTTTTATGCTCACCGTGTCGCTTGGACCATCGCGCATGGTTCCATTCCGCTGGGTCTTTGCGTCTGTCACACTTGCGACGCCCCCGGTTGCCAGAATTCGCGCCATCTTTTTGCCGGAAGCCAGAAAGACAACATGCTTGACAAGACCCAAAAGAAACGAGGAAACCCGTCTCGCGGCGATGAGCATTGGTTGCACAAACATCCAGAACGCATCCTTCGCGGCGAACAAAATGGCAGTGCCAAACTGAGCGAACAGGACGTGCGCGAAATCCGAAGGCGCTACGCAGCCGGAGATATTACGCTGCTTGCCCTGGCCCACGAGTATGGTGTCAGTGAGGCGGCAATTTGGCGTATTGTTCACCGCAAAACGTGGGCGCATGTGGCCTAAGAGGTTCATTTGTCCTCTCCGTCCCAATCAACCTTTTTGGGTTGCTTGTAGTCCCCTTCGTGAATGTCACGGTCTGGCGCTCCCTCTTTTTTCCGAATGCTGCCACAGGGTTTGGACGGCTTTGGGCGTTCGTACACACTAGGCACGAAGCCTTCATACACAGCCTCTTTCCCAAAGAAGTTGCCGGCGTTCTTGCGATACCGTGGTCCCTTGTCCAAGATGTCACACGACTCGGCGTAGTTCTTCACCGCTTGCTCTAAGTCGGCGTGAGTGACGGTCTTCAGAAGGTCGGCCGCGTTCTTCTTGGCCTGCGACCGGCTTGTATCGTGCGCGGGCGGTTTGACGATTTCTCCATAGAGTTTTATAAGTTCCTTTCCTTTCCTTTCCCTTCCTATCCTACCGTTGCTAGGGTTTTGCTTGCCTTTTGCTAGACCACCTTTCCTTCCCGCACTTGCTCGCGTCTCGCTCAACTCTGTCTTCCGCCACATCCTCCGACAGATAATGTGACCTTCTATACGAGAAAACACGCTTTCGTCCTCCAACTCTTTCAGCAGACCTTCTATCTCAGCCGGGGTGCCGCCCAACTGTTTTGCTAGATAATCAGCGTCTACAGCGCTGCCATTCGGCCTCAAAAGCATACCCTTGCGCGGTGAACGAGCCATCAGACAAATCATTCCCGTCCACAGCCCGTCTGCCGCAAACGACACTGCCCGGACTCCTTCGTCCGCAAGCCAGTCGGCAGGGAACCAAGTGAATCCAGCCCGCCTGTCTTCACGCAACGAATCATCGCTCACGGTTGTCGGTCCTTAGCATTCATCTTGCCTCGTGCGCTTCAGCGGTGCCAACTCGTGCCACTCCGCCGCCACCTGCACAGCGCCAAGATTGTGAAATCAGCAGCCACACTTACTCTCTCCTGACTCGACCGCTTCCAAAGCAGCGAACGCTTCCACGTCCACGATGCCCACTTGCGGGTAGTCGCGCCAGAACTTCGCGGCCAAGGCACCATGTTCACCATCATCGAGGTAATGGTCACCCGGCTCTGCCTTTGTACGTGCCGCACACAGGGCAAGCAGTTTCCCATCAACTCTTCGTAGACGAATCGCCACAATTATCTCCGATCAGTACCCACGTCCAACAGCGAAGAACCACAGCCCCATAGACACATACGGACCACGGCCTTCGTGCCAGACAGGCGTCCACAAGTGCAACCACGCGGCCTTCCAGCGCCAGCCAATCCGCCAAACCTTCCAGCGGCGACCAGATGGCGGATGTGGCCAGCGCATCGTCCGAATCCCGGCCCACGCGCTTCTCAGGTTCAGATGCACGCTCAGTCTCCCTTCGTCTCCTGAAACAGCGGCAATTCCACCGTAGATTCGCTGTCCACGAATGTCGCCGGACGTAGGGCGCGCCCGATACGTCTCTCGGCCATCGCGTTGTATTCCGCCTTGGCCTCGATGCCGATGGCCTGGCGGCCAAGGCGGGCGGCGACGAGGGCCACGGTTCCGGCACCGGAGAAGGGGTCTAGGCAGAGGCAGGGAATGGGGGCTACCTCATTGTGCTTCCTGCCCATGTACGGTCCTCCGCAACCGCATCCGGGACGCCAGCCGAGGGTGCGGGCAGGGGTGTTGGTGTTAGCGTTTCCGTTGTTCCTGTGCAGACCCCGACTCGTCTGCCGATTTCCACCCATGTTCGGAGCGCCGCCGGTTAGGTCCTCCCCCCCCACGTTTGCGTATTTTGATGGATTGGCTACCCGTTCAATCACCCGCTCCCAAGCCTTACCGCACTCCGGGCAGCAGCCCTTCTCGCTCGTCCCGGCCTTGATACAGCGCTCGGCCAGCGCTTCAGGAAAGACCGCAAAGTGGGCACCAGGAAAGGGCTGCGTCGGAATCGTCCAGACGTTCCGAAGATTGCGACCGCCGCTTGGTGGAGCACAAACCAAGTGGTCACGCGGATCCGCAAAAGCATCTCGGGAAACGCGCGCCGACTCGCAGCGTTTGTAGCCATCGGGCTCGGTCACCGGTGCTTTGTTTTCGGCCTCAACCTCGCCCTCTCGGCCTGCTGCGAGTCGAACGCGCGTCATTGTTGACGTTGCTGGTTTTTCTCGTACTGCCTCGGCATCGTAAAAATATCGAGCCGCTTTTGTTAGTAGGAAGACATATTCGTAGGCATTTGTGGGCCGGTCGGTCACGCTTTCAGGCATCGGATTCGGCTTGGCCCAGATAATGGCGCTGCGGAGCCACCAACCGTCGGCCTGAAGGGCCATTGCCACACGCCAGGGGATGCAGCAGAGGTCCTTGGGCTTGAGGCCAGGGGGCGGGATTTTTCTGCCAAGCGCTTGAGCATCTGCCGTTCCGATACCCATCTTCTCCCGATGATGCCTGTTGGTTCCACGGCCCCCAGATGTGTACGAATCCCCCAGATTCAGCCACAGCACGCCGTCGTCTCGCAGCACTCTTTTCACACCCTGCATGACCTCGACGATGTGCGCGACGTACAAATCGGGTTGCGGTTCGAGGCCGAGGCAGCCGCGCCACGCGCCGCAGCGGCAACAGAACTGGCCTTGGCTCGGATGTTTCCCCTTGACTTTGGTGGCAGGATTGCCGCCCGTTGTCCATTCCATCTCGCCCCGGTTGCTGTCCTTGGCCTTTGCAATTATCTTGTCGCCCCACTCGTGCTCGCACGCTTCGCCGTTCCCGCCCCACACGCTCGGTTCAAGGCCGTAATCGCGCAAACTCCAGTTCAGTACGGCGGCGAAGTGCAAACCATCTGGACAGAGTTTGCGGGCATCGCCGCCAGAGCCTCCCTGCAATCCGCAGTAATCAAGCGGACGCCCTCGACGGGCTGGATTTCGTTGGGGTCAGTCATCGTCCTTCCCTTGCGATACCATCTTATGCAGTTCTATCATGGCCTCGGATTCCAGCGCGCCCAGCCGGTCGATGACCTCGCCCAGAACCTCGCTCGGGCGCTCGCTCTGTGCGCCCATCACGTGCGAGCGGGCCTCGCGCAAAAGAGTAATGTAGCCCCGAAGGTCGGATTGCCGCTGGTCGCGTTCGGTCGTCATCGGTCGCCTACCTTCCAAGTCCTGCGCCATACACGTTTTCGTCGTGCGGGCTCATGCTCTAATCCCAAGATGAGACGGCCGTAATCCCAAATTCTCTCCTGCCGCACGGCCTCATCGGTTAGGAGTTCGGCCTTCATTTTCAGGCAGCGTCTGACAACTCGGAGTGGTATGCGGTTGCATTTGGTCATGGCAAGTTCTCTTTGGCTCGCGCGCGTCGGACGGCGGAAATTGACCAATCGCGCGTCTTGGCAATGGACCCGCTGGTCTTTTCAACGGCAGTCTCGGCGGCAAACTGGTCGGCGAACAGCGTGATGTTGCCTTGGCCGCTCCACAGACGACCAGACTCTGGATCCCACTCGCACGCTACGCCCAAATGGAAGACGGCATAGCCGCAAGGGCGTGGTTCAATCGTGAGTTCGGTCATCTCATCTCCTTTCGGCAGGTGCGGGGGCTGGCACGGTGCTCGGCCCCCGCCCTGCCTCATCACCCGCGAACGCCGGGGGGCCAGCGCCGCGAGCCGCGGGTGCCTACACGATGCAGGCACCATTCGCTCTTTGTTCCACGCCTTGCGGCTCCAAAAGAGCGATTTCGCCTGTCATGTATCTGCCTTCTTCGCAAGTTTGAGGTTCCAGAGCCACACAACCCGGTCATGTGTGAGGCCGGCTTCGTGGCAGTTGGTAAGCCTGAACGTCACAAACTCGATTGTTTCAGGGCCAGCGAGCCGGGCCGGGCTGGGAATTGGCACGCCATCGCTGCTAACCAGAATCTCGATGTCCTCCACCACGTCGCCCGGTCGAAGCGCTTCCTGCTCGGCGGTGAGGATGGGGGCGCAGGGTTCGAGGTCGTCTTCACAGGCGTACACGAAAGAGCCATCTGCAACATGGCCGGAATATGTCCACCGAAGAACAGAGGGTTCCCACGCGATTTTCTCGATGCGGAACTTGATGGGAAGCCGCTGCCGCTCTGCGCACTGTCCAACCTGAAACTTCGGCTCTGGCTGCTCCGGCTCGGCATCGACCAGGCCCAAGGCGCGGGCGACGACAAGGGCGCGGCGGAAAGACAGTAATTGGACTGGGTTGCCCCAGGTATTGTCGCCTGCATCAATGGACGCCGCTGCCTGCCCAAAACCTACTGGATTCTCGCTAGATTTGACATGGTGGTCATGCCACCAGTAGTCTGCCATGATGTCCCACCACGGCAACCGCCCCAGGAACACCGCCCCCTCGTCCGGCGGCTCGGACTGCGGGCCTTCGCGGTGGCAGGCGGCAAGAAAGACGTGCCATGTGCGGTGGGGATCGGCATGGCCGGTCCATGGCTGATCGAATAGCACGGTTGCTGTATCTTTGCTCACATCTTGAATCTTGCCCCATCCTTCAATGCGGCAGGCGGCTAATGCACCAGCCGGATTCGATACATACACCCACTCGCCCGCCTTCAGTTCCGGCGCGCCGGGAGGCCCGGGGGGCTTGAAGCATGAGTCGGGCGCCTCCTCCTCGCGCCAAATCGTGCCTTTGTCGCGAGCGCGGATGGCCGTTCGGATGGCAGCCCGTCTTGGCCGGTTCTCGTCTGGAACGAAAACAGATACGCCGCGCTCGAAGCCGTCAGCCAGTCTGCGTTTGCTCTCCATCGGGTTCTCCTTTCGTGGGCAGTTTCCCGCTGCGGTACATAGCGAGGGCTGTACGAGCCGCCTCTTTATCAGACACTTCGCCAATCGAAGCCCCGATATATTCCAACGTCTTCGCCAACTCCCGCAGCATGTCGCGCATGAGGGGCGTGTCGGCGCGGGAGTGGATAATTTGGTCGGCATCAGCCTTGGCGTAGACCTTGGCGACAAGTTTTCGGGTCAACGGCCTCTTGCCGCCCTTGGCGAACGCGGCTATGAGCCACTCGTCTTTCTCGTGGCCCAACCGTTCGGTTCGCTTCCATAAGTCGCCAGTCGCCGCCTGCTCCCGCGCGTCGATTTTCTTGAGCCAGCCTGGATCGGTCATCGCTCCGTTCCTTTCTTGTTCCGCGCGAGACGTTTGCGGTCGCGGCTCCAGGCAACATCCACACAGGAACCGCAGCGGTATCGGACAAGCGTGTAGATTGTGAGGGGGACAACGCAGGTGATGGGGCGTCCACAGAGCGTGTGCTTCCCATCGGCGGTCAGGTGCATGGTCCCCGCCATTTCTGCCAGTTTGCTGACGAAACAGAGTTGGTAGACTTCCCGTTTCATCGCCCGTCTCCACCCAAGGTGTCCCTAGGGGACTTTCATGCCCGGCTCAAAAGCCCAAGCAAACAGTTCGTATCGAGGCAGAGTGCAATGCCGCCATCCTTGTCAAAGTATTCGGCGGAGACACGGCTGCTGCGCCAGATGCCATTTTTGCGCGCACTGCGGCCAAACTCGGCCACGACGCGACGCGGCAACACAAGGAACTTGGCGATGCGCTTCACGCATGGGCCAACGACACATGCGGCCAGGAGGACCGCCGCGGCGCGCGTTGGGCGACGGCCGAGAAGCGGGTCTTCCTTGTGCTGCTGTTTTCCGTAGAGTACGCGCCCCGCTTCCTGCCAGCACAACCTTGCTTTATTAGTCATGGCTTCTCCCTGACTGTGACGACTGGCTCCTCGACTGTGATTTCGACCGCTTCAATGAGTTCGTAGCGACCCGCCGTAATGACTTCGCCGGCGATGGCAAAGTCGGCCGCATTCTCCGCCACCCGAAGATAAAACTCGTCTCCATTGTCCGCCTGCTGGCAGAATACCTGCGCTGGAAGTTGCTCGCTCATCGTTCCGTTCCTTTCATGCGGCACCGAATCCGCCGCCAGTATTCGTTTGTTGCGCGATACTTCTTCCGCCACTTCGGTCCTGAGTTCCAACAGCGTGCGCGCTCTTCAAGCGTCCGGGCGCCCCAGCGGTGCGTATAGGCAATCAGCACGGCCTCCGACTCAAAGCGCTTCCATACGCACTTGTCATAACTCCATGTGACGCCAAGAAACTCGCAGCCCTCTTTCCACGCTGCGCGGCCGCATTGGAGCGGGCCTCGGCTACGCCCGCTATCGCCCACGGCACGGTCATCACCTCGGGACTCCCAGTAGCGCACGGCATCGAGGAAGGTACGCAGCGATGGTTCCGCCGCCAGGCACGGCTTGCAGAACGCGAAGAACAGCAAACCCAGAATCGCTAACAACCACAGCAGGCACCGCCAGATAATCATCGGTGACTCTTTCTCACTGTCTGGCCTCCGTCGCTGGCACCAGCATAGCCGACGATAGAAACAAAGGGTGCCGACGACGACCGCTGCGGCAACCAGCAGTGCGCCCGTGAAAGCGAACAAGATCAGAGACTTCAGCCGGTAGTAGCCCCGGCGCTGGCGCTGGTACAGACATTGGAAAGGACCGACGATGGCCGGCGGCTGCGGCGGGCTTCGGTAGAGCATCGGTTAGTCCTTCTTGCACGCTCCGATTGTTGAAGCGCGTCGGGTAATCGGTCGGCCGAGCGAGTCCTTGACGACCTCGATAGTGATGCGGCACTTGACGAAGCGGTCGTCTAGCAGCACCACGCGGCTGTGCGGTGCTGCTGTCTCTTCGCGGTGGCCAGTAAGATGATTTGGCAGATTCCAGCCAATATCGCCACCGTACCACCGCCCGACCCATCCAAATCCCACCGTCTTGTCTGGACTTGCGTTGCGTCGTGTCATCCGTAGTCCTCCGCCAACTCTTTCTCAACATCCTCCGCCTCGGCCGCGTCCCGCGCGTCCTGCTCCGCTTCCGTTCCGACTCCCGGGGCCAGGACGATAGAGCGTGAGAGACAGGGGGTGAACGTCAGGGCGCCGCGCCGAGCCATCGCGTGGATGTGTTCCCAGACCGTCGGCCCGGAGATGTTGAAGCGTCTGGCGATCTCCTGGTACGTCGGGCTGTCTCCGAACAAGTCCACCCAGGTGCGAATGAACGTTGCAATCTGTTGCTGCCGGTGTGTTAGGGGGATTCGTTTGGGTTTCGTCGCCTGGATCGGCTCGGTCATAGCCTCCTCCTTCGCTTGGGCACATTTTCTCCTTCGGCACCAACTGGCATGACCGCGCCTACTCCGCCGTCATAGCGGAACTGGACCGGATGCCGCGAATTGGGCTTCCTTTTGCGATACTTGTAATAGACATTCGGCAGCGCCTTGATGAGGTCGTAGTAGTGCCGCGCGACCCAGGCACTGTTGACCCCGTAGAGGGCGATACCAGTGCCGCCACAGGTGCTGCAATCCTTGTCTTTCCCCGGGCAATCAAGACAGGGTGATGTTGGCGGATTGACAGGCCACTTGTGCCACCTGCCCTTGTCCGGGTCAGGCAGAATCTCCTGGCAGATTTTGGTTGTGGGTACGCGCCCGGCGGGCTTCTGCGCCTTGAGTTTTGGACAATGGTAGGCAACCATCACGGCCTTATCCGTCGCGTACCAGCAACCATCGACAGCCCACGGCTTGACCATGCCTGAATAGCGCATCGATTCCCAGTCGGGGTGCATCGAGTAGCAGAACTGTTGCAAAAAGTCCGGCGGCTTCGGCTTCATCGCTCTCTCCTATTTGTGGCGGGCGAGAGTGGCATCAAATGCCTTGCGAACCTCTTTCCACAACGCTCGCATCGGTGCCAGAAGCAAAATTAACTGGGTGCGCTCGATAGGGCTCATGTCAATCTTGGCCGCGACTAGGCATCGGGCGAGCAGTTTGTCCCTGTCCTCGCCGGCGGCCTTCTGAAGATAGGTCAGCATCTGACCGATTTCATCCCGCAGCGCCATCTCGCCCCGCTTGCCCACGGTGGCGGGAATCTTCGGCACGGTCACGTCGGGATCGACCGGCCCATGGTCAAAAGGGATCGTATCGTCCTCCTCATCACCCTCTGGTGGCAGAAGGTCGGGAGGGGCGGCCTGCGGCGCTTCGGCCGCTTTGTCCTGCGCTTCGCGGGTGGCGTCGGCGTTCCGCTTCTCCTGCCACTCGGCGAAGGCCGCCTTGTCGATCTTGCCCTTCTTGATGCCCGCGTGGAGGATTTCAAGCCGCCCGGTCTTGGCGCCAGGCTTAGCGGCCGAGAGGTGTTCGAGCCGCGTCACGCCAGGTACGTCCTTGAAGGCCGTCAGGCTTTTCAACCACGCCTCGCGGTCAGTCTTGCTCGCCCCCTTGGTGGCACCCATGATGGCGTCAAAGATTTCCTTCCGCAGGACGGCCTGCCCGGGCGTGTCCTTCGCGGCATAGTTCGTCGGCTTGCGCGACCCACCCGATGCAGGTTTGGATGCCGGAGCGCCTTTGCGGCCCGTCTGCTTAGGATGGCTGTAATCGGCGTCGCGGTCTTTGCCGCCCTCGCCGAGCGGGATGCAGAAGGTTTGCAGGAGCGTGTACTTGTAGGCCGCGGTCATGGCCTTGTTGGCGGCCTTGTCGGCGTAGTCGGTGGCCTCGCCTAGAGCAGTTGAAATGATGCTGGAACCATCTGGGGCGCACCACTCGAACTCGACCAGCATCAGCATGTGGATGCCCTTGCTGCCGCTACCGCTGACGGTTTCTTCGGTCTGGTGGCTCACAACGCGAGGCGTGCAGAACACGCCGGCCTCGACCAGAGCAGGTTGCACCGCATCGTAGGCGTCGTCGATGGAGCGGAAGTAGTATTTTTGCTGCACGTTTTCGTGCGACTTGCCGACGGCCTTGATCTTCGCCATCACTTGGCTCATCAATTTGAAGATGTCGCCCTTGCGCGGTGGCGTGAACCGTGGCCGCTCAGCGATCGGCGCCGCCTCTTGGGTTTCTGGCTCTGCCTGTGTCGCGGTCATCGTCTTTCTCCTTCTGGCCTTTCTTCTTTCATCTGGCTCTTGAATTGGTGCGCAATCTCCCCAAGCATCGTTCCGTGGCACTCGGCCTTCCCGCTGGGATGTGGCCCTCGCGTGGGCGTATCGCTCGGCAGGCCGTTCTTGTCGCGTTCCTCATCGTAGGGCAAGACGAGGCGCATCCCTTGGCTGGAGTAACCACGAAGGCTTTCCATCGAGAGGAAGTTGTGGGCGCTGCAGTGGGGGCATTTACCGACCCAGACGTTGTAGCAGGCGTCGAGAGTCCCCAAACTTTCAAAGACCGCCTTTTCACAATGCGCGCACACGCCGGGAATCAAGCCGTCACCCGGCTGAGATTTCATTGTGAACACCATGCTCATCGTCTTTCTCCCTTCCTCTGTCCTGTTCGGCTTCCGCCCCGCTCGTGCCACAGCGCGACGGCTGTTCGGGTCCTGGGTGTTCGGCTTCGCATCCAGACGTGCCGCGCGATGGCCTTGCCGCAGCCATCCGGGAAAAGGCGGCAGCGAAGCCGCGCTCCTCGGCTCGTTGGCGCGGTCCCAAGTGCGCGATGTCCAAGCGGTCCTCGCGCTCCTGTCGCTCGGCGTCCAGTTCAGCGACCAGGTCCTGCTCCTCGCGCTCGTCGTCAGTCAGTTCCCGCAGGTCCTCGAACTCAAACATGGCATTTCCCCTTTTGCCCCTTTCGCTCCCGTTCCCGCTCCTCGCGCACAAACCGCCTGAACCGCCGGTTGGCGTTTTCTATCAGGTCCGGAACCTTGCGGACCTCAGCCGCCACGCGCTTGAGTTCGGCCTCCGCGCGATCCCACTCGGCTTGCGAGCGATCGCCCCAGTCGGCTGCGTGGTCAGTCGGCATCGGCTCACTTCTCCTAGAAGGGCATAACATCCAAGATGGCACCTTCGCTTATAACGCTAGAAATTGTACGGATAGGGAGTTCCAGCCTCTTTAAGGCATCTTCTACTTCCCGAATGCCCGCATTCTTCTGTAGTGGTTCGGACACGTGGTCATGGAGCAGGGCGTACAAACCTGTTGCCTCGCGCTCGGTCAACAACAAGTCAATGCTCTCCACGTGCTGGTTTTTTTTAGCCGTAGCCATCGCTCACTCCTTCACTTGCTCGGTTCCGGTTTCCTCACGCTCGGTCGCCCCAGTCGGCTACGGGGTCAGGCTGCATGGTCATTCCTCATCGTCGCCGAGCGACAGCAAACTGGGACATTCTGCATCATCGGGAATCTGGATGTGGATGAACTGGCCGGCAGGAAGCCCGTCTTTGGCAAGATGTTCACGAAAGGCTTCAGGCGCGTTCCCGCAGATGGTCTTAACAATCCAGCCCGGTGGAATCTCCCCAGCCAGTCGGATGCCCCAGTCGCCGTGGTACTCATAGTGTGCGATAAGGCCCGGCGCGAGTTCGATGTCGCCGTAGGATTCAAATTCCCAGTCGCCCTCTATCTCATGGCAATCGTCGGAACAGCCGTACAAATATAAGTGTCTCATAAAAACGCTCTCCTTTCACTTGCCCAGGCCCAGCGCCCTCACACCCGGACGCCTCCGCCATTCGCGCTGTCTCAGCCGCACCCATCCCCGCGGTCGGACTCTGCCGACGCGCTTGACGTAGTCCAGCGTGACCGGGTCTGTAACGGTGCCGATCTTGACGTAGACCGATTTGCCGATTGCCTTGATGAGCATGGAATCGCCTTGCCTCAATATCCTCTGGACCTGCCTCTTTCAGAGGAATGCGACCCTGACTACCTTTTTGCTCGTTTTCGCACCTTGCGTCGCGTGGCGCCCCCTTAAAACGCCTCAGAATAGAGATTGTGGCAAACTTTCGACCGCGGGCTGCTCGGCGACCGGCCGCTTTTTGGACCATTTCGCTTCCAACCGCCGCTTCGCAAGGCACGTCGGGCACACCCGTTGCCCGCGTGCCAGCACCGAATCACAGTCTGGACATCGACGTTTTGCGATACCATCGTCGTCGGATTCGGCTATGAGCCTGCCGCGCACCTCCGGGTGCAATGCCCGGTAGGCTTCAACGACGCGCTGGTCGTCAATGGGGCGCGGCTTGCCGTGCAGTTTCCTCGCGCGCCGTAGCCCGCGTGTGGCAATCGGCAGAACGGAACGCTCGAAGTACCCGCACCGTCGGCCCTTGGTCAGCAGACAGACACCGGACTTGAGCATGATGCATGCGCCAGGCCGAGGGCAGTTGGCGCATTCTTCGTGTGAGAAATGGCGAAGGGCTGAGATCGCAGCGCTGCGGTTCATGTCAGACCTCTCTGTACCAGACCTCAAGCCAGAGGCAGTCGCGCTTGCCGCCGATGAGGCCGAGGCGTCGAAGAAGGCGATGCTCACCGGGCGTCACGTTCATCCACGCTTCTCCTTCAAGCCAAAGCCACCACATATCCAAGTCATCATGTCGCACCGTAACTTCGAGCCTGTCGGCGGCCCGCCGGTCGTGCAGTTCGAGCCACACATCCGCCACACCCGAGGGTATGTCTAAGTGCTTTTCGAGCAAGTCTCTGTTGATACCGCCCGCGTGCATCGAGTCACCGAGTTTCGTTTGCGCATCCAACCAATTGTCGAATTCTCCCGACCGAAGCCTGTCACTTTTCCACAGCACCATCGCAATCTCCTTTCAGTCTGATCCAGCGGGCGTGAGCGGCATGGGAACGGCCCACGCCCGCCTCGGCCCGGAACCTGCGCTGGGGGGGTGCACGGTCCCGGAGCCGCCTCTGTGGCGCCCGCCCCGAGCGAGCGCCGTCCCTCGAATGGTTGTGGTTGCTGGCCGGGCTTGATACCGGCTCTCTGCCGAGCCAGAGAACTCTTAGGATGCAGGGGCTTGGCTTTTTGGTTGTCGCGCCCCGGTCAGTTCTTTGGACGCCTTCCAAACAAGGCTCCGTGTCGAACCTCAGCACCGCCTCTGGGCGTGTCCAATCCACGCCGCAGCAACCACGAGTATTTTTGGGCCGTGGCCGGTATCGGGTCGCCTGCTCTTACCGGACCCGGCGAACCCCACTGTGCCGAAGCACCCACGGCCCATGTTTTCATGTCAAAGAGCGTTCACTTCAAGACCGCCGCACCGCCTGTTTCTTGATGGCGCGGCGGAGCGCACGGATTAAGGGTTCGGGGTCGCCCGTTTCGACCCAGATGCTAAATGGTTGCCCGTCGTTGGTGCATCTTTTCCCCGACTTGGTAACAAGGGGACACTCAGGGGTACATGTGTGGTTCTTGTGATAGAACCTGCAAAGGGCACATGTTTTATCGACGAAGTAAAAGACGGTCTCGCCATCGGTCAAATCACCATCCACGGTTTTCTGGACGCTGTGCCGTGCTATCGCCGCCTTCCGCGTGCCGAGGTACTTTTTCAGTGTGTGGGCCAGCGCGTCGGCCTTTTTACAGCGGCTGATTGGCGAATAGAACTCACGCTTCCAGGTTCGGATACTCATCGGGATTCCTCCTCAAAGGGTAGCCCCGGCCGGGCGCACTTGAACTTTGGGTTTCAGAAGTTGTGTGGCTCGCATTCGATCCTTGGGGTTCAGCGGACGGATGGCTCGCAGCCTGTTCATGGGTTTCATTCATAAGATGGCTCGCACCGCCGCAATGGGTTTCAGTTGAGCACTGGCTCGCACTGCCACTTTGGGTTTCAGGCGCAATGTGGCTCGCATTCTGACCTTGGGTTTCACCGCTTGTATGGTTCGCATCTGTACGCTGGATTTCAGTCGTTGCGTGGCTCGCACGTTTGGGTTGGGCTTCAGCGGAACGATGGCTCGCACGATTCCAGGGGGTGGCAGGGAGTAGATGGCTCGCACCGGCGGAATGGATTTCAGTTGACCATTGGCTCGCAAGTTGGGCCTGGGGTTCACTTATGCGTTGGCTCGCACTTGTACGTTGGGCTTCAGACGCAAAGTGGCTCGCACTGACAAGATGGGTTTCAGTTAGCAAATGGCTCGCACCGTGTTTCTGGATTTCAGGCGGCGCGTGGCTCGCAACTCTACACTGGATTTCATTGGCGAGTTGGCTCGCAAATAAGGTCTGGGTTTCAGCCTGCCCATGGCTCGCATGGCCTAAATGGGTTTCAAGAGCAGCGTGGCTCATTCGACAAACTCCCACGGATCGTCCTTCGTCGTGTGCCCCTGCTTCTCGATAACATAGGGTTCACGCACTGCTAGGCCTTCCATCGCCCGCCAGACGAGCCAGAGATGAGACAGCAATCGTTTAGCGATAAATCTGAGCGCCATGTTGTTGATGCGCCCCAGCGTCCATTCCGGCTTCGCGGGGGCCTTGGCCGGCGGCTTCACGCGCGGTAGATGGTGAGCGGGCGTGACCTTCGTGCCGTCGCTCTGCCAGATGATGTTGCCGTTCGCCACCTCGCGCTCCGTGATGCGGACCTTGTAGGCGTCGTACAGTTTGCGGTACGGGCTGTCGGCGATCTTGACGAACGACTGGCCGAGTTTCCAAGCCGTCGTCTTGAGTTCCGCGTTCCAGTTCGCCTTCTGGCCCACGGCCCGCTTCGGTGCCCGCCCGTCAATCACATGCAGACCGGCATACGCCCATAGTTTGCTGATGGTGTCGAACCGCCCGATGTCGCCGATGTTCGCTACCAGCAGGGCGGCGAGGCGAGGGCCGACGCCTTTGACGCGAATCAGCCAACCGTCCACGATGGGTAGGTGTCGGACCTCGCGCCAGACCATCTTCTCCATCGCAGCCTCGGCGTCTTTCAGGCGCTGCAAGGGTACGTTGAAGAAGTCCTCGGCTTCTGCGTCCGTCATCAACCCTTCGCGCACCAACCGTTTGACTCGCAACTCCAACTGGATGCGGAGTTTTTGGGTGTCGTACAGGCCGCGAGTCACCACCTTCACGCGGTCGTTGATACCACCCGCGCTGGTTGCCGAAACTGTCGCCTGCGTCATGGCTCACTCCTTAAGAATCGGCCGGGGACGTAGCGCCGAACGGGGGGACATTCGGACACTGACGCCCCCGGCCTCAAACATGCGGGACCGCCCGCATGGCTTGACGGTTCTGTCAGGACGCCGCGCGGCGCGAAGCCCGGCGGCGCGGTTGCCGTTGCACAGGCCACCGGCTCGGCGCAAGACACGCCCCCGCTGGCGGCTCCTTGCTGCAGAGTTCGCGGTGATACTCGCTCATCGTCTCGCGGGCTTGGTCTAGGGCCGTCCCTCGCGCCATGCAGCGCGGGCAGACCAGCGCCATCAGCGCCATCGCGTAAGGTGCTGAGGTACGCCAAGTGCCAGGCAGGACGTGTTCGTGCCGATGACCGCATGCGTGTTGCAGATTGACAACGTACATGGCTTCCACTCCTAAGCGGCGATTCCCCTTGAAGGGCTGCGGGTCGTGACTCAGGAGCATATTTGATTTGCTTGTGTTGCGGATGGAACTTTCTGTGGTAGGGGTGACGAGGGGTAGTCAGGCAAAAAAGATGGGCTTTTCTGCATGGCCCCTGCCAACGTCCGATAATCATTGTTATGTTGCGCAGCAGCCAGGTGCAGGACCAGGGGGGGCGTTTTGCTGATCAAACGTAAACGGCCCCGTTTGACCGCAAAAGTGGGCCTGACCTGCTGTTTTCTCGGATAGGCTCTCTTGCCGCAACCGCACCACATGGCGTAGTAGTATTAGATGCCCGAACTGGCCGCGCTCGGAGACCATTGCGGCCTGGTTACTTGAGCATCGTCGTCGCGGGGATCTGAGAAGGTCGCTTGCGCGACTTCCGGCCGAGAGAGATAAAGGATAGCGGCGCACGGTAAACGGCAGGCGAACAACCGTATGCGCGTTCCTGTCCTGGTGACGGGCCTAAGCGAAGTCAGGTAAGTCTTTTGCGGTTGCTGCGCGGCGGGTCTCCGTACCCGCCGCGACATGGCGGTCGCAAGCGCGGTGGGTACGGAGACCCACCGCGCAAGACTTACGTAAGTCCGCTTGGTGCGTGTGCCTACTCGGAGTCGATGAGGTCGTCGTCGGAGATCTCGAGGACGTCGTCTTTTTGTGGCCCGCCGCCGGCGAGGCGCTCGAGGCTGGCAAGGATGTCATCCTTGCCGTCTTTCTTCCCGGGCGGCACGGGCCTTTTGGGCTTGGCAGCCTTGGGTTTGGGTGCCTTGGGTTTGGGTGCGGGCGCCGGCCGCGCGGGAGCGGCCGCCCGGGCGGGCTTTTTGCGGACGCCGTCGACCTCGACGACAAACGTCAGTGGCCCGATCCGCACCTCGTCGCCGGCTTCAAGGGTCTCTTCCTGTATCTTGGCGCCGTTGATGAATGTGCCGTTGCCGCTTCCCTTGTCGCGGATGGCGAGGTGGCCCTCATCGTTGACGATCTCGCAGTGGTGGCGTGAGACGCGTGTTGACGCGATGATTAGATCGCTGTCCTCGGCGCGCCCAACCGTGAGCGTGCCGGAAGGAATCTCCACCTGCTTCCCCTTAGGATTCCCTTTTATGAGGTGGAGTTTGGCTTCCATGAGCACGGTCCTCCGAAAAGACGGTGACGTTCTCCGACAATTACCGTGAACTATAGCACAACGGCTTCGGGCAATCAACACAAATTCGCCGTTTCCTGACAAGTTGCCGAAACGGTCCGGCACGCCTCAAGAAAGGCAGGTCTGGCAGGCCCAGGCCCCCCATCGGGGCGATGTAAATCGGCGATGTGAATCATTGAAGGCAACGGGCGCTCTGTGCCGATGAAAGGCACGGTAAACGCCGCTGGCAGCGCCCATTGCGTGGCCGTTTACCCTCGTTGGCCCGCACCCGGCCGACGATGCGAGCGGCCCAGGCTGGCCGTTCGGAAGAAAATCACGCATATTCCGGCGGTGCCGCGCATCTTCCTACAGTGCGGACACAGTATATCCCCTACGCGAGACAGAAGGCCGTGCGTGTAACGTCTTGTGAGGCAATGGCTTACAGCCGGTTTCCCGAGGCGACAGGCGTTCTTCCGCCGCGGCCCCCTGGACGGCTTGACGCACCGCACGGTAGCGGTACCCTTTAAGAAGCAAGGGTTCCCCCCGCGCGAGGGGGAGAACTGCTGCTTCTCACAGCAAGGAATCGGGCATGGCGCAGGCCAAACACAATCTGTTGCCGATAGGCATCCACCTGACACCGGATGCCGTCCACATGGTCCAGTTAGAGCAGGGCGCCGATGGCGTCAAGGTGGTCTCCAAAGCCAGTTGCCGCCTGTCCACCTCGGCGGAGACGATTGCCCGCATCGTGGCAGCCGGTGATGGTACCGGCGAAGCGTCCGGCAGCGATGCCGCCCCCGTACGGGGCCGTACGGTCGAGACGACCTACGGCCGGGCCCAGCAGTTTGTCCGCCAGACGATCGCGACAGACGGTTTCCGCAACAAGGAAGTGGTCATCAACCTGCCGCAGGAACATCTGGTGATCCAGCACGTCCGGATGCCGCCCATGCAGCCGGAAGAACTGAAAGCCGCCCTGCCCTACGAACTCCAAGGCAAACTGCCGTTTGATCCGCAGGCCGCGGTCGTCCGTCACATCGTGGCCGGCACTGTCTCGGAGAACAACGAAACCAAGCACGACGTTCTCGTTCTGGCCGTGCCGCGTCATATCGTAGAGAAGCATGTATCGGGAATGACGCGGATAGGGCTCACCGTTAGCGGCGTGGGCGTGGAGCCGTGCGCTATGTGCTACTGCTACACGTTCGCAGCGAGTCACTCGGGACCCAGCCAGGCCGGGCCTCTTTGCGTGATGGTCGTTTACCTGGGCACCCGGGCCACGCACGTGGCAATCTTGCGCGGCCAGGAGACGACGTTCGTCAAGGGGATCGGGCAAGGAACGGATCACCTGATTGAAGCCGTGGCAAAGGTCAAGGGGATCTCCCTCGAGGAAGCCGCGGATCTGGTCGAGACATGGCGGCAATCGGCGGAATCTGCAACGCTCGACGAAGCGGTCGAAACCTACAATCGCAGCCGCCGGAGTCTGGATCACCTCATCGATGAGATCAAGTCGTGCATTCGGTACCATGCGTCGCTGGCCCGCGGGGCCGGGGTTGACAGGTTGTATTTCATGGGCCCCGGGGCCGCAGACCGCGCGCTGGTCTGTGTCCTGCGTGCCCAGCTGCATATCCCCTGCGAGGTCGGCGATCCGTTCGGCACCGTGATGGACAAGGCCGACCCGGAAACGGCCGAGCCGGAGATGGCCGTCGCCGTCGGCCTCAGTCTGTTTGGGGCACAATGAGCCGAGGAAGGACCGCGTGATGCAAGTCACGAATTTCTTGCCGGACGACTACCTCCATCGGCGCGGTGTCCGCCGGGCCAACTGGACGTGCCTTGGGATTGCCACCGGCACACTGCTGCTCCTCGGTGCGGTGACCGCCTTTGTGTTCATTCGGTCGTGGAGCATGGCCGGGATGCGTTATCTGACAGAACTCCAGTACCAGGAGGCCAGCCACCAGATTGACGACCTGAGGCAACTCGAACAGCGCAGGGCCGGCCTCTTTCACAAGGTTGAGTTGAGCACGGCCCTTCTTGAACGCGTTCCCCGAAGTAACGTGCTGGCCCGACTGACCAACCACCTCCCGGAGCACACGAGCCTGACGTCCATGACCATGCAACTCGAAGTAATAAAAACGAAACCGAAGAAAGCCGCCGCCGGCACGGACGACACCCAGTCGGCGGGCGGCAAGCCGCCGACCGGCGCCGCAGGCAAGAACCAGCCCCGCGTCGTCAGGACGAAACGGCTGCGCTTTCGGCTGGACGGCTTGGCTGAGACCGACGTCGAAGTGGCCGAGTACATCTCTCGGCTTCACGCCGATCCCCTCTTTGAGAGCGTGGACCTACAGTTCTCAGAGGCGTTTCCGTATCAGGAAGATGTGACCATGCGGCGGTTTCAGATGTCGCTGCTGTTGAGCGAGGATGCCGAAAAGGTGTTGGGAGCGCCCGCGGCCGAGGCGCCGTCCGTCGCCGAGTCGGCTCCGGTTGACGCGAAAGGTGAATCATGAAAGGTCCGATCCGGATCTTTATAACCGTCTTGGGCATGGCTGGCGTCGCGGCCGTGGTGGCGGTCCTGCTCATTGTGCCGGCGCTTCGCCGCACGGAGGCCGACCGCGCGGCAACTCAGGACCGACGGGCACAACTGCTCAAACTTCAGCGTGTGGCCGCCCTAATCAGTGATCTCCAGGAAGAGATCGGACGGCTCCAAGAGGCGCTGACCTTCTTCGAGGACCGGTTGCCCGAGGAACACGAGATCGACGTAATCCTGCGGGAGGTGTGGCTGATCGCCGATTCGCAGTCTCTGACCCCACGCAGTATCCGGACCAGTAAACCGGAAACCATGCCGCGATACAACTCTCAGCCGATCACCCTTTCCCTCGAAGGGCCGTTCGAGAATTTTTACGAGTTTCTGTTGGGGTTGGAACGCCTGCCACGCCTGACCAAGGTCCGGCAGATGCAGGTCACCAAATCGCCGCTGGCCGAGGGCGTCGTTCAGGTTGATCTTCTCATGGACATTTTCTTCGAGAAATAAACATGCTACAGATACCCGAACAAGAAGAGCAGGTCCGCGTAGGAAAAGAGGGCATCGAGACCGTGCCCCAAGGAGGCTCTGCCGTCAAGGCGGGCTTCGGCGACGGGAAGAAGGTCCTTGCCCTCGCGGTTCTGCTCACGGTCGGGGCCGGTGTCGTCGCATACCAGTTCTTGGGCGGATCCGGCCCGCAAGAGGCGGCTGCGGTCTCCGCGGCGGCACTGGCCCCAGGCGTCCTGCCGGTTAACGCGACGGATGTCGAACGCGTGCTGGAGCATCTCGACGCCGGCTCGCAGAACGAGGCCGAGGAAGGCCTTTCCGTAGACCGGGTCGAGGTGATCGTCAACACGTTCGACACATACGTTCAGACACGGCAGGTTCCGCTCGAAGGGCTTCGTGTCAATCCGTTCGCCGTCCTGCGAAATGAGTCTCAGCAGGACGCGCAGGCCCAAGCCGACGAAGAGGCGGAGGCCGAAGCACGCCGAAGCCGGATAGTCGCCGCCGCCCGCGCGCTTAAGGTCGGCTCGATCCTCATCGCCGGCGACGAGCGAAAAGCCATCGTGGGTGGCAAACTGTGCCAGGCCGGAGACACGATTGAGGGCTTTCTCGTCGAGGCGATTGACACCGATTGCGTGTGGCTCTCCGTCGAAGGCGAAACCGTGAAACTCCGGCTGAGGCCGGAAACCGACGGACGCTGAGGACATGCCAGTGGCGAACGACCAGGTAACATCCGATTCGCCCGTGGCCCTGGAGCCGGCCGCGGAGAACCCCGACCAGGTCGAGAATCCCCAGGCGGAGAACCCCGACCAGGTCGAGAATCCCCAGGCGGAGCCCGCCCCGGAACGGGTCCAGACTTCGCAATGGCATCCCCGAATGGGCGACCACCTGGTTGAACTCGGCGTGTTGACGCGAGCGCAACTCGAAGAGTGTCTGGCCCTTCAGAAGTCGAGCCCCGGCGAGCGGCTGGGGCAGATCCTTATCCGAAAAGGCTACGCCACAGACGGCGACGTGATGGCGTGCCTGGCGGTGGAATACGGCCTCGACTTCGTCCACGTCGGTCAACTGGAAATCCCCGCGAAAATCGAGGCTCTGTTGCCTGCGGACTTCTGCCGCCATCGCAAGGTACTGGTCATCGACGCCGACGACGACACCGTGACCGTAGCCACCTCGGACCCCGCCAACGTGTTCCTGCTGGACGAGATCCGCCGCCGGGTTGACGGTCGTGTGATACTCGCCGTGGCGACCACCGCGGAACTCACCAAGGCCATTGACGATCTTCTGGGCGGCCCCGAGGAGTTTCATCTCGATGAACTGATTCGCGATATCGCCGACGACGCCATTGAGATTCTCGAGGATGATGACGACGAGGCCGCGGACCTGGAGAAGGTGGCGGGCGAATCGCCTGTCGTGCGGCTGGCCAACTACCTCATCTGCAACGCCGTCACGGAAGGCGCCAGCGATATCCACCTTGAACCGGGCGAGAAGAAGATGCGCGTCCGGTACCGGATCGACGGCGTCCTGTTCGAGGTCATGTCTCCGCCGCAGACCATGCACGCCGCGCTGATCTCGCGTCTGAAGATCATGGCCAACCTCGACATCTCCGAACGCCGTCTGCCGCAGGACGGCCGCATCAGGGCCATCGTTCGCAACCGCTACGTGGACTTCCGCGTCAACACCCTGCCGACCACGCAGGGCGAGAAGACGGTCATCCGCATTCTCGATAACCGCTCCATCCTGATCGGTCTGGAGCGGCTGGGGTTCGAGCCGGATCACCTCGCCCTGTTCAAGGAGCACATCTCTCGCCCGCACGGGGTCATTCTGGTGACCGGGCCGACCGGCTCCGGCAAGACGACCACCCTGTATTCGGCCCTCATGACGATGAACGGCGCGGAGATGAACATCTCGACGACCGAAGACCCGGTCGAATACTTCCTGAGTTTCGCCAACCAGGTCCAGATCAACGACCGCATCGGCTTCACGTTCGCCCGCGCCCTGCGTGCCCTGCTCCGCCAGGACCCCGACGTCATTATGGTCGGCGAGATCCGAGATGAGGAGACCGCCCGTATTTGTGTCCAGGCCGCCCTCACAGGCCACCTCGTGCTTTCGACGCTCCATACGAACGACGCGCCGTCGAGCATTACGCGGCTGATCAATATCGGCATCGAACCGTACCTGATCAGCGCGTCGGTCAACGCGGTCATGGCCCAGCGTCTGGTCCGCCGCATCTGTGAGAAATGCAAAGAGGCCTACGAGCCGAACGATGAAGTCAGGGTGGCCCTCCAAAAAGCCAACATGCAGGTGGATACGCTATACCGCGGAGCAGGCTGTGACAACTGCCGCAACACCGGCTACAGCGGACGATGCGGCATCTACGAAATGCTCGAACTCGACGACGGCTTCCGCGACCTCGTGGTAACTCGGCCCAGCGTGACCAAACTGCGCCGCTACGCCCAGGAGCACGGCATGGTCAGCCTGCGAGAGGACGGCCTCAGAAAACTTCGCAGGGGCATCACCACCGTCGAAGAGGTGTTGCGTGCCACCGAAGACGCCGTCATGCCAAGTGTTGAAGGAGGCGGAACGTGAGCCGTATTTGGGAACTCCTCGAGCGGACGGTTGCCGACGGGGCCAGCGACCTGCACATCATTGTCGGTCTGCCGCCGCTTCTGCGCATCCATACGGTCCTGGGCGAAATAGAAGGTGAACCCGTCATCAGCAGCGAGGATGCCGAAGCCGCCGTTCAGGACATCCTCGAGGACGATCAGTACAAGCGGTTCATCGCATACCGCGACCTGGACTTCTCCGTCACCCTGCCTGCCGGCCCAAGGTTTCGCGTCAACGCCCACTTTCAACGCGGAGCGCCCGCCCTGGCCTGTCGCGCCATTCCGCCCAAGGTCCCCCAACTGTCGACGCTGAACCTTCCCGAGGCGGTCCAGACCTTCGCCGACATGCCGCACGAGGGAATCGTTCTTGCGACAGGCGAGACCGGAAGCGGAAAATCCACCACCCTCGCCTCCATGATCGACTACATCAACCACAGATACCCGTACCACGTCATCACGCTTGAGGATCCGATCGAGTATTTCATCGAGTCGGACAAGTGCGCTGTGGAGCAACGCGAGGTCGGCCCCGACGTGCCGGATTTCAAGTCCGGAATCCGCCACGTGCTCCGCCAGGACCCCGACATCATCTTCATCGGCGAAATGCGAGACCTCGAAACCATCTCGACGGCCCTGACGGCCGCCGAAACCGGGCACCTTGTCCTCTCCACCCTGCACACGAACGACGCCGCCTCCACCGTTGAACGGATCATCGACGTGTTCCCCGCCGCCCAGCAAAACCAGATCCGCTCCATGCTCGCCAACACGCTCAAAGGGGTCATCTGCCAGCGGCTGCTGCCGCGAATCGACGAACCCGGGATGGTTCCGGCCACGGAGGTGCTCATCTCGACGTCCGCCGTCCGCAACTGCATTCGCGAGAACCGCGTTTTCGAAATCTCGAACATCATCGAAACCAACCGCGCCGCCGGCATGCACTTGTTCGACACGTCACTGAAGCAACTCTTCTTCGCCGGCATGATCAGCCGCGACGTCGCACTGAACCACGCACGGACCCCCAACGAATTGGCCCGCGCGATCTCGGCCTAGGTGGACGATGCATACGTATCGGTATCACATGAAGAAGCCCGACGGTCAGGTGGTCGTCGGTACCCTCAGCGCCGACAACCAGACCCTGGCGGCGCAGCAGATCCATGAACTCGGCGGCGTTGTCCTGGACCTCGCGCGGACCAGGACCGATGGCAACGAGGCGGCAAAGGTGGGCGGTTTCGCTATTCTCAACCGCATCGGCGCCAAGGACCTTCTCGCTTTCACAAGCCAGTTGAGCGTCATGTCCAAAGCCGGCATCGGCCTGACCACCGCCCTGGAGAGCATCGGCGACCAGGTCGTCAACCCACGCATGAACACCGTGGTCCGAACACTCAAACGCGACGTCGAGGCCGGACACCAGTTCTCGGAAGCCATTCAGCGGTTTCCCAAGGTCTTCTCGGTGCTCTATATCAACATGGTGCGGGCCAGCGAGTTGGGCGGTACCTTCGGCCACATGCTCAGTCGCATCAACGACTACCTGACCCAGCAGGCCCAGACCAGGCGGCAGGTTGTCGGGGCCATGATCTATCCGTTCATCATCGTCGTCCTCGCCGTCGCGACCACCGTCTTCATGCTCACGTTTATCCTGCCCCAGTTCATGATCCTTTTCGAGGGCAAAGAGGACATTCTGCCCCTGCCGACGAAGATGCTTATGGCCATGAGCACGTCGCTGCGGCACTACTGGTACCTCTACATCCTGGTTGTGGGGGGCGGCACGGGAGGCCTGTTCTACTTCATCCGTACCGACACCGGCCGCGTGTGGTGGGACATGGTGAAACTCAGAGCGCCCCTCATCAAGAGACTGTGCCACGCCCTCTACCTGTCGAGGAGCCTCAGAACGATGGGCGAACTCGTCAACGCCGGCGTGCCGATGCTCGACACCATCGCCATCACGGCCGAGGTCAGCGGCAACGTCCACTACGCCAAGGTCTGGCGTCGGGTCCACGCGGCCGTCCGGAAAGGCCAACGCCTGGCCCCCATGCTGGCCAAGAGCCCTCTCATTCCCGCCAGCGTCGCCCAGATGATCGCCGCCGGCGAGGAAACCGGAACCCTCGCCGACATCCTCACCGACGTCAGCGAGTTCTACGACGACCAGTTGAAGGCGACCATCAAGGCGGTCACCAGCGCCATCGAGCCCCTGATGATCATGCTGATGGGCGGCATCGTCGCGTTCATCGCCGCCTCGATCCTGCTGCCAATCTTCAAGATGTCACAGTTGGTAAAATAGCCATGAAGCACACACATGACACGCTCAACCGATCGCGCCGCGCCGCAGGGTTCACCCTGGCCGAGGTCCTCGTCTGCACGGTCCTGCTGGGTTTGGCGTTTGTCGCGCTGGTCGCCGCCTACGGGTACGACTCCGTCGTGATTCAGCGCGGCGAGGAGATTACCTACGGAACCTTTCTGGCGGACGAAATCCGCGACGCCGCACTACGCATGGAACTCCAGGATGTTCTGGACCTCGACGGCACGACCTACAGCCCGGCCATCCTCAGCACGGGCCAGGAGCAGCCCCAGACGCAATACACCCAGCAGATCGCGGTCATGCCGGTCACGGCCGCCGATCTCAACACCCAGGTAGCCCGGAGCCAGGCCGATGCGGCCCGGGTCACCGTTACCATCTCGGCGTACGGCAAGCCGGTTCTCGTTCAGAGTTACTACGTGTTTGACCTCTCGGCCGTTCCGTTCCAGTGAGATGAATATTGCCGATCACGCCTCTCACGCCCCGGTAAGGAGGACGAACCATGACTGCGCAACGAATCCGCGGCAGGGCGAAGGCAAAGGGCGTGGCATTCCTCATCACCATCATCTTTGTGGCGCTGTTTGCCTCCATGGCGGTGGCACTGGCAACCACCTCCGACATGAACCTGCTCGTATCACGCAACCGGCTCGAAAGCAATCAGGCCGCCGCACTCGTTGAAACCGGGCTGCTTCTGGCCCAGAAGGAACTCGGCGGCGCCAAGGTCTCAGGAGCCAGCGCCGAGGCCGTGCACGCATCAATCGCCGCCCACCTGCGCTCTGTGTGGGAATCTTCCAACACCATCGACGCCAGCGCCATCGCCGCCGATTCCGGCGGCGTCGTGCTCCCGTCCATCACGTTGACACGCGCCGACGGGCGCACCGGCACCATCAGTCTGGTCATCACATCCGACGGCGGCGTCGACGACACGCCGACCATCGAGATCGCCTCCACCGGCAGGTTCGCTGGCGCCGTCCGGACCGCTTACTACGATCTCGGTATCCAGACCGGCCTCGCGGCCTTCCGCGACTACGGGGCCGTCAGCAAGTCGGGCGTCGTCATGAGGGACCGCGCCAGAATCGGGGGCGCCAACACCGCCGTCGAGGGCAGTGTCCTTTCCGCCAGCGACGACCCAACCGCCATCAACATGTACGACAACACTTGGCTTAGCGGCAACGCCGGCGTGACCAGCGAGAACTCCAGCATCAGCCTCGCCGACAATGCCAGCATCGGCGGCGAACAGGTCATCGGTGTCAACGAGCCCGAGTGGCCCGAAATCGACACCTCCGGCTTCCAGCAGTACGTCGAGGAAATCGTCACAGGCGACGTCAGCGGAGACCAGACGCTTCACAACATCCGCATCCCCGCCGGCACCAATCCCACCTTCGACGGCAACATCAACATCTACGGCGTCATCTACGTCGAATCGCCCAACGTGGTCACGTTCCAGGGGAACACCAATATCGTCGGGATGATCGTTACGGAAGAGCCCCCTGTCGAGAACTTCAGCGTAAACAAGATTCTGTTCAAGGGCGACCTCACCGTCTCCGGAGTGGAAAACCTACCGGACCAGGACCGCTACGACGGCCTGCGCGACCAGACGGGAACCTTCATGCTGGCCCCCGGCTTCCGGGCAAAGTTCAAGAACAACTTCAGCACGATCCCCGGCGTCGTGGCCGCAGGACAACTCCGATTCGTCGGCAACGCCAACGGAACCGTCCGCGGCGGACTCCTGAACCTGAGCAACGCCCCCCTCGTGCTCAAGGACTACGCCAGCCTGACCATCGACAAGCAGAACGCCGACCCGAGCCCCGCCGGGTTCGGAAGCGGATACTCGCTCGTCTGCGTCACCGGATCTTACAAGGACTGAAACAAGCGATGTCCCGCCCCGACAAACAGTGGTTCCGTGACGCCCTCGCGGGCAACGTGAAAAAAGGAGGACGAACCATGACTGCGCAGCGAATCCGCGGTAGGGCGGAGGCAAAGGGCGTGGCATTCCTGATCATCATCATCTTTGTGGCGCTTTTTGCCTGCATGGCAGTGGCACTGGCAACCACCTCCGACATGAACATGCTCGTATCACGCAACCGGCTCGAAAGCAATCAGGCCGCCACACTCGTTGAAACCGGGCTGCTTCTGGCCCAGAAGGAACTCGGGGGGGCCCAAATCGCAGGAACCAACGCCGAGGCCGTGCACACATCAATCGCCGCCCACCTGCGATCCCTGTGGGCATCTTCCAGCACCGTCGACGCCGGCGCCATCGCCGACGATGCCGGCGGCGTCGTGCTCCCCCCCATTACGTTGACCCGCGCCGACGGACGCACCGGCACCATCAGCCTGGTTATCACATCCGACGGCGGCGTCGACGACACGCCGACCATCGAAATCGCCTCCACCGGCAGGTTCGGCAAGGCCGTCCGGACCGCCTACTACGACCTGGGTGTCGATAGCGCCATGTTCAACGCCTACGGCATCGTCACGAGGTCAAAGATCGTCATGACGGACAGCGCCACGATTCAGGGGGCCAACAACGACCGGGAGGGCGGTATCCTGTCGACCACCACGTCTGTGACCCGCGCCATCGACATGAGCGGCAGCGCCAGCATCAGCGGAGACGCCGCAGCCACCAACCCCGATGCGGAGATCAGAACCAGCGAGGATGCCAACGTCGGCGGCTCCAAGATCACCGGAGCCCCCGAACCCCCGTGGCCGACCGTCCAGACCGCCGATTTCGAGCAATACGTCGAGGAAGTCGTCGTCGGCGATGTCAGCAACACGACGCTTCACAACATCCGCATCCCCGCCGGCACCAATCCCACCTTCAGCGGCAACGTCAACCTCTACGGCGTGGTTTACATCGAGTCGCCGAACATCGTCACCTTCGAGGGGAACACAAACATCTGTGGCATCATCGTCGCCGAGGAACCCGCCGTCGAGAACCTGGAAATCAACCAGATCCTGTTCGCCGGCAACCTCAGCGCCTCCGGGGTCCAGAACCTGCCGGCCGAAAGCCGCTATGACGGACTCCGGGACGAGACCGGCTCGTTTCTTCTGGCCCCCGGTTACTCTGCCGAATTCTCAGGCAATTTCAGCACCATCGGCGGGTGCATGGTGGCCGGCAAGTTCGTCTTCCGCGGAAACGCCGCCGGCACCATCGGCGGCACCATCATAAACCTCAACGACTCGGTCGTCGAACTCAAAGGCAACGCCAACCTGACCATCGATAAGAACGCTGCGGACCCGCACCCCGCCGGCCTCAGCGAGGCGTACGCCTTGGTCTGCGTCAGGGGATCTTACAGGGAGTAACCCATGCGATACCTACACTCAAGAACTACCGGCTTCACGATAGCCGAACTGCTCATCGCGATGGCGCTGATGGCACTGCTTCTGTCGGCCATCGCCTATGGCATGTACAGCGCCGAGACCAGCAGCGACTACAACACCAGGAAATCGGAACTCGTGACCCGCGCGCGCGGCGTTCTCGACCGCATCGCGTCCGACGTGTGGCGCGCCGACGCCACCCTCACGTCCGCCGACCACAGCGCGGTCAACATCATGTTCGCCAGGCGCCTGCCAGGCGGCGGAGAAGAGACGGTCTGGCGCCAGTATCGAAAAGAGCAGGTTGGCGGCCAGTGGGTCATCAAGGTCTACGAAGACGACAGCCCCATCGCGCTGCCCCCCGCAACCCCTTCGAGCAGCGCCACCGGCGCCGTCCTCACACCCAACGTCAAGACGTTCGACGTGTGGTCCGAGATCACCTCGTCACGCACCATCACCGAGACCCTCTCCTGCCGCATCACCGCCACCATCGGACCGAACGTCGGCAACACCTTCACCATCCCGATGGAAGAAGGCCCCTACGTCATGAAACTCTCCCAGACCCAGTACAACGACCGTCCTCCCGTAGAGTGCGTCGACTATGTGCCGAGACCCGAATACGAGCCCGACGACAACCCCAACGTCTACTGGCTGTGTATGGAAGACGCCCAGGCCCCCCCCGTTGCCCTCCCGAACGCAGACTGGGACCACAACGATTTCATGCTCAAGGTCACCGAGGGGGCCCACCAGGTCCAAATGGAAGTCCACTGGGGTACGGCTGCCTACGACCGCGACGTCATGGGCCCCGACGGCGAACTCCTCTACGGCGACCTCGGCGGCACACACACCTACACCTACGTGCCCTATTGTGCGGATAGCGACAAGGTCCGCATCGAACTCGAACTCCAGAACGGCAACGTCGAGACCGGCGCGACCATTACCGCCACCCAGCGCAAGTCGCTGTTCTGACCTGCATGTGCCACCCTGGCACGGCTACAGCCGCGCCGGGTGGCACGGCATCCGTACGGAGGCCGTGAGTTTTGCGCGGCGCCTCTCCCCACCCACCGCGCCGTCCCGCGTGTGCCACGGCCGGCCTTGTCCGGCCGTGCGTTTTTCGAGCCCCCCTGCCCACCGTGTGCCACGGCCGGTCTTGTCCGGCCGTGCGTTTTCCGAACCCCCGGCGCGCCGTGTCCTTCGCGGTTGTGGATTGACCGCGGGCTGGGGTTGGTTACACTCTATCTCCAGAAAGCCGCCGGCGAGGACCGCGTTGTGGATTGACCGCGGGCTGGGGTTGGTTACACTCGACGGCCTTGATCTTCGCCATCACCTGCGAGTTGTGGATTGACCGCGGGCTGGGGTTGGTTACACTGCGATGCGAGACGGACGTCTGGTACTGGCTGTTGTGGATTGACCGCGGGCTGGGGTTGGTTACACTCTATGCGATCAGGTTCGGGCGACCGCTAACGTTGTGGATTGACCGCGGGCTGGGGTTGGTTACACTGCCGGCCTGCGCGACGTGTCCGGACAACTCGTTGTGGATTGACCGCGGGCTGGGGTTGGTTACACTGCAGGTGGTTCTCGCATTGACGGCTCTATTGTTGTGGATTGACCGCGGGCTGGGGTTGGTTACACTCGTGACGGCCGAAGGGGACGCGGCGGATAAGTTGTGGATTGACCGCGGGCTGGGGTTGGTTACACTCTCGCCCCATATCCACCTGTGGCCGCCGGAGTTGTGGATTGACCGCGGGCTGGGGTTGGTTACACTCGCCGGCGTCCGCGACCTCATCCCCGACTAGTTGTGGATTGACCGCGGGCTGGGGTTGGTTACACTACATGGCCAAGGTTGTCGGCTGGTGGCATGAGTTGTGGATTGACCGCGGGCTGGGGTTGGTTACACTGCTCAACGGTGCGGACATCGGGGGCGTGACGTTGTGGATTGACCGCGGGCTAGGGTTGGTTACACTTGCGGATCCAGATCTTGTCCGAGTGCCCCATGTTGTGGATTGACCGCGGGCTGGGGTTGGTTACACTTTTGGCGCCCACGAAGTCGCCGCGCTGCTGTTGTGGATTGACCGCGGGCTGGGGTTGGTTACACTAGTTGGCCCGTAAGTCGTGTGAGGCCGGGCAGTTGCTGCGACCGGAGTCTAGAAAAGTTCCAGTTGTCGCGGCTGCTGCTCGGTCGGTTTGCGCCTTTTTCCCCCAAAAACACGCATCCTTTCATACTGTTTGTCCGTGATGCGAATCAGGCGCACCTCGCCCTCCAGTGGCACCCGGCCGACCTTTCGCCTTCGCGGCGGACGGTGAGCGACCCCTGGTCGATGGCCAAGTGGTTGCCCTTGCCCGAGATTTCGATGGTGCGCTTAATCATGGCACGGGAGAACGCGGCCTATGGGGTCCACGGTAACCTTCTGCGTTTGGTACTTACGCAGCGTGTCCCACGGCCCGATGAGTACGCGAGTGTCCTTGTCTTCAGGTTGGGCCTTGGCCGCAGTGTGCAGGCGGAAGACGACGACCGGACTGCTCACGGAGATATTCTGCACGCGGTAGAGCCGAACTTCCCCGGTCTTCCTGTCGGTCAAATAGGCCATGTCGTTGATGGAGAGGGAGAAGACAAACTTGGAGCCATCGGGCACGCTTGGCTTGCCATGCTGCCCCGCGCGGTCCACGACGGGCATCCCTTTGCGCAGGCGTTCGTAAGCCTCAAAGCGCGAAACACAGCGTCCCGTCCACTTGCCGTCGGGCGTCTCGTAGATTTCCACGTGATGGTTGGCGCCGGGCTTGACGAACTTGGCGGGCTTGCCCGATACCTTGCGTATGGGAATGGCGGTGTTCTCCAAGGTCGTGATCCGCACGCGCTTGATGGGAACACCCGATGGCATGGTGAGTGCCGGTTCCGTCAGCACGTTGCCAAACGCGCCGCTCCCCTTCTCCTCGATGCCGCGCTCAGCCAGGCGGTCGCGCACGATCTGTTGAATCACCGGATCGCGGACGCGTTGCACCATGGCGCGGGTGAGGCGTTCGACGGGCACGCGGTAGGCGTACGTGTCCGCTTGGGTGGTGGGCCCATAGCCCGTGTCCTCGTGCAATCCGCCACGCAGTTTCCGGTGCGCGCGGTGGGAGACGTTGATCGCGTGGATGGCCTCGCGGACCTGGTCCCAGAACCCCTGCCACGGCGGCTGCATAGGCGCGTCTTTCGGGGCGTTGCCGACGACACCCGAAAGACGCTGAAGGTGGGAGCGAGTCGTCAGGGCGATCACGACGGCGTCGATGGCGTGGTAGCGGTGGTCGTCGCGGGACTTGCTGTAGTCGGTGCCCAGGACGCCGTACAGTCCCCAGTAGTGGCCGAGTTTGCTGGTGGTCTGGCCTTTGACGGGCCGCACCTCAACTCCGAGGCTTCTCAGGTAGCGCATGGCCAATTGGCTGGCGTAGCGGGTGTCGTTGAGTTGGCGATTCGCGAAATTGTCGAACTCGACCTCCTTGACGGTGAAGCGGCGGCGTTTCTTCCACGGCAGGCGCTTGGCCCGCTGAAGGATGCCCTCGAATTCCGGCGTGTCGTGGTACGCCTCGTAGGGTGTGCGGTTGCCCTTGTCGCGGTTGACCTCGGCACCGTAGCACAGGGTCTTGTTCAGGTAGGAATCGTCGAGGCTGCGGTCGAGGGGGTAGATGTGTTCGATCTGGACTTCGGGCGACAACAACTTCGTCTTCGGGATATTCTTGCCGGTATAGACGCACAGCCCCCCGCACTCCTCCCAAAGACGGTACTTGATGACGTCCTGCCGGGAGGGATTGGGAATGTTGAACTCGGCGACGAGGCGGTCGCGGATTGCGTCGTTCTCCTTCCGGCGGCGGACGTTGTCGAAGAAGATGTCGCGCCGCCGCTCCCTGCTGTGCTTCATGTCGCGCGCCAGTTCCACCACGATCTCCTCCGCCGTGCCGTACTGGCGGACCAGGGCGTTGACGACCTTGCGCGTCTCGGTAAGTGCGCGGCGGACAAGAGGGTTCGTCAGGTTCTGGATAACGTCTGCGGCCGCCGGCAGGCGGTCGAACGTGGCCACGGGCGGCGCGAGTTCGTAGCCGGCCAGGGCCTTGGCCTCGCTGACCACGTGGCCGGCGTCCGGGTCTTTGTCCGGGCACAGTTTGCAGCAGCGCTCGTCGCACGCGTGATCCGGTTCCAGGTAAGGCAGCATCTTGCGGATGGCCTTCAGGGAGACCCGCCGGTGGCCCTTCGGCGGCTTGATCTTCAGGAGTTGCCCGGCCTGGGCCTCGGTGCAGCCCCAGTCTTCGATGGCAAGGCGGCGCAGGTTTTCGGGGTCCTGCACGTCGGCCAGCGCGTCATACACCGCCTCGCGGGCGTCCTGTGTCAGACCGTCGTACCACTTCCGCAACGTCTTGTGCCGCAGGGCGGCCTCCACGCGGTTGCCCCAAAGGTAGTCGCGTTTGCCCTCGGTTTCGAGATTGAACGTCTCGGCGTCCTGGAGGCCGAGGTGCTTGCGTATGGCCGAGAACTTCATCTTGGTTTTGCTGCCGAGCGCATCGGTCAACCTGGCCCGCTCGTCCGCCGACAGCGCCGTCGTCTCGCCCGAAGCGCGGACAACGCGCAGGTTGTTAATCTCCTGGACCATGCGGAACCGTTCCGCCAGCCAGTGCGCGCGTGGACAGCGCTTCTCGCCTTGCTCAAGTTCACACTCCCCGATGACTTCCGGGTCGAAGCGCAGTGGACGCTGGTAGAAGATGGCATGGTGCACGCGGGCTTTCAGATCATCGCTCAGCAAGTCCGGGTGGTGCTTGGCCTGGGCCTCCCAGAGCAGGGCGAACTCGTCCTCGTACATGGCACGGAGGGTGTACCGGCCACGCGTGCGCTGGTCATCATCGCTGGCGTGATTCTGTGCGGCCAGGCGCTTGGCGCGGTATTCGCCGAGGGTGCGGCAGCGTGCCTCTTGTATCTCTACTTGGAGAGCCCCCGCGTCCTTGGTGACCTTGTTGTCGTCCTCTGACTCGGTCTTGCGGTTCGACTTGAATCCGCGGCGCTGGCACATGTGGTAAAGCGCGCGGCCAAACTCATGCGGCTCAAGGGCTTCATCGAGCCCCCGCGCACGGATCTCGTAGGGGTTCTGCTTCATCAGCGCCCTGAAAGCATCGCGGTCCTCAGGAACAAGCCCGCCTGCAGAAAGGATGCCGTGCAGCAGGCGCCGGCGCTGGCGGCGTCGGTAGACGACCCGGCGCTGGCTGCGCTTCTCGCGGCGCGTCTGGCCGGGGGCCTGCTCCTTCTTCTCATTCAGGTGCGGGACCCCTTCTGGGAACACCCGCACGCCCGCGCGGATGCGGCGGCCGTCGTCGAACGTGTCGCCGTCGGCGGCGATCATCGCCCAGCCGACCGAGTTGCTGCCCAAATCGAGTCCGAGTGTGTAGCGGGTCATGGCGGTCCCTTTCTTCCTGGCGTGCAAAAAAAGCAAAAATATTATTGACATTCCCGGGGCGGTTGTCCATAGTGTATGTGGGTGTAACCAACCCTGGTTCGCGGTCTTTTCACACCAAGGCCCTCACGCTTTGGCGTGAGAGGATTCGCAGGCACCGCCGCCTCTTCGGAGGCGGCGTCCTTTTTGGCCTTTGCCCCCCTTTCCCCGCCGCAGGCGGGCATTCGGCATTTGTCATTCGGCATTGGCTGTGCAAATACGCGCTCCCTTGCGGTCGCGGCTTGGAACGGGCCGTTGGCCGTTTGCCGCTTGCCGTTACTCAATCTGTCGCCGTTCTCTGCGTTCCGCTCCCTTGCGGTCGCGGCTTGGAACGGGCCGTTGCCGTTGGCCGTTACCCAGTAACCGCCGTTCTCTGCGTTCTCGGCGTCCTCTGCGGTCAAAGCCATTGCCATTTTCGACCCGATTGTTAGAACTCTAACAAAATCCTCGCCCCTCCCTCCGTTTTGTTAGAACTCTAACAACTTTTCGGGCCTTTGCGGCCGCTGGTCCGGCCTGCCATTGTGGCATGGTGACTTACATCAATTTCGCCCCCTCAAAAACCCATCAAAAACGGAACAAAACGGAACAAAAACGGACAAAAACGGACACATAAATCGCAAAAACGGATCAAAAACCAGCGCGTTTTGCCTTACCTATCTTAACATTTGGGCCCAAATCGCCCCTGACGGCCCAGAAACGGGGCTCGGAGCCAAAAAAAACGCGCATTTGGGTGTTTCGGCGAGGTGAAAATTGACGTAAGTCTTATGCAGGTGGCGGCATGTTACGGCAATCCAGGACCATGCAAAGCCGCAAGGCAGCAAGAAAACTGAAATCACGGACTCCGTTCTTGCCGTCTTGCCCTTCAGAACTGCCGCAGGAAACGCACGTCGTTCGCAAACAGCAGGCGGATGTCTTTGATGCCGTACTTGAGCATGGCCGAGCGGTCGATGCCGAAGCCGAACGCAAAGCCGGTCACTTTCTCCGGGTCGTAGCCAACGGCCTCGAAGACGTTCGGGTCAACCATTCCGCATCCGCCGACCTCCATCCAGCCGGTCCGTTTGCACGCCGGGCAGCCGGACCCGCCGCACAGCAGGCATGAGAAGTAGAACTCGGCGCTCGGCTCGGTGAACGGGAAGTAACTCGGCAGGAACCGCGTACGGGCCTCGCGGCCGATGAAGGCCCGCGCGAAGGTCGTCAGAACGCTTTTCAGGTCGGCGAAGGTCACGCCCTCCTCCACCCAAAGGCCCTCCAGTTGGTGAAACATGTTCGAGTGGCCGGCGTCCACCGTATCCGGCCGATACACCCGGCCCGGCGCCACCACCCGGACGGGCGGCGGCTGCGTCTCCATAATGCGAATCTGGACCGTGGAGGTCTGGCTGCGCAGCAGGACGTTGTCACTGAGGTAGTAGTTGTCGAGCGGGTCGCGGGCCGGATGGGCGGGGGGAATGTTGAGGCCGACGAAGTTGTGCCACTCGTCTTCGACCTCCGGCCCTTCGACGCAGGCGAATCCGAGGCGGCCGAAGATCTCAACCATTTCGCGGGTGGCCCGCGCGATGGGGTGAATCCGGCCGAGACGCAGCCGCCGGCCCGGCATCGTCACGTCCACGCTCGTCCGCTTCGTCCGCCCGCTCTCCAGTTCGCTTTGCCGACGGGCCAGGTGCTCCGTCACGAGGGCCTTCAGGGCATTGACGGCCTCGCCGAACTCGGCCCGCTCATCGGCGGGGACCGACTTGATGGACCTCAGGAGGGCCGTAATGCGGCCGGCCTTGCGGCCGAGCCATTCGATACGCGCGGCCTCCAGGGCATCGACATCGTCGGCGTCGGCGATCAGGCTGAGTGCCTCGTTCTGAAGCGTCGTGAGTTCGGCGAGACTGGCCATCTCAGCCTCCGAGAGCCGCACGTGCCTCTTCGATGACGGCGTCGAACGCCTTCGGATCGTTCAAGGCCAGGTCGGCCAGTGACTTCCGGTCGAGTTGGATGCCGCTCTTCTTCAGGCCGCCGACGAAACGGCTGTAAGAGATGTCGCGCTGGCGGCAGGCAGCGCTGATGCGGGTAATCCAGAGGCGGCGGAAGTCGCGTTTTTTGGTGCGGCGGTCGCGGTAGGCGTACTGGTCGGCTTTCATGCGGGACTGCTTGGCAACGCGGTAGAGTTTTCCGCGTGCGCCGAAGTATCCCTTCGTCCGCCGCCGCAGCCGGTGCTTGTTCTGGCGGCGCGTGGCCCCTTTTCGTGTTCGAGGCATGGTTGGTCTCCTGCTTATTCGCAGCGCCCGTGCGGTGTCAGCCGCCGAGCAGGCGCGAGTACGTCTTCACCTGGCCCGCCTTGACGGTATTTTTGGTGCGGAGGCGGCGTCGGCGTTTGCCGGTCTTTCCACTCATCAGGTGACTGGTTCCCGCGCGGTTCCGGACGATCTTTCCGGTCCGGGTTTTGCGCATGCGTTTAGCGGTTCCTTTGTGTGTCTTTCCCTTGGGCATGTCTTGCGGTTTCTCCCTATGGTTTGTCAGGATTATAGAACGCGCCTCTGCCCTGCCGCCGGCGTAAGGCCCGGGCGGCTTGGCGTCGGGATTTCGTGGCCTGATTTCTGTCAGGACGGCTTCTTGTTGGGAAGGAGGATGAGGATCATCCGCCTGCCTTCCCTCGAAGGTCCCCGTTCGACCGTGGACACGTCGGCCAACTGCTCGACAAAGGCCCGCATGTTCTGCTCGGCGTAGTCCATGTGCGACAACTCGCGACCGCGGAAGAGCATGTTGACCATCACTTTGTCGCCGGCCTCCAGGAAATGGCGGGCCTGCTGAATCTTGAAGTCGCGATCGTGTGCTTCGGTCTTCGGTCGGATCCGGATTCCCTTCAGCCGCACCTCGTGGCTCTTGGCCCGGCTCTTGTGGCTTTTCTTGGACTGCTCGTACTTAAACTTCCCATAGTCCATGATCTTGCAGACGGGCGGCCGCACGTGCGGCGCAACTTCCACCAGGTCCAAGTCGGCCTCGGCGGCGATCCGGAGTGCCTCGTCGCGCTCCACGATGCCGAGTTGTTCGCCATCTACCCCAATCACTCGCAGCGGCGAGATCTTGATCTGATCGTTGATCCGCTGCCTCGCCTGTTTCAAGCGTTCCTCCTCACAAGCGGTCCCCGTTCGATGTTTCGTACGGTCTGCGGCCTAAGCGGGACCTGGTGCCGTCGGGCGCAGCCGTTTCTCGTAGATCTCGTCGCCCGCGCGAGCGACGAACGCCTGTATCGATTCGGCGCCCTGGTCGCCGAGGGTTTTGTCTCGCACGCTGACAGTTCCCGCCGCCACCTCTTTTTCGCCGACGATGAGCATGTAGGGGATACGGCGGAGGGTAGCGCGGCGAATCTTGGCGCTCACCTTGTCGCTGGCGCCGTCGAGTTTGGTGCGAAGGCCGGCGCCGTCGAGCATCTCGAGCACCTTCGCTCCGTATGTATTGTATCGGTCGCTGACGGGCAGAATCGCCACCTGGACCGGCGCCAGCCAGAGCGGGAAATCGCCGCCATAGTGCTCGATAAGGATGCCGAGGAACCGCTCGACGCTTCCGAGGATCGCCCGGTGGATCATCGCGGGCCGGTGCTCGGCGTTGTCCTGCCCCACGTAGGTCAGGTCGAAGCGCTCGGGCATGGCCAGGTCCACCTGGATCGTTCCGCACTGCCACGACCGTCCGAGGCAGTCTCGGACGTGATAATCGATCTTGGGAGCGTAGAACGTCCCTTCCCCCTCGTTGACCGTGTAATCGATACCGCGCGCCTCAAGCGCCCCCCGCAGCGCCCCGGTTGCGTGCTGCCACATCTCGTCGGTGCCGATGGAGTGCTCCGGCCGTGTTGAGAGTTCGACCCGCACGTCCTGGAATCCGAAGGTGCGATAGATCGTGTCAACGAGGTCGATGACGCCGACGACCTCGTCCTGCACCTGCTCGGGCAGGCAGAAGATGTGGGCGTCGTCCTGGGTGAACTGTCGCACGCGCAGCAGGCCGTGCAGGACGCCGCTCTTCTCGTGACGGTGAACGAGACCGAGTTCGGCCACGCGCATCGGCAGTTCGCGGTAGGAGTGCGGTCGGTTCAGGTACACGAGCAACCCACCGGGGCAGTTCATCGGCTTGACGGCGTAGGCCGCCTCGTCGATCTCGGTGAAATACATGGCCTCGCGGTAGTTGTCCCAGTGGCCGCTGCGGTGCCAGAGTTCCTCGCTCAAGATCGTGGGCGTGCGTATCTCCTCATAACCCGCCTGATAGTGGACCCGGCGCCAGTACGCCAGGATTTCGTTCAGGATCACCATCCCGTTGTGGTGCATGAAGGCAAAACCCGGACCTTCCTTGTGGAAACTGAACAGGTCCAAGTCCCTGCCGATGCGGCGGTGATCGCGTTTCTTGGCCTCTTCGACGCGCGCCAAGTGCTCCTGGAGCGCTTTCTTCGAGAAGAACGCCGTGCCGTAGATGCGCTGAAGCATCGGGCGGGTCGAGTCGCCGCGCCAGTAACTGCCCGCGACGCTCAGCAGTTTCAGCGCGGGGATCTTGCCGGCGTGCGGGATGTGCGGCCCTCGGCACAGGTCCACGAAGTCGGCCAACCGGTACAGCGATACCGTCTCGCCTGCCTGGGGCTTGGCCTCGGCATCGTGGATTTGCTCGCCTTTGGCAAGGCTGCCGGCGGCGATGTCCTGGAGCAGTTCGACCTTGTACTGCTGGCCGGCGGACTGCATGAGCGAGACCGCCTCGTCGTGCGAGACTTCCCGCCGCTCCAGCGGCGCGTTCTCGGCGATAATCTTGGCCATCTCGGCCTCAAGCCGCTCCAGGTCCTCGTCGGTGATCCGTTCCTGGAGGTCGAAATCGTAGTAGAACCCGTCCTCAATGGCCGGACCGATGCCGAATTTCACACCGTCTCCGTACATGCGGCGCACAGCGGCCGCCATCACGTGAGCGGTGGAGTGGCGAAGAATCGAAAGGGCCTCGTCGCTTTTGTCGGTCAGGATCACCAGGTCGTACGGCCCGTCGGGGCCGAGGACGGTCGAGAGATCCACCAACTTGCCGTTCAGCCTGGCAGCGACGGCGGCTTTGGCCAGGCCTGAACCGATCTGGCTGGCAACGTCTGCGACGCTTACCCCATCGGCCACTTCCACGGTATGTCCGTCAGGAAGATTGACCGTAGGCATAGCGTTTTCCGCCCGTGCGCCGCTCGGCGGCTGCACCGGGCGTTCATCCTCCACATGTTTCCGGGGCTCATCATCAACGCTGATGACGCCATGGAACCATAAGGGACGGCTGGCGGTCTGTCAAGACCTTTCACGGCCGCCTGGGCAGTTCATCCGGCCTCGATGGCAAGGACCTTCTCTGCCGCGAGTTTCGCGAACAGCGCGGCCATGGCCAGCAGAATCAGCGCGCAACCGATGAGCAGCCCCTTGTAGAGCCGTCCCTGAAGGTAGCGCCGGCCGCGGCTCACGCTGAACGAAACCGCGCTGTACCAGCCGAGGTCCCCGCTGATATGACCTGCGAAAAAGACAACCAGCCCCAGCCAGCCGGCCGTCTGTGCACTGGCTACCATGACCGCCCCGATCGTGACCCACCACAGGTACCAGTACGGGTTCAGCAGGCTTGTGACGGCGCCCGACGGGACGGCGCCGAGACGAAGCACGCCGCCCTGGTGGGCGTCCGGATCGTCCACGCGACGGGTCTGGCAAAGCATGCCGACTGCCATCACGGCCATCGCCACGGCCCCGACGCACCCGATGACAATGACGATCCAGGAACTTTTCAGCGCCTCTCCCAGGCCCCAATAGAGGAGCAGAACGAGCGGCAGTTCGACAAGGGCATGACCGAGCACGACCCGCGGGCCGAACCAGAAACCGTGCCGCCGGCTCCCCGCCAGGGTTACGGCAAGCACGGGCCCAGGCATCAGGGCGCCGGAAAGGGCAACCACAAAACTTGCAAAGGCCAGCGCTGCCAGTTCCAGGACCACCGACTTCTCCTCCAGGTCGCCGAATTCTAGCCGCCACGTATCGTCGAGGGCAATGCCGAACCGGCGCAGAGTACCCGACAGCGCCCCACAGCAGGCGGGGTTGCGGTTCGGCCTCGGCCTTTATTTGATTATCGCCTGGAAATTCCCGAGACTGCTTGTATAATGTCGGGCTGATTTGCCGATAGACTGCAACGGAAGTGCGATGCGGCGATGGGATTCCCCAGAGCCGCTGAGGTGGGGTTTTGTGAATCACGACCTGAAGCGCACGGCTCACGCCGAGTTCTGCGACTGGGCAACGACGTACGATGCCCACTGGCTCAACCACTTTCTGTTTGAGCCGTCGCACAAGATGATCGTCAAGGAACTGGCGGCCGTGCCGCCCGGCCGCATCCTCGACGTGGGCTGCGGCACGGGTGAACTGGCGAAGCGGCTCGCCCTGCGCGGGTGGCAGGTCATTGGCCTGGACCTGTGCGAACCGATGCTCCACCGGGCTCGGTTCAAGTTGAACGGCTACACGGGCAGTGTCCGGCTGACAGTGGCCGACAGCGAGCACGTTCCCTTTGCCGACAAGACGTTCGACGTCGTCACCTGCGCCAATTCCTTTCACCATTACCCGAATCAGGAGGCGGTAGTTCGTGAGTTGCATCGCGTGCTGAAACCTGGCGGCCAGTTTTTCCTGCTGGACGGGTGGCCCGACCAGTTCATCGGGCGCATCGTATACGACCTCATTATTACCCAGGTGGAGGGCGGGCAGGTCTGGCACCGCGAGTCGCACGATGTCAAGGTAATGTTTAAGGACGCCGGATTTGATCGTGTCGGCCAGAGGCGGACTTACTCCCTCTTTCCCATCCTCCTGACGCGGGGTGCCGTCCCCCAGTAGGGGCACCGCGCCGGTCGAGAGCGCCGAGATGGCTGAACCCACCAACCGGCCGCACGCGACACGTCCCTGCAGCCGCCGGTCGCACCTCGCATCCCACGCCGCAAGGGCGTTTGCCCTGGTCGGCGTATGCGTCGCCATCGGGGCTGCCTTCTGCGCTGAGACCCCGGAGGCAAAACCGATCCCGAGCACCCCATCCCCCGTGTACCCCAAAGGTCGCGAGGAGATGGAGACACTTGCGCGGAGCAACCCGGTCGGGCTCCTGCAGGTGGCTCGCGCCTGGCACGCCGAGCGCGTTGTCGGCTACACGTGCCGGTTCCAGAAGGTCGAGCGAATCGGCGGCCGCCTCCACAAGCCGGAAACGATGCGCATGAAGTTCCGCAAGACGCCCTTCAGCGTCTACCTGAAATGGGTCGTCGAACCGCGAAAAGGCCAGGAAGTCATCTACGTCGAGGGCGCCTACAAGAGCAAGGCCGTCGTTCACCCGCCCGGCATCCTCGGCCTCATCTTCCGGAAGGTCTCGATCGACCCCCACGGCAAACTGGCTATGAAACACAGCCGCAGGCCCATTACGATGGCCGGCATGGGAAACATGATTTCACTCATCACGGGCCAGTGCGAGCAGGCCCAGGCCAAGGGCCACCTGACGCTGACCTACGAAGGCATCCGGCACGACGGCGGCCGACCGTCCTACGTCTTCAAGCGTGTCCTGCCCGAGAACAGGGGCTACCCGTGCAAGACGCTCATCATCTTCATCGACGTCGAGTACCTGGTCTGCGTCCGCACCGACGCGTACGATTGGGGCGGCGAACTCATCAGCCATTACTTCTACACGGACCTTGCGGTCAATCCGGGCGTGACGGACAGCGACTTCGATCCAAACAACCGCGCGTACGCCTATCGTTTATTCTGAGAGACCATGGGAGCGTTTGCCGACATCCAGGCCGTGCTGTTCGATCTCGGCGGCACGCTGGCGCAGTATCCGGTGCCGAGCCTGCCGGTGGTCGTCGTCCGATGCGCCAAGGCGCTGGTCACGGGGATGCTGGTCGGTTCGGATGCCGAATCGCCTCCCGCCGCAGCCGTTCCCGGCCCCGAAGAGGCCCATGCCCGCCGTCGGGCGGCCCACGCGGACAGCCCCCTCCCCCACCGTGTCGCAACGGCCCTGCGGCGTATGGTCCGCAGCCTCAGCGGTCGCACCTTGCCGGGCATGGGCGAGATGTGTGCGCGACCGCTCGTGGCAAAGGGCTGGCTGTTTGACGACTCTGTTGCGACCCTGCAGGCGCTCCGGGACCGGGGATACCGGCTGGGGCTCGTCTCGAATACGCCGTGGGGCACGCCGGATTACTTGTGGGTGGGGCAATTGGAGCGGTTCGCGCTCGCGCCGCTGTTCGACGCCGCATGTTTCTCCAGCGACGTGGGGTTCCGGAAACCCGACGCCCGCATCTTCCGCGCGGCCCTGGACCAACTGGGCGTGCCGGCCCGGCGCGCCATGTTCGTCGGCGACGACCGCACGGCAGATATCCTCGGGGCCGGGCAGATGGGCCTGCGTACAGCGCTGATCGTCCGCGACGGGCCCGACGCCGACGACGAGGGCCCGGCGCCGGACCTTCGCATCGAGACGCTCACCGAACTGCTCGACCACCTGCCCGGACGGGCAAAAACCGTTGACACCCCCACGAGGCCTGCATAGCATAATCGCTTCTTCGCGCCCTTCAGTGGCGGACGTTGGGCGTTGTCTGGTCCGCCGGTTCCACAGCAGGAAAGGCAAGCATGGCACACGACGTAACGTTGGTCCTCGGTGATGGAACCGGGCCGTCGCTGGCGGAGGTGACACGCGACGTCATCAACGCCACCGGCGCCGAGATCAACTGGGACGTCCAGGAAGCGGGCACGGACTGCCTCGAAACGTGCGGCACACCCCTGCCCGACGCGCTCATGGAGAGCATCCGGCGGACGGGCGTCGCCCTGAAGGCTCCCATCACGACGCCCGTCGGAAAGGGGTTCCGAAGCGTTAACGTTCACCTGCGGCAGACGTTCAACCTGTACGCGTGCTTGAGACCCTGCAAGTGGTATCCCGGCGTCCGCAGCCGCTACGAGAACATCGACCTGGTAATCGTTCGCGAGAACACCGAGGACCTGTACGCGGGCGTCGAGTTCGAGAAGGGCCGGGAAGCAACCCGGACGCTCCACCGGACGATCAACGAACTCAGCGAGGACAAGAAGATCCGGACCGGCGAGGACACAACCGGCATCAGCATCAAGCCCATCAGCGTTGAGGCCACCGAGCGGGTCCACCACTTCGCCTTCCGCTACGCCCGCCGGCACGGCCGCAGCAAGGTCACGACCATCCACAAGGCCAACATCATGAAGCACTCCGACGGCCTGTGGCTGGAGGTGGCACGCCACGTGGCCGAGGCGTACACCGACATCGAGTTCGAGGACCGCATCGTGGACAACATGTGCATGCAACTTGTGCAGAAGCCGGAACTGTACGACGTGCTGGTCCTGCCGAACCTCTACGGCGACATCCTGAGCGACCTGTGCGCGGGCCTGGTCGGCGGGCTCGGCGTTGCGCCGGGTGCAAACATCGGCGACGATGGTGCGATTTTCGAAGCCACGCATGGCTCCGCCCCGAAATACACGGGGCAGAACAAGGTCAACCCCACAGCGCTGATCCTCTCGGGCATGCTCATGCTCGATCACCTGGGCGAGAAGGACGCTGCCCGCCGTCTCGAAGCGGCGGTCGCCGCCGTCATCGCCGAGGGCAAGTCGGTTACCTACGACATGAAGCCGCACCGCGACGACCCCACCGCCGTGGGCACCCGCGAAATGGGGCAAGCCGTCATCGAGAAGTTGGCTCAGCAATAATCCTTCGCATCGCGCATGGACGAGGGTTATGGACGCCGACCGATCAACCGCGATGCCCCAACCGCCGCCGGATCGCCAAAGCCGGTGGCTGGCCCTCGTCTCGGGCGAGACGCGAGGTGTTGCGGCGTCGCTCGCGCGGTTCGGCCTTTGGGTGCTCTCGTTCGTTTACCGTCTCGGGCTTGCCGCCGGCAACCTGCGGCGGCTTCTTCCCGGCGGGGTCCAACACCCCCCCTGCCCCGTCGTGAGCGTCGGGAACCTGACGGTCGGCGGGACAGGCAAGACGCCGATGGCAGCCTACCTGGCGGACCTGGTGACGCGAATGGGCGGCGCGCCGCTCATCGTCAGCCGCGGCTACGGAAGCGACGAGGGCCGGCCCAATGAGGAAGCCCGCGAACTCCAGCGTCTGTGCCCCGACGTGCCCCACGTTCAGAACCCCGATCGCGTCCGGGCCATTGAGGAGTGGATGCGACGCCGTCCGTGCGACGTTGCGATTCTCGACGACGGCTTTCAGCACCGCCGATGCGCGCGCGACCTCGACATCGTCCTGCTCGACGCCCTGCGCCCCTTCGGTTACGGCCGCCTGTTGCCGCGCGGCCTCCTGCGCGAGCCGCTATCGGCCTTGCGGCGAGCCGACGTCATCGTCATCACCCGGACGGAATCGATCGCCGCCGACGAGTTGGCAAAACTGAAAACGGAGGTCGGCAGGCTCGCACTTGGCGAAACGCCCGTTCTCCTGGCCGAACATCAACCGACCGCTATCCTCCTGCCGGACGGTTCGCGACGCGACCTCGAGTGGCTCGCGGGCCGCGAAGTCGCGGCAGTTTGCGGCATCGGCAATCCGCAAGCCTTTCGCATAACCCTGGAGCGACTGGGGGCATGCATTGCGCCGTTCGAAACGTTCCGCGACCACCACGTTTACACACGCGAGGACCTGAACCGACTCGTCGGCGCGGCCGAGGCGGCGGGCGCCAAGATGCTTGTGACCACGGGCAAGGATTTTGTAAAATGGCTCCCGATGATCGAGGCCGCAGGGGTCGCGTCCCGAGTCGGGGTGGCAGCCCTTCAGATCGACCTTCGCATAACGGAGGGCGAGGACGTGCTGCGTCGCCGAATCGCCGCGCTACTCGCCGCCTCCAAGAGCCAGGGGGAACACTGATGCGCCAACCCAAGGCGTACCAACCGATTGACCTGAAGCGGCTCGAGACGTTCTCCATCGCCGAGCGGGAGCACAAGGTCCGCCTGGCCGATCTCGTGTCTCCAGCCGGCGCGGGCGCCTCGATGGCCGACTTCTTCGATTCCCTGCCCTCCACGCCCGTGACCGCCGGACTTCACGACCTCGCGGCGTCCATCGCCCGCGCCGTCAAGGCCGACGCACCCGTCGCGGTCGCCTTCGGAGGGCACGTCGTCAAGTGTGGCTTGGGGCCCCTGCTCATCGACATGATGGAAACCGGGATCATCACGGCCGTGGTCACCCACGGGGCGGGCGCCATCCACGACCTGGAACTCGCCTACCACGGCGCCACCAGCGAGGACCCCGCCCAGACGATCCGCGACGGCCGCTTCGGCATGGTCGAGGAGACGCCGAGTTACCTGAACGACGCCGCGCGACTCGGCCGCCACCGCGGCCTGGGCCAGGCCATCGGCGACCTCATGAACGAGGATCCCGAGGAGTTCCCGCACGCCGAGATCAGCATCCTGGCATCCGCCAGCCGCCTCGGCTGCACCGCCACCGTCCACGTGGCCATCGGGACCGACACCGTGCACATGCATCCCGAAGCCGACGGCGGCGACATCGGCGAGGCCACGCTCCTTGACTTCCGCAAACTCTGCGCCGTCGTCGCCGACATGCGCGACGGTGTTTGGATCAACCTCGGATCGGCCGTCATTCTGCCCGAAGTCTTTATGAAGGCCTACGCCGTGGCGACGAACCTCGGGGCAACGCTCGAGAAGATGGTCACCGCCAACCTCGACCAGATTCAACACTACCGGCCGCGAGAAAACGTCCTCACGCGGCCGACCGATCGCGGAATCGCCCTGACCGGCCACAACGAGATCCTGATGCCTTTGCTGAGGCATCTCGTGCTGCTGGAACTCGAATCCGGGTAGGAGAGATGTGTGTACCGCCAACTCGTTCAACTCGTTGAGGGGCTCGGGCGGCCGAGGATCCTGGTGGTCGGCGACCTCATGCTCGACCGTTACGTCTACGGCGATGCCGAGCGCATCAGCCCTGAGGCGCCCATCCAGATTCTCCGGGCCGAGGACACGGAGAGCCGTCTCGGCGGCGCGGGGTCTGTTGTTGCCAACCTCCGGGCCCTCGGCGCGGCCGTCAGCGTGTTCAGCGTTATCGGTCGCGACGCCGCGGGCGCCGAGGTCGGACGCGAATTGAAGGAAGGTGGTGTCCGGACGGGCGGCCTTCTGCGCCTCGGCGACCGGCCGACCACCATCAAGACGCGGTTCGTCGGACGTGCCCAACAACGCCATCCGCAGCAGGTGCTCCGCGTGGACCAGGAAGACACCCGCCCGCTCTCCCGCCAGATCGAGGACCGCCTGCTTTCAAAGTTCGAGGTGGCTCTGAAAGCCGCCGACGGCGCCGTCATCAGCGATTACAACAAGGGCGTTCTGACGCCGCGCCTCACCCGGTCGGTCATCCGCATGGCCCGCCGCAGCAAGGTCCCCGTCGTGGTCGATCCCATCAAGGCGCCCGACTACAGCAAGTACCGTCGTGCGACGCTCCTGACGCCAAACCGGAGCGAGACGGAACTGGCGTCCGGCGTCCGCCTGACCGGTCGGGGAGCCGTCCGGCGGGCCGCGAAACGGTTGCTCCACGAGTTGGCGCTCGACGCACTGGTCGTCACCCTCGACAAGGAAGGCGCCTGGCTGGCCGCCAGGGGAAAGCCCGGCAAGATGATCCCGACGCGGCCGCGGCCGGTTTACGACGTGACGGGCGCCGGCGACATGGTCATCTCGGTCATTGCGCTCGCGCTGGCGGCGGGGGCACCGTTGCCGGACGCGGTGCGTCTGGCGAACGTGGCCGGCGGGCTGGAGGTCATGAAGTTCGGCGTCCAGACCGTCTCGCGCGACGAGATCATTACCGAACTGCTTGAGGAGGCCCGCCGCAGCGGCAACAAACTCCGGACGCTCGACGGTCTGCTCGCCGACCTGGCCCGGCACCGGGCGCGCGGCGAGAGCGTGGCGTTTACGAACGGCTGCTTCGATCTGATTCATGCGGGGCACATCGAGTATTTCGACTTCGCCGCCAGCCAGAGCGACGTCCTCGTCGTCGGATTGAACTCCGACCGGAGCGTCCGCGCCCTGAAAGGGCCGCAGCGCCCGATCTGTCCTCAGCGGCAGCGCGCCCGCGTGCTCTCGGCCATCGAGGTGATTGACTACATCGTCATCTTCGACGAGGACACACCGCAGAAACTCATCGAGGCCGTCCGTCCCGACGCCCTCATCAAGGGCGAGGATTGGCGGCGCAAAGGCGTGGTCGGCCGCAGGTTCGTCGAATCGTATGGCGGCCGAGTGGTCCTGGCCCCCCTCGTCAAAGGTCTCAGCACGACCGACCTGGTGAACCGTATCCGAGGCACCGGCGCGGCGGCATCCCGCCCGCCGAAGGGAGGATCGTCATGATCGAACCGATCCAGGCGCATCTTCGCATGAGTGCCGACGTGTGCACGCAGATGGCCGACGAACTGGCCGAGCCGACGGCCCGTGCTGCCAAGATGCTCATCGAGGCCGTCCGCGGCGGGCACACGGTTTACGTCTGCGGCGACGGGGGCAGCGCCGCCCAGGCCCAGCACATTGCCGGGGAACTGGTCGGACGGTTCCTCAAGGAACGGGCCGCCCTGCCCTGCGTCGCACTGACGACCGACACGAGCATCCTGACGGCCGTCGCGAACGATTACGATTTCGAGGACGTTTTCGCGCGGCAGGTTGAGGGCCTCGTCAAGGAGGGCGACGTGCTCTGGGCGCTTTCAACGAGCGGCAACAGCGTTAACGTCCTGAAGGCGGTGTCGCTTGCCCGCAAGCGCGGGGCCAAGGTGCTTGGAATGACCGGCCGCGGCGGCGGCAAGTTGAAGGAACTCTGCGACGTGGTGCTCTGCGTGCCGGCCGACTCGAGTCCGCCGATTCAGGAAGGGCATCTGGTGCTCCTCCATATTCTCTGCGGACTCCTCGAACAGGGCGCCTTCGCGAAAGAGACGCCCGAAACCGAAGGATGATACCTCGTGGCCGATGCGGCAGTATTTCTGGACCGTGACGGAACGCTTATCGAGGAGGTCGGCTACGCCTCCCGGCCGGAGCAGATCCGTATCCTTGGCGGGGTGGGCCGCGCGCTGGCAGACCTGGCAGAAGGTGGATACAAACTGATCGTCGTCACGAACCAGTCGGGCATGGCGCGCGGCCTTTCGACCGAAGAGGATCTCGAACGGTTTCATCAGGCCCTCGATGAGCAACTCGACATGCTCGGCGTGCGGCTGGACGCCTACTACGTGTGCCCGCACCATCCCGACCTCCCGAACTCGCCCAGGCCCGACCTGGTCGTCGAGTGCGATTGCCGAAAGCCCAAGCCGGGGCTCATCCTGCAAGCGGCGGAAGACTTCCGGATCGACCTTTCGGCTTCGTGGACGGTGGGCGACACATGGCGAGACATTGCGGCCGGCCAGGCCGCCGGTGCGAAGACAATCAAACTGCCGGCCGACGCGGACCACGACTTCGCCCGTCCGCCGGATGTCGGCCTGCCCACGGCCGAGGCCGACAGCCTGGCCGAGGCCGCCCGCATCATTCTCGGCATCGCGGATGCCGAGGCCGACCTCGCCAGCGAGACCCCTGAAACCGTAGACGAGCAGGCCGAGGAGCCGCCGGACGAAACGATGGAAGAGCCATCGTCCGAGGAAGTTTCCGAGTCCACAGAGACCGACGAGTCGGCTCAGGTCGAGGACGCGGCGCCGCCCGAAGAGAACATCGAGGATACGGAGGAGGCGCAAGCCTCCGAAGACGTCGAGGCCGTGGGTGTTCTCGAACAGGTGCCGGACGAGCAACCGTCCGACGAGCCGGAACCCGAAACATCAGAGGAGGAGCCCGTCATGGCTCCAGAGGGTGCTTCCCGCTTGGCTGCGATGGCGGGGCAGTGCGCCCGCTGCGGACAGGACGTCTCGGAGAGCGACCTTGCCGACGGAAAGGCCGGCGAGCGCGACGGATTCCTCCTGTGCTCCGAGTGTCTTGCCCGCCATCCTCGCGAGTCGGCCGGTGCGTTTCCGAGCGGAGAGAAGGACCTGCTGCGGTCGATGCTTGTGGAACTGCGGCGGATGAACCGGGCGCGGCAGATATCGGGCCTGACGTGGCTGCGGATGCTGGCATACATCATCCAGGCCGGCGCGCTCTTCTGTGGCCTGGTTCTGGGGCTTGTGAGCGAAGAGAAGGCCCTGTACATCCAACTCGCCGTTTTTCTGCAACTGGTGGTCGTCGCGCTTGTGCTTTTCGAGAGAAGGCCATGACGCTGGCGGTGGCATTGCCGAATTGGGTAGGCGATGCCGTCATGGCGACGCCGACCTTGCGTGCCCTTCGCGCACGTTTTCCCGACGAGCGTATCGTAGCCGTCGCACGCCCATACGTGCGTCCGGTCCTCGACCCGAACCCGTGGACGGACGCGTTCATCGAGGCCGACAAGTCAGCAGGACCGTTCCGCGCGGCCGTGCGGGCGCTGCGGCGCGAATCCATCGAGACGGGCGTCCTTCTGCCGAACAGTTTTCGCAGCGCCCTGATGTTTTGGCTCGGAGGCGTGCACCGGCGGGTCGGCTACGCCCGGGGCGGGCGCGGCTTTCTGCTGACCGATCGGCTCCAGGCCCGACGCTGCAGCGGCCGGTTCGTCCCAACGCCGCAGATCACCTGCTACTTGGCGCTGGCCGAACATCTCGGCGCGCCCACCGACGACCGACGTATGGAACTCGCGACGACCGAGCAGGACGAGGCTGCCGCAACAGCGGCGTACGAGACGGCCGAACTCGAGCCGGCCACCACGCTGCTGCTTTGCCCCGGTTACGCCTTCGGGCCGTCGAAGGCATGGCCGGCGCCGCACTGGGGCGAACTGGTTCGCGGCGCGCGCGAGCGGTTCGGCCTGCGGTCGGCCGTCCTGTGCAGCCCAAAGGAGGCACAGTTGGCAACCGCCATCTCTGATGCGGCCGGGGGGTGCCCGACGTTCTGCGACAAAGGCATCAGCCTGGCGTCGGCCCGCGCGGTCGTTCGGCGCGGGCGCGCCATGGTGACGATCGACAGCGGCTTGAGGCATTACGCCGCAGCCTTCGGACGGCCCGTCGTGGCGCTGTTCGGGCCGACGCACATCGAGTGGACCGAAACATGGTACGCCAAGGAAGTCCGCCTCCAGGCTGCGGTTCCGTGCAGAGCGTGTCAGGAGCCGGTGTGCCCGATCGGGACGACCGAGTGCATGTGGAAGATCAGGCCGGACGAGGTGCTCGACGCCCTGGCCGAAGTGATTCGCCGCGACAATACCGACTGTGGGTAGCGTATGCTCGACCGCGAACGACTCGCCGGAATCCGCGACGGGCGCGAAACGCCCGACGACCTGGCGTCGATTGTCATTCCGCATTATCAAACGGCGGACCTCGCGACGTTGTGCCTGCGGGCGATCCGTCGCATGACCAACCACCCGTACGAGACGATCGTCGTCGACAACCACAGCCGCGACGGTTCGCTCGAGGCCCTGCGCCGGGTGAAATGGATCCGACTGGTTGAGCGCGGACCGCAGGCCGAGTCCGAGGCCGTCTACGCTCACGCCGGCGCCATGGACATCGGCACGGCCCAAGCGCGGGGACGCTGGCTTGTCACTTTCCATACCGATACAATCGTGCGCCGTGAAGGTTGGCTCGGGGAGATGATCGCCCGGCTCAAGGCCGATCCGAAAGCCGCTGCGCTCGGGTCGGGCAAACTTGAGGCCGACCCCGGCTGGTACCGTGCGATGAAACGCCTCTGGGACACGCACCGGATGAAATCGGCGGCGAGGCGTGCGGTCGGCTTGCCGCCCGATCCCAGACACGAGCCCAAGGCATGGTACCCGCGGTCGTACTGCGCGGTGTACCGGCTGGACCTCGTCCGCGAACTCGGCCTGAACTGGCAGCCGGCGCCGGGCCACCCGACCGGCGACCTGCTGTATCGCGGCCTGGTCGAGGCGGGGTATGATGGCATCCGCCTCAGCGCCAAGGAGATGCAGGTGTATGTGGAGCACGTGTCCCACGCCACGGCGCTGCTCGGTCGCGGGGGTATCGGGCACTGGCGCGGCAACCAGAAGGTGCGCCGGGCCCTGCGTCGCATCCTGGGCACGGACCTGGCGCAGGAATTGATGAGCGATGACTCGCTCGACCGGTAGGCGACATGGCGACCCTGGAGATTCATCCCGACTATCGCACGCGGCTGGAGACCTTCGGTCTGGCAACGTTTGACGCGCTTTTCGAGGCCGGTGAGGGCAATCGCGTCGATGGGCATGATTTGCGGTCCGTTTCGCGGCTCCAGATGGGCGAGGGGGATCGCAAGGTCGTGATCTACGTGAAACGTCGGTGGGGCAAAGCCGCAACCGCTTCGTGGCATGACCTGGTTCGTCTGCGTTTCCCGATGCTGCCTGTTCACTATGAGTGGAAAAGCGCGCTGCAACTGCTGAAAGTGAACATTCCGGTATCCCGTCCTGTAGCGTGGGGCGTATGTGCCGATGCCGCCAGACCCCGCGCGCTCATTGCGTTCCGCGAGGTGGAAGGTCCTTCGCTGGCTGAATGGATCCATCGCTCAGCCTCGAAGGCACCGAGTGGCCGCCTTGCCCGCAGTCGCCATGCCGTCGCAACCACGCTGGGTCAAACCGTGCGACGCCTGCACGATGCCGGCTTCTCATTTCCGGACCTCTACACCAAGCATCTTTATCTTGAAGACAGTGACGGCCCTGCGCCGCGCGTGGTGCTGATCGATGTCCAGCGGCTGCGCGCGCTGCTTCCTTGGCGTCGGGTGAAGGATTTGGCAGCCCTTTACGTGTCGGCGCAGGTTCCGGGCGTCACCCGAACGGATCGCCTCCGCGTTCTTCGGGCATATTTCAGGGGCTGGCGTGTTACAAGTCGGCGAGCGCGCGCCCTGATGGCTCGCATCGAGCGGGCCGCTGCCCTGATGCCCGGTCGCGGGCGGGACCCCAATCTGATTGACGCGCGCCGGACCGCGCCGCCGGGCGTCGTGCCGCTGGCAGACGAGAACATGACCGACGTGGACGACGGGCGGCTGCGTGTCAACGAGGCGTTTCGCCCCATGCTCGAGGCGGCAGGACTCACCACGCTCGACGCCATCATGGACCTGGAGGGCGGAGAGATGTTTCGCCTCCGGCCCGGCCGGTCCACCGTCAGGCTCGAACTGGACGACCCGGCGGGCGGCAAGCGCACCGTGTACGTTAAACGGCACACCGGCGTGCCCTTCCGGACGAAACTCAGGCGGACGCTCAGCCTGAACCCGCCCATCTCGTTTGCGAAGCACGAGACGCGGGGCATCGTGCGGCTGGCCGACATCGGTATCGCTTCGATGCGGCGGGTGGCCGTCGGCGAGGAGATCACTCACGGCGGCCGCCGGGAACGCAGTTGCATCATCACGGAAGATATAGCCGGCGCCACACAGGCCGATGACTACTTCCAGGCCAACTTCTCGGGCAAACTGTCCGCCGAGCAGGTTGCGGCCAAGCGGCGTCTGGTTCTTCAGATGGCGGACCTTGCCCGGCGGCTGCACAGGGCGCGGCTGTCGCACCGCGACTTCTATCTGTGCCACATCATGGTGCGGCCGGTCGCGGGGGCCGAGCCGGTGCTCCATCTCATTGACCTCCAGCGTCTGACGCATCACCGGCGCGGCATCGGCCAGCGGTGGGTCGTCAAGGACCTGGCCGCCCTGCTCTTCTCATCGTGGCCGTCGCCCGCTACGGGCATCCGGTCGCCCGTGTTCGGGCAGACGGATCGTCTACGGTTCGCCCGTGCCTATTTCGAGGTTGATCGTCTCACGGAATCGCACAAGCGTCTGCTCCGGAAGGTCGTGGCCAAGGCTCGGCGCATCGCGCGGCACGACGCTCGGTGCCGCGCGCGAAGGGGGGCCGGCCCGTGAAGATCGGCTTCCAGATCGAGCATCTCGATCCGTCGCGCGGCGGAGCCGAAACATACGTCTACGATTTCGCCCGGGAACTTTTGGCGGCCGGGCATGAGGTGCACCTGTTCGCGGCCGACTTCGGGGCCGAGCCCGAGGGCGCCGTAGCACACCACGTGCTCCAGCGCGGCCTGACCCGCCCGGAGCGGGACCTGCGTTTCGCCCGCGCCGCTGCCAAGGCCGCACGCCGGGCAGACCTCGACGTCGTGGTCGCCGTCGGACGAACCTTCGGCGCCAACGTCCTGCAGCCGCACGGCGGCACGCTGCCGGGCAGCCGGCGGCAGAACCTGCGCCGCATAGCCGACCCTGCAGTTCGCCGCCTCAAGATGGCGTTCGACTGGATGAATCCGCGCACCCGGATGCAACGCTGGATCGAGCGGCGCGCGTACGAGGCGGACCCGCCGCCCGAGGTCATTGCCATCAGCAAGATGGTCCGCCGAGACATGCGCGAGTTTTACGGCGTTCCCGACGAGCGGCTGCATCTTGTGTACAACGGTGTGGACGTCACGCGATTCTGCCCCGAAGCCTGCTGCACCCTGCGGGACGAGAGGCGAGAGGCATGGGGCCTGGCGCCCGACGAGACCTGCTTTCTGATCGTCGCGCACAACTTCAAACTCAAGGGCATGCGCGAACTGGTCGAGGCGGTGGCGCGCCTCGACAAGAGCCAACCGTGGCGCGTCGTCGTCGTCGGGAAAGGCAGTCCGCGGCCGTACCTAGAGCGGATTGAGCAAGCCGCATGCGGTGGACGATTCCAGTTTGCGGGCGCCATGGACGACGTGGTTCCGGCATACGCGGCGGCCGACGTGTATGTCCAGCCCACCTGGTACGATCCGTGCAGCCTCGTGGTGCTGGAGGCCCTGGCGTGTGGGCGGCCGGTCATCACCACGCGCTTCAACGGCGCAAGCGAACTCATGGAGGACGGCCGCGACGGCCTCATCGTCGACACACCGGCCGCCATCGATGCCCTGGCCGAGGCCATGCGGGAACTGCTCGACGCCAACCTCCGACGCCGCATGGGCCGCGCGGCACGCAAGACCGCCGAGCAGCACCCCATCGAGCGGAACTTCGAGGAGATGATGGCCGTCTTTGAGAAAGCGGCTGCACGCAAGGAGGCACGGCGGTGATCGCATCGCTTGCAGGCCTCGGCATCGTTGCGGCATGGTTCGTGGGCGCGTATCTGTGCGGGTCGATCCCGTTCGGCTGGATTATCGGGAAGATGCGCGGCGTGGACATCCGCCGCCACGGGTCCAGGAACATCGGGGCGACAAACTGCGGCCGCGTGTGCGGATGGCCGTGGGGCGCCCTCGCGTTCGTCCTCGACGTCGCGAAGGGGTTCGGCCCCGTCTTCGCCGCCGTGGCGCTGATGCCCGGCCTGGCCAGTGACAGCGGGCCGCAGACCGTCTGGCTGCTGAACGTCGGCGTGGCGGTTGGGCCGATCCTGGGACACACCTTCCCCGTGTGGCTGAAGTTCAAGGGCGGCAAGGCCGTGGCGACGAGCCTCGGCGTGCTGCTGGCCATACCCGTGCTCTGGTGGATCGCCCTTGTGGCGCTCGGCGTGTGGGTGGTGGCTGTGGCGGCGTCGGGGTACGTCTCGGTCGCTTCGACGGCGGCGGCCCTGGCTTTCGGCGCGGTGTATGGGTGCTTCTACCGCACCGAGGCCCTGACGACGTACCTTCCCGTGACGGTCTTTGTCGCGCTCATCATCGTGCTGGTCATCGTGCGGCACCGGTCGAACTACGGGCGGCTGCTGAAGGGGGCCGAGAACCGCGTGTGGGGTAAGAAACGCAGCGGCGGTGAAACGTAGGCCGGGGCACAGCCCCGGCATTCTATCGATTGTTGCCGGGACGAGCGTCCCGGCCTACATGATTCTCACCCGCGAAGTTTGCGCACAAGAATCTCGCGGACGACCTTGGGGTTGGCTTTGCCGCCGGTGGCCCGCATGGCCTGACCGATGAGCCGTCCGAGCGCTCTTTCTTTGCCGCCCCGGAAGTCCTCGGCCGGTCCGGGGTTCTCGGCGATCACCCGGTCGACGACGGCCTTGAGTTCCGACTCGTCGCTGGTCTGGGCCAAGTTCTCTTCCTCGACGATCTCGGCGGCCGACTTGCCGCTCTCAAGCATTTTGGCAAACACGTCGCTGCCGGTGCTGCGGTTGATCGTGCCCGTAACAACCATGTCGCTTACTTCAGCAACGTCACCCGGTCCAATTCGGATCTCGGCAATCGCGACTTTCCTCTCATTCAGAATGCGCATGACGTCCTGCATCATCCAGTTCGCTGCCGTCTTTGCGTCAGTGTTAGCCGCACTTCGCACGTACTCCTCGTAGAAGTCGGCCACCTCGCGGTCGGCCGTCAGGACGCCGGCGTCGTACTGCGGCAGGCCGTACTCCTTGATGAATCGCCGTCGCCGGTGCTCGGGCAGTTCCGGGAGGCCGGCCCGGATGGTGTCCACCCACTTCCGGTCCGGCACCACGGGCACGAGGTCCGGCTCCGGGAAGTAGCGGTAGTCGTTGGCCTCCTCTTTCGACCGCTGGAGGAAGGTCTCTTCCCGGTCGTCGAGCCACCCGCGTGTCGATTTGCCGAGTCGCTCAAGGGTATAGCCATCCGGATCGTCCTCGTACTCCTGGCGGTGGCGGGCGATCTCGAACGCCACGGCCCGTTCGACGGAGCGGAACGAGTTCAGGTTCTTGATCTCGCTGATGGGCGTAAAGCGCGGCCGGCCTTTCTCGTCGGTCCCAATCTGGAGGCTGATGTTCGGCTCAAATCGCATCTGGCCCAACTGCATGTTGCAATCGCCCACGGCCAGATACACCGCCAGTTGCCGCAGGGTCTCACCGTATGCCCGAGCCTGCTCGGCACTGTGGATATCGGGTTCGCTCACGACCTCCAGCAGCGGCGTGCCGGTGCGGTTGAGGTCCACGACGCTGCAAGCGCCGTCCTCGGGGTGCATGAGTTTGCCGGCGTCTTCTTCGAGATGGACGCGCGTGATGCCCACGCGGAACGTCTCGCCGTCGAGCGGCACGTCAAGGTACCCGCCGACGCCAAGCGGCTGATCGTATTCGGAGATCTGGTAGTTCTTCGGCAGGTCCGGATAATAGTAGTGCTTGCGGTCCCACTTGGCGAAGTCGGGGATGGTGCCGTTCAGCGCCAGGGCCATGCGGATCGCAAGTTCCACGGCCTTGCGGTTCATGACGGGCAGCACGCCCGGCATTCCCAGACACACCGGGCAGACGCGCGAATTGGGCGGCGCGTCGTACTCGACCGCGCACGCACAGAACATCTTCGTGTGGGTCGCCAGGTGCAGGTGCACCTCCATGCCGATGGTCGGGATGGGTTCGGCCCCGCTCATGGCGCTTCCCCACAGACGGGCGGCGCGCGGCTCGGCCAGTCCGTTTCGCGTTCGTACATGCGGGCGATCCGAAGCAGCCGCTCTTCCGTGAACACGCCGGAGAGAATCTGGAGACCCACCGGCAGCCCCGCTTCCGTGAAACCGCACGGAATGCTGACCCCCGCGATGGCCGCCAGGTTGCAACTGGCGGTGTACACGTCCGACAGGTACATCGTGAGCGGGTCGTCGGTCTTCTCGCCCTGTCGGAAGGCGGCGGTCGGGCTGGTCGGCCCCATGATGCAATCGACCTTTTCGAACGCCCGGTCGAAGTCCTGCCGGATCAGCCGCCGCACCTGGAGGGCCTTCTTGTAGTAGGCGTCGTAGTATCCGGCGCTCAGGGCGTACGTGCCGAGCATGATGCGGCGTTTGACCTCGTCGCCGAACCCTTCCTCGCGGCTGCGCATGTACATGTCGATCATGTCGGCGTGGTCGCTGGACCGGTGACCGTAGTGGACGCCGTCGTAACGGGCCAGGTTCGAGGAGGCCTCGCTCGTGGCAACAATGTAGTACGTGGCGATGGCGTAGTCGGTGGAGTGCGGCAGGTCGATATTGACGAGTTCCGCGCCCAGCCCCGCGTAGACCGCGAGTGCGTCGCGCACGATCTTCTCGACTTCGGCGTCGAGGCCTTCGCCAAAGAACTCCTTCGGCACGCCGATCCGCAGCGGCGCGACCGGTTCATCGAGGGCCGCCAGGTAGTCCGGCACCGGCTGGTCGGCCTCCGGGACGCTGGTGGAATCGCGCGGGTCGTGGCCGGCCGTCGCCTGGAGCAGCAGTGCCGCGTCCTCAACGGTCCGGCCGAACGGGCCGATCTGGTCCAGACTCGACGCGAACGCCACGAGGCCGTACCGGCTCACGCGGCCGTACGTCGGTTTCAGGCCGACCACGCCGCACAGCGCCGCCGGCTGCCGGATGGAACCGCCCGTGTCGGAACCCAGCGCCATCGGCACCATGCGTGCGGAGACGGCGGCGGCGCTTCCACCGCTCGAACCGCCCGGCACGCGGTCGAGGTCCCACGGGTTGCGCGTCGCTTCAAAGCCGGAGTTCTCCGTGGACGACCCCATGGCAAACTCGTCCATGTTGGTCTTGCCGACGATGACCGCGCCCTCTTCGAGCAGCCGCTCAACCACGTGGGCGTTGTACGGCGCACGCCAGTTCTCGAGGATGCGGCTGGCACAGGAGGTCGGCTGGCCGTCGTCGGTACACATGTTGTCCTTGACGGCCACGGGGACGCCGGCCAGGAGGCCCACGTCCTCGCCCGCGTCGAGACGCTTGTCGATTTCTTCGGCGCGGCGTCGGGCGCCTTGGGCATCGGTCGAAAGGAACGCTCTGATCCCGGGGTTGAGGCGGTCGATGGCCTCAAGGCACGCGCCCGCTGCCTCAACGGCCGAGAGGTTTCGCGCCCGGAGGGCATCTCGCATCCGGCAGGCTGTCAGGTCAATCGTAGCCATGGGACGTGTCTAAGCGCTGCTGCCGTCGTCGATGACACGGGGAACTCGGAAGAAGCCGCCGGCCGACTCCGGCGCCCCGCCGACCGCCTTCTGCGGATCCAGACCCGGCCGCGGCTCGTCCTCTCGGAGCACGTTGTGGAGCGGCAGGGCATGGGCCAGGGGCTCGACGCCGCTCGTGTCGAGTTCGTTCAGTTTGTCCACGTAATCGAGGATCGAGGACAGTTGCCCCGCGAACCGCTCCACCTCATCATCCGTAAGGCGGATGCGGCTGAGGGCGCCCACCTTCAGGACCTCGTCCTTGGAAAGGGCCATGAGACTCCTTCGGGCAAAGGCATTCGGGCCCGGAGCGGAAACTCCGGGGCGCCTTTCCCGGCAATCGGCGTTCGCCCGTGCGAAAGGTCACACCGACCCTTCGGCCACGCTCAGGGCAGGCTCTGGCGATCGGGGGCTCGCACGACGCTATTCGGCCTGCGGCACGACGCGTTTGGAGCGTTTCTTGACTTTGCCGCTGCGCAGACACTGGGCGCAGACGCGCATCCGCTTCCGCGTGCCGTCGGGCAGTTCAACGCGTACCCGCTGCAAGTTCACGCGGAACCGGCGTTTCGTGATGCCGGTGACCTTGCGGCCGACGCCGCCCAGATATTTCGCCTTGCCGCGGCGAGAGATGCTCGATCCGAACGCCGGGCCCTTGCCGCACACTTCGCACTTGGCTGACACGTGTAACCTCCACACCATCGGTGTTCGACGATACGCGAAGCAAAGATTATAGCGTTGCGGCCGCCCGCATCAAGCCCTTTTCGCCGAAGTTTGGCATGTGTAGCCGTTTGCGTGCCCCCGCGGCCGGGCCAGAGGCATTTTTCCCTTGCTCGATGCCTCGGCCAGAGGTAGAAGGTTCTGTTCTTTATGGCTCGTTCCGCCGGGGGGAGAACTCCACCGCACCAGGCTGAGGAAAGGTGAAACCATGAGACGCAGGTTGTGGAAGGGGCTTCGTGTTGCGCTCGCAGTGGCGCTGCTTGTCTTCACGGGGCTCCTTGCCACGGAGGTGTTCAGCGGAGAAGCGGCCGCGCCGACCGGCGGCGCTACGGAAGCCGGCTCGCCGCCGCTGCCGCGCGCCTGGTACCTGGCGTTCGGCGGGTCGGTTCTCGCCCTCATCATGGCCTTCTACTTCTACAAGAGCGTCATGAAGGAGAGCGAAGGTACCGAGAAGATGGTCGAGATCGCCGCCGCCGTCCGCGAAGGCGCTTACGCTTACCTGAGGCAGCAATACAAGGTCGTGGCAATCTTCTTTGCCGTCGTCTTCGGGTTGCTGGCCCTGATGGCGTTTGGCCTGCACGTTCAGCACACGCTGGTGCCGTTTGCGTTTCTGACGGGCGGCTTCTTCTCGGGGCTGGCGGGCTTCATCGGCATGAAGACGGCTACCGCCGCCAGCGCCCGCACCGCGAACGCCGCCAAGAACAGTCTGAACCGCGGCCTGACGGTGGCGTTTCGGGCCGGCGCCGTTACGGGACTGACGGTTGTTGGATTGGGCCTGTTGAACATCGCCGGATGGTTCATCTTCCTCTACAAGGGCTGGGGATACTGGTGGGCCGACACCTTCTCGTGGCAACCCATGACGCTGGAACAAATCACCGTCGTGATGCTGTGTTCCGGCATAGGTGCGTCGAGCCAGGCCCTGTTTGCGCGGGTGGGCGGCGGCATCTTCACGAAGGCCGCCGATGTCGGGGCCGACCTCGTGGGCAAGGTTGAGGCCGGTATCCCCGAGGACGACCCGCGCAACCCTGCCACCATCGCCGACAACGTCGGCGACAACGTCGGCGATGTCGCCGGGATGGGGGCCGACCTGTTCGAATCCTACTGCAACTCGATTCTGGCGGCGGCAACGCTCGGCGTAGCGGCCATCTTCGGCTTCCAGAACGTGTACCCCGAGATGGTCACCGGCGAGACCCGGATCAACCTGCTGATGGCCCCGATGGCCTTGGCCGGGCTGGGGATCGTTGTGTCAATCATCGGCATCTTCGTCGTGCGCACGAAAGAGGACGCCTCGATGAAGCAACTGATGGGCGCCCTGAACCGTGGCATTCACCTATCGAGTGCACTGGTCGTTGCGACGGCGGCGCTGGTCATCTGGTGGCTCGGGCTGCCGTGGGCGATCTTCGGCAGCGTCGTGGCGGGGCTGATGGCCGGCATTGTTATTGGGTGGGCCTCCGAGCGGTACACCTCCGCTTTGTTCAAACCGACGCGGGGCATTGCCGAGCAGACCAAGACCGGCCCGGCGACCGTCATCATCGACGGCATCGCCACCGGCATGCTCTCGACGTGGATTCCGATCCTGGCGGTCGGCGTGGCGATGATCGTGGCGTTCGCGCTGCCCGGCGGGTTCTCGGATATTACCCTCGGTCTGTACGGCGTGGGCATTGCGGCGGTGGGTATGCTCTCGACGCTCGGCATTACGCTGGCCACCGACGCGTACGGTCCGATCGCCGACAACGCCGGCGGCAATGCCGAGATGAGCGGACAGCCGCCCGAGGTCCGCCGGCGCACCGACGCGCTCGACTCGCTCGGCAACACGACGGCCGCCATCGGCAAAGGCTTTGCCATCGGAAGCGCCGCCCTGACGGCGCTGGCACTGATGGCCGCCTACCTCGAGGAGGTACGCGTCGGGATGCACCGCGAGGCCGCCGCCGCATACCAGTACTGTGAAGGCAACGCGGTCTACTCGCTGGGCTACGGCAAGTTTGCCCAGGGCATCGTGGCCGAAACCGAAGCCCGGACGCTTCCACTGAAAGAGAAGGCAACGGCCGTCTACATGGAGGTCGCGGGCAAGACCGACCGCACCGTCGAACGGACCTTCGACGGCAAGCCGGTGTACTTGGTGCCCGTTGCGGCGGGCACGACGGCCAAAGCGAACCTGGCCGACATCGGCGATTACCAGGCGGGGATGCTCGATTTCATGCGGCACTACGGCGTGACGCCGATGAACCCGAAGTTCCTCGTCGGCGCGTTCAGCGGCGTGCTGCTGGCGTTTGTGTTCTGTGCCCTGACGATGAAGGCCGTCGGACGGGCCGCAGGCAAGATGATCGACGAGGTCCGCCGCCAGTTCAAGGCCATCCCCGGTATCATGGAAGGGACGGCGAAACCGGACTACGCGTCGTGTGTTATGATTGCCACCAGCGGCGCCCAGCAGGCGATGATCCTGCCGAGTTCGCTGGCCATCGTCGTTCCGGTCGTGGTGGGCCTGTTGCTGGACATCTCGGGCGTGATAGGCCTGCTGGTTGGGGGCCTGACCTCGGGCTTTGCGCTGGCCGTCTTCATGGCCAACGCCGGCGGCGCGTGGGACAACGCCAAGAAGTACATCGAAGGCGGTGCGCTCGGCGGCAAAGGATCCGACGCGCACAAGGCGGCCGTGGTCGGCGACACGGTCGGCGACCCGTTCAAGGACACTTCTGGACCGTCGCTCAACATTCTCATCAAACTGATGAGCATGGTCAGCGTGGTCTTTGCCGGTCTGGTTGTGAAGTTCGGCCCCATCATCGGTGACTATCTGGGCATCGGCTGGGACCATCTGGCGAAGTAATGGCCAAACGCACGAGTACAGCCCGCCGCCTCGCCATAGCCATGGCGCGGGTGTGCGCCGAGAATCGCTGCCACAACGTGGCGGTGCTCGACCTGCGCAAACTGTCGCCCGTCACGGATTTCTTCGTGCTGGCCACGGGCACGTCGGCCCGGCAGATGCGCACCGCGGCGGAGCGGATCGTCCAGGCCGGCGAGGAACTCGGCGAAACGCCGTTCGGCGTGGAAGGCGTTGCGCCGCGCCAGGGCGCCGACGGCGCCCGCTGGGTCCTCATCGATTACGTGGATGTTATCGTTCACGTCTTTACAGACGAGTCGCGCACGTACTACGATCTGGAACTCCTCTGGGGCGACGCGCCGCGCGTCGACTGGAAGAAGGGCTGGACACCGCGCGAGACGGACAACGCTCCCGCGTTCGGAGACGCGTGATGGCGAACATCCAGCGCCGGCTCGATGATAGGTTGACGGCGGCCATCCGCGGTTTGTTTCCCGAGGCGGCCGACGCACCGGCCATCGTCATGCAGGCGCAGGACGAGCGGTTCGGCGATTACCAGGCCAACGGCGCGATGGCCCTTGCCAAGCGCCTGGGGAAGAACCCGCGCGACGTGGCCGCCGAGATCGTTGCGGCAGCCGACCTCTCGGGCATTGCCGAGAACGTGGAGATCGCCGGGCCGGGGTTCATCAACATCACGCTTTCGCCCGACTGGCTGGCTGCACAACTCGCGGAAGTCCTGGCCGATGAGCGCTTGGGCGTGCCCTCCCCCGCCCAGCGCCAGACGATTGTCGTGGACTACTCCGCACCGAACCTTGCCAAGGAGATGCACGTCGGCCACCTGCGCTCCACGATCATCGGCGACGCGCTCGTGCGGGTCCTTGACTTTCTCGGCCACACTGTCGTCCGCCAGAACCACATGGGCGACTGGGGGACGCAGATTGGGATGCTCATCGAGCATTTGGCCGATGATAGGCATGTATGGGATGCTGTGCTTGACCTTCCGATGCGAGGGGAGCGTTGCATCCCAAGGAGTCTACTTCCTGACTTAGAGGTGTTTTACCGCGAGGCTAAGCAACGGTTCGACAGCGACGCACGGTTTGCTCAGCGTGCGCGTATGCGAGTCGTCGACTTCCAGACGCCTGGAGGGTCTGAAAGCCGGGAAGTCTGGAAACGGATCCGGCAGACGTCGCTGGCGCACGCACAGGAGGTTTACGAACGACTGGGCGTCCGTCTTAAGCCCGAGGATGTGCGCGGCGAGTCCGCTTACGAGAACGCCCTCTTCGATGTCATTGTTGCACTCATGTCGGCCATGGAGAACGGGCCCAGCAAGTACACCGAGTCCGAGGGCGCACAGTGCGTGTTTCTGAACGACGCCGAGGGCAAACCCCGCTTCGTCAGCAAGGAAGGCGACCCCCTGCCCCTCATTGTCCAGAAATCCGACGAGGGGTACCTGTACGCCACCACGGACCTTGCTGCTATTGCCTTCCGCACGGGTTTCTTCAAGGAACTGGCGTCTGGACCCGATGGTTCGCCGGAGGCTCAGTCTCCTCAGGCCGACCAGATCCTCTACGTCGTCGATGCCCGCCAGTCGCTGCACTTCAGGATGGTCTTCGAGTGCGCGTACCAGGCTGAGTTCGCCGACCGCGACAAGCACGACCTCAAACACGTCGATTTCGGCATGATGTTGGGCTCGGACAACCGCCCGTTCAAGACGCGCGAGGGCGGCACGGTCAAACTCATGGACCTGATTGACGAGGCCGAGGGGCGGGCCTTCGACCTGGTGACCGAGAAGAACCCCGACCTGCCGGAGGATGACCGCCGCCGCATCGCCCACGTCGTCGGCATCGGCGCCCTCAAGTACGCCGACCTCGCTCAGAACCGCACGAAGGATTACGTCTTCTCGTGGGACAAGATGCTCTCGCTCGACGGAAACACGGCACCGTACATGCAGTACGCCTTCGCGCGAATTCACAGCATCGCCCGCAAGGGCGGCCTGGATCTGGCGGACCTCGTGCGGCATCCGGCGGCCGATGAAGGTTTCGCCCTCGCCGAACCGGCCGAACGCCGCCTGGCCGTCGCGCTCCTTCAGTTCGCCGAAACCGTCGAGACGGTGGCAGCCGACTGTCTGCCGCACGTCCTGTGCGGTTACCTGTACCGCCTGGCCGGCGCGTTCATGGGGTTCTACGAGACCTGCCCCGTGCTGAAGTCCGAGAAAGCAGTCCGTGCGAGCCGCCTGCGCCTGTGCGGCCTGACGGCCAAGGTCATCGAAAAGGGTCTGAACCTGCTGGGGATCGAGACGGCCAAGCGGATGTAGGACCGTTAGCCGGCGTGCTTGCACGCCGCGCGCTGTTGAAGGCGGCATCCCATGCGTGTGTTCGAGATCTTCCGCAGCATCCAGGGCGAGACGACTCGCGCGGGCGTGCCGATGGACTTCGTGCGTCTGGCCGGATGCGACCTGGCGTGTTCGTATTGCGACACCCCCGCCGCCCGCCGTGCCGACGCCGGCCGCAACATGACCGTCGCCGATGTGCTTGGCGCGCTGCCTTCGCCTCCCCTGCCCTGGCTCATGATCACCGGCGGTGAGCCGCTGCTCCAGGTCGAGGAACTCAATCGTCTGATCGCTGCGCTGATCGAAAGCGGGCGCAAGGTCGTCGTTGAGACGTCCGGCGCCCATCCGACGGAGATGCTCGACGACCGGGCGGTTCGCATCCTGGATGTCAAGACACCCGGCAGCGGCATGGGCGACCGTGTCTGCTGGTCGAACCTGGAGCATCTGAGGCCGGACGATGAGGTCACGTTTGTCCTGGTGGACCGCGCCGATTACGAGTGGGCGTGCCATGTGGTAGAGCGTCATGGCCTCCTGGAGAGGCTGCCCGTCCTGTTCGGCGCCGCCCGGGGCCGTCTGGACCCGCGGCTTCTGGCCGGGTGGCTTCTGGAGGACGGCTTGCCCGTCCGGCTTAACTTCCAACTGCACGAGTACTTGCGGCTGCCCTGACGGCCGTGCCAAATCGCCCCCAATTTTGGTCGACGACCTGCTTGACAGGGGCCGAACCGGCGCCTATACTCCGGCTCTCTTTGAGCAGCAATGGTGCACCCTATGCCAGAGGGGAAGACGTAAATGCGGGCCCGAGACCTTGAGAACTTCCAAAAACTCCTGCTTGCCAAGCGGCGCGTCCTGGCCGGGGACGTGAACGGTCTGGAGCAAGCCGCCTTACACAACAGCCGCCAGGACGCCAGCGGCGACCTCTCGAAGGTGCCGCTTGATATGGCCGACATCGGCTCGGACAACTTCGAGCAGGAGTTCGCGCTGGGCCTGATTGAGACCGAGCAGGCAACCATCCAGGAAATCGACGAGGCGCTGGAGCGGATCGAGAACAAGTCGTTCGGCAAGTGTATCGAGTGCGGGCACCCGATCCCGCCGACACGTCTCAGGGTCAAGCCCCACGCCAAGTACTGCATCGAATGCAAACGCCGCGAAGAAAAGGGCTTGCTGTAACCGACGGCGGGAGCCACCTTCGCCTCTGGCTGACCGTCGGCCTCGGCCTCTTGGTGGACCTCGCCGGCAAGCACTTTCTCTGGGACCTTCTTGGCGGCCCTCCCGAAAGCGGTGGACGTATCGTCACGGTCATTCCCGGGTGGCTCCGGTTGGTGGCGAGCGAGAATCCGGGCATCGTCTTCGGCATTGATTTCGGAGAAGACCTCGGCCTGGGCCCGGTCGCCGGCCGCATCGCGATGATCGTTCTGACGGTAGCGACATCGGCCCTCATCTTCTACGTGTTCGCCACGTCGCGCCCCAGGCACCGTTGGACACACTTCTGGTGCGGCCTCATCCTGGCGGGCGCGGCGGGCAACCTGTTTGACCGGATTGCCTTCGGTCACGTCCGCGACCTCATCCAGTTCACCGTCGAGATGGGCGGGCGGCCCGTTTGGCCGTTCATTTTCAATGCGGCCGACGTTTACCTGGTGGTCGGCGTGATCGCCGTGGCCTGGACAATACTGTTCGGTTCCGGCTCCCAAGAGGCCGGCCGCCGCGAGAAACGCTCCTCGAAGGAGCCTTGAGGTGGGCTGCTCCAGCCGCGACGAAGCGTACATGCAGCGGGCGCTCGACCTGGCCGCCAACGGAATAGGCCGGGTTGAGCCCAACCCCGTGGTCGGCGCCGTCGTCGTGCAGGGCGAGTGTGCGGTAGGCGAAGGTTACTACGCCCGTTTCGGCGGCCCGCACGCGGAGGTCGTTGCGCTCGCGCAGGCTGGGCAGAAGGCTCGCGGCGGTGAACTGTTCGTCACGCTGGAGCCGTGCTGCCATCACGGCAAGACGCCGCCTTGTACGGATGCGGTGCTGGCCGCAGGCATCCGCCGCGTGGTTGTGGCCGTCGCCGATCCGTTTCCGGAGGTGGCCGGGCGCGGTCTGGCAATTCTGGAAGAAGGTGGTGTGCAGGTTGAGGTGGGGGCGCTGGCGGGTAAGGCCCGTCGTCTGAACGCCGCCTACTTCAAACGTCAGAAGACAGGCCTGCCGCTGGTGATTGCGAAGTGGGCGATGACGCTGGACGGCCGGCTTGCGGCCGGGTCGGGCGAGAGCCGCTGGATTTCGTCCGAAGCCAGCCGCCGGCGCGTCCATGAAGTCCGCCGCATCTCGGACGCCGTCCTGGTGGGGTCCGGAACAGCCATCGCGGACGAACCCTCACTGACGGTCCGCCATGTCGAACCGTTTCCGGAGCGCGGTCAACCGACACGGGTCATTCTCGACAGTCACTTGGCGCTTGACCCGACGTGCGAACCGGCGCGCACAGCCGGCGAGGCCCCGGTGACCGTGTACACGTCGGCAGCGGCGCTTGTCGAGCGCGGGGGCCGGGCCGAGGCACTGCGGCAGACGGGGTGCGAGATCGTGACCGTGCCGCCGGCAGACGCCGGCCTCCTGTTGACGGCCGTGCTCCAGGACCTCGGCAAGCGGGAGATGTCGCGAGTCCTCATTGAAGGCGGGTCACGAGTCTTCGGGTCATTCTTTGCCGAAGGGCTCGTTGACCGGGTGATGGTCTTCGTCAGCCCGCGGATCCTCGGCAGCACCGATGCGCTCGGGGCCGTGGCAGGCCCGGACGGACGCGGACTTTTGGAAGCGTTCGAGGTTGCTGATCTGGCTTTCGAGACCGTTGGCCCCGACCTGATGATCCAGGGACGGGTCAGCGAGTTTTGAGCGGCTTGCCAGGAGATGTCAAATCTGAGATTTCAGATTTGAGATTTGTGATCGCTGAAGCCGGATCCCGGATGTCCCCTCAGCAAAACGCGACGGGCGGAAAGACCCGTCGCGCGCCGTACTGCTCTCGCCAGAGTCCGAGCCTACCACGTTCCGTAACGCGCCTGCCACAGTTCGAGGAGCCGCCTGGCCCGTCCTTCGTCGCTCATGCCTGCAAGGACGGCCCGATCCTGCGGGCTGAGAGTGCCCATGAAAACCTTGAGTTTCCGCGCCCGCGTCCGACAGAACTCCTGACGTTTCTCGGGGAGCCGGCGAAACGCAGCATATCGCTCGAACGCGCTCTCGCGTTCTTCGGCACGCATCTCGGCCAGTCGCCAGTAGCGGTCCAGGGTGGCCCGGCGCGCGTCGTCCGGCAACGACTGCCAGCGAATCGTGTTGGCCTGAGTCTCTCGCGGGTCGAGTCCCAACCGGTCCGACAGGGCCAGCGGCCCGGCAGCCCGGCCCGTTCGCTCGCGAGACCTGCTCTTCGAAGCGGCAGATCCCGCAGCGTCATACGAGACGCCGCCGATCAGGATCTGCGGACCCACAATGCCGGCAACCAGACCGCACGCCAGCGCCGTTGCCAGACACACGAGCATCAGGCGGATGCGCCGGCGGCGGCGATTCAGGAGACGCACAAGTTGTTCGCGTCGCGCATCCATCCGTCAGGCTCCGTCGCCGGTTTCGTCCGGGCTCATCAGGCGGTCCATGGCTTCGATGACCGCAATCTCATCCAGCAGGTCCACGTCTTCGAGAAACGAGACGTTGCGGCTGACTTCGCGCTCGACCGGACTGGCCGGTTCCTGGGGCAACCCGGTCCAGGAATAGACCGCGAAGCCGAACACGAGCCCCGCCGCAACGCCCAGCACCGACGCCACCACCTGACGCCGCAGCCGATCCGGACGAAGGCGAGACGCCAAGGCGCTGAGATCCTTCTCCTCAACGATCCGGGCCATCATACGCTCGGTGAAGCCCGTGGGCGCCGGCGCGGGTGGAACCTCCTCCAACAACCCCCAACTCTCTCGCAGCAGCCGCGCGTGAGCCCGGCACGATTCGCAACCTTCAAGGTGGCGGCGCACGGCCTCCGCCGTCGATGACTTCAACTCGCCATCGAGGTAGGCTGCCAGCACGCCTCGGACCCACTGACACGGAGAAGCCATCACTCGCACCTTCCCTGGAAAGGACTCTACGAGGTTGAACACGCCGGTGTCGGGTGGGTGTTGCGAAAAGCGGGGAAATCTAACTGACGCGCTGCCGGCCGCGGCCAGTACGGATGTAGAGGAGGAGCCGGTCTTTCAGGTTGTCGCGAGCCCGGGCCAGAAGGCTCTTGACGGCCATGGTGGTGCAGCCGATCGTCCTCGCGATGTCCGCGTAACTCATCCCCTCATACTTGTTCAGGATGACGGCGACCTGCTGCTTTTCGGGAAGGGCCTGGATGGCCTCCTGCACCTTCTCCTGCAGTTCTCTCTGGTGCAGGTGGAGGTCGGGCAGGTGGCTGTCCGGGTCGGGCATGGCGCGCGGCCCGTCTCCGAAATCGGACATCTGGTCGATGGAAACGTCGTCGCGTCGATTGGCCCGCGACCTCAGGGCGTTCAGGCTGACGTTGGCCGTGATGCGGAACATCCACGTCGAGAATTTCGCGGTGGGTTTGTACGTCTTGCGAGCCCGATAGATTCTCAGAAAGACTTCCTGGGCAAGGTCCTCGGCGTTGGAGGCGTCGCTGATGAAACGGTAGATGAGCCCGATGACGCGGCTCTGATTGCGCTCGACCAGTTCCTGGAAGGCGAGTTCGTTGCCTTTCTGGAACGCCAGCATCAGGCCAACGTCGTAGTCGGCGGCGGCCCCGCGTCGGCCTTCGCGCTCGTACGACCTGGCAACGGCAACCGCGGCCTTAGCCATGGTGGCTCCGTTTGGCCCTTGGGCAGGAGACGCCGCGCGGCGTGGGACCCTCGAGCAAGTGGCGCCCCTCCCCTCGCTCATGCATCAATTATTACGAACCGGCGTGCGCTTTCCCCAGCAAAAAATCCGGCTCTCGGCACACTCCCGGCGCCGGCCGCACCAAGCCTATTCCGACACGTTCTTGAGAACGTCCTCGACGAACCGCCGCGCTGCCGCCAGATCGCCTATGCGGTCGTCCCCCGCCTCGCGCTCGACAACCAACGCCCCCGTGAAACCGCCTGCCTCCAGCGCCTTCAGGACGGCCACAAAATCGACGTTGCCCTGGCCCAGCGGCACATCCTCGCCCCAGACTTCGCCGGGCTTGTCCGACGGCGTGCCGTCTTTCATGTGAGCCATCGACGTGCGGCCCGCCAGGACGCGGGCGGCGGCCAGCGGGTCGTCGGAACCATACAGGATAAAGTTGGCCGGGTCGAAGTTGACGCTTACGAAGTCGCGTCCGAGATCGTCGAGCGCCTTGACGAGCGCCTCGCCGGATTCCTGACCGGTCTCGAAGCCGACCGTGTGACCGGACGCGTGGATGGCGTCCACGGCCCGGCCGAGGCGGTCCATGAAATCGCCGTACGACGGGTCGGCCGGCTTGGGGATGAAACCGACGTGGGTCGTGACGTGCGTTATGCCGAGGTTGGCCATGGCCTCGCCCCAACTGCGACACCGTTCGTGCCGTTCGGGGAAATCGTCGGGGTTGATGAAACCGCCCGTGTCGCGGATGGCCTGGATGCTGGAGTAGTCCTCGCCCGCGAAGTCGATCATCCCGGCCGGCACCTGAAGGCCTGTCCGCTGGAGAGCGTCGCGAATGCGCGCCATGCCGTCCGGCGTCAGGTCATCGGCCTGACGGAACGTGAACTGAATGGCCTCGTAGCCGAGTTCCGCCACCTTCTCGATAGACTCGACCGTGCCGGGCAAAGCCAGTGACCAGAGCGTGCTGCCGATAACGTGGTGTGCCATGAGCGAGACCTCCTTCGGTAGATTGCGGCAGATGCCGCGTTTGCCTCAAGTTCTGCGCGCGCCGGGTCCGATATCCCCCTCCGGAGCGAGGATACCTTAATATGGTTCGGCGGGCTCGTCAAGAATCCCATCGTCTTTATCGCATCGGCGAACTGGCCGAGAAAGCCGGCGTGTCGCGTCAGGTCGTCAGCACCTACTGCATGTACGGCCTGATTTCGGAGACGGACCGGACGCCCGGCAACCAGCGGCTGTTCGACGAATCCGTGGCGCGGCGCATTCGCCTCATCCAGGACCTGAAGTGCCGGTACACGCTCCGCGAGATCCGCGAGATCTTCATGCGCGACCGCCGCTAGCAGGCCGCCCAAAGAGGTTTCCAGGGTGCCGACCCCTCCTAATGCTACTTTGTCAACTTCCCGCCGCGCTAGACCTTCCGCGCAGGAGCCCGAAGTTGACAAAGTAGCCCTAAGCGCCCAGAAGCCGCACGCGCAGCATGTTCAGGGCGCAGTAGGCTGCGCGCTCGCGGATCTCGGCGCGGTCGCCCATCAGAAAGTGCCGGGCCGCCTCGGTGCCGTCGGAGTCGGCGAGGGCCATCCAGACGGTGCCGACGGGCTTCTCGGGCGTTCCGCCGCCGGGTCCCGCGACGCCGGTGATGCCCAGGGCAAGATCGGCGGCGGCCCGTCTACGGACGCCCTCGGCCATGGCCCGGGCGACGGCTTCGCTGACCGCGCCGTGCTCCGTGATGAGCGCTTCGTCGACACCAAGGGCGCGGACCTTCGAGGCGTTCGCGTACGCGACAACGCCTTCCACCAGGTGATTTGACATCCCGGGCACGTTGACGAGTTTAGCCGCCACGAGGCCGCCCGTGCACGACTCGGCGATCGCCACCGTGGCGCGGCGTTCGACCAGGAGCGCCGCCACGGCGTCCTCCAGGGCGCCGTGTCCTTCGGCGAACACAGCGGTTCCCATGCGGTCGCGGACGGTCGATACGTCGGCTGCGACAAGCGCCTCGGCCTCATCTGGGGCGCCCGAAGCATAGACGTGAATGTCGATGATGCCTGAATGGACGGCCGTGCCGACGTGGGGCCGGCGGCCGGGCGCCATCAGGTCCGGGAGTTTCTCGCCGACGACGGACTCGCGCAAGCCGAACGTGCGGACCGTGCGCACCACCATAACGCGTCCGCCCGCGCTGCGGCCCAGTTGCGGCAAGACCTGCTCGTCGAGCATGGTTCGCATCTCGACCGGAACGCCCGGGATACAGAAGATGCGTGCGCCGCCAAGGCGGGCGTCGATGCCGACGGCCGTTCCGACGGGGTTAGGCAGGACGCGTGCGCCTCGCGGCAGGAGGGTCTGGACACGGTTCGCCCGGCTGACGGTCCGTCCGCGTGCCTTCGCCCACCGCTGGAGGTGGGCGGTCGCGTCTTTGTTCTCGACGAGTTGCTCGCCCATGGCGTCGGCGAGGGCGTGGCGGGTGCAATCGTCCTGGGTGGGACCCAGGCCGCCGCTGACGACGATGACGTCGGCCTCGTCGGCGGCCCGGCGAATGGCACCGGCAATGGCCGCCACGTCATCGTCCAGGGTGATGTGCCGGACGACCTCGATGCCGAGGGCGCTCAAGCCGCGGGCGATGTCGCGCGAGTGCGTGTCGAGCCGGAGACCGCCGACAAGTTCGCTTCCGATGCTCAGGACGACGGCTCGCACGTGCCCTCCCCTACCGGCTGAAGTGGAACAGGATGATGTCGCCGTCCTGGACGACGTAGTCGCGTCCTTCGAGGCGCACGTGGCCGTCGGCCCGGGCCTGTTTGACGTCGCCGGCGCTGGTGAGGTCGTCGAGCGTGACGACCTCTGCACGAATGAAGCCGCGGGCCATGTCGGTGTGAACGTCGCCGGCGGCATCAATGGCTGTGGCGCCTCGCGGAATACTTCGCGCAGCCACCTCCTTGTCGCCGGTCGTGTAAAAGGTGATGCGGTCCTGGGCCTGGTGGACGGCCGGAAGCAGGTCAATGGCGTGCATGCGATCCAGCCCCATCTCGTCCATGAACGCCCCCCGTTCATCCGGGGGCAACTGGCGGATTTCGGCTTCCAGCGAGGCGCACAGCGCGATGAGCGGCCGCCCCAGACCCGCGTACGCTTCGGCGCCCTTCCGGGGTTGACCTGCGTGCCGCTCACCCACATTGAGGACGGTGACGACAGGCTTTCCCGTCAGGGCAGCGAAGTTGCGCAGGATGCCGCGCTCGGCGTCGGTCTGCGCGATGTCGTGAAGGGGCTTCTCGGCTTCGAGGGCTTCGCGGCAGCGTGAGAGGAACTCCAGTTCGTGCTTCAGGACATCGCGGTCAGGGAGCGGCTTCGCGATCTGACCTTCGATCTTCTCGATGCGCCGCAGAGTGACGTCGAGGTCCGAGATAAGGAACTCGCCGTCCAGGACGTCGCGGTCGGCCTTCGGATCGATGCGGCCCGGCACGCGGTCCGATTCGAACGCACGCAGGACATACACGAGGGCGTCGGCCCGGCGCAGGTGTTCCATGATCGCCGTGTTCTGGGCGGCGAGGTCACTGCGGCCCGGGGCGAGACCCGGCAGGTCGAGAAACTCGATTCGGACCGGAACGCGCTTGTCCGGACGGTAGTGTTCGTACAGCCAGTCCAGGCGCTGGTCAGGCAGGGCGACCGTGGCGATGTTCGGATGATCGGCGCGCGCGGGACTCGCCGCGGAATCGACCGCGCCCTGGGACAGGGCATCGAACAGGCACGTCTTGCCTGCGAGGGGGAGTCCGGCCAGTGCGACGTTCACGTCCGGGTTCCTCCAGGTGGAGACGAGCGGGCGGCGCGCCCCTGCGGCATGGCCGCGGTCATGTGCCCGGCGGCGGCGACACTTGAAATGGCGCCGGCGGCTGCACGTCCTGCTCAAGGGGCGGTCGCTCGGGCTCTGCGGCCGGCGTGTCGGACGCGACGTTCTGAACGGACGCCTTCATCAGGCGGCCGACTTTGAACTTGACCGTAGACCTTGCCGGCACGCGCACGCGTTCCAGAGTTCGGGGGTTCTGTGCCATGCGGGGCTTGCGGATGCGTACCTCGAAGACGCCGAAATCGCGGAACTCGAGACGGTTGCCTTTCGAGAGTTCTTCGACGATTTCATCGAGGAACTGTTGGACGATGTCTTTGACGAGGGTGCGTTGGGCCTTGGTCGTGTCCGCGATGCGGTCCGTCAGTTCCTTCTTGGTGACGGTCCTCATGGATGCCCCCTGTAGCTGCTAGAGGATTACCGTTTGATGTTTGGCCTCGCTCTCGTTCGGCCGGCACCGGCCGACTGGAGCCCTTCCCGACAGGCCGCGGACAGTTCAGAAGCAACGCGGATTGTCTTCAGTGATCCGGCATCGTCCCAACCAGAGACATGCTCCAAGTGTACGCTAGAGCGCCTCTTACGTGGCCGCAAGGAAAAAACTCGCGTCACTTTTTCCGTTTTGCCGCCGGCTTGCTACCGCCTTGGCACCCGGGCGCTGAAGGCATGGCTGCCGACCGCTCTCGTGCTCCGATGTGCTTAGGGATTATACCTCACGCCGCCGCTTCAGGCAAACGACTTGCGCGAATTACCGGCGGCCCTGCCGCCGATGCAGCCGGAGCGGGTCTACTCGTCTTTCGTCTTCGCTTTGGCTGCCGCTTCGACGATCTGTTGCTGCACGTTCGCCGGGACGGGCTCGTAATGCGACAGTTCCATGATGTAACTGCCCTGGCCTCCCGTAATGCTCCTCAGTTGGGTATTGTACTGGGCGACCTCGGCCAGCGGCACCTGGACGTTGATGGTCTGCGCGCCGGCGGCGCCGGCTTCCATCCCCATGATGCGGCCGCGGCGGCTGTTCAGGTCGCCCGTGATGGCGCCGAGGAACTCGTCGGGCACCGTAATCACCATGTTGACGTAGGGCTCGAGGATGGCCGGCTTGGCTTTTTGGACAGCGTCGCGGAAGGCGTTGCGGCCGGCGATCTTGAACGCAATCTCCTTCGAGTCCACCGAGTGGTGTTTGCCGTCGTACACCGTGACGCGAACGTCCTGGAACGGGTATCCCGCGATGACGCCGTTGTCCATGGCCTCGCGAACGCCCTTCTCGATGGCCGGCAGGAACTGTCTCGGGATCGAGCCGCCGAAGATGTCGTTGACGAAGTCCATCCCCTCTCCGCGCTCCAGCGGTTCGACGCGCAAATACACCTCGCCGAACTGCCCGGCGCCGCCCGTCTGTTTCTTGTGGCGATAGTGGCCTTCGGCCTTACCCATGAGGGTTTCGCGGTACGGGATCTTGGGCGGCTTGGTGTTCACGTCCAACTGGTACCGCCGTTTCAGTTTCGCCAGGAGGACGATCAGATGGATGTCGCCCATTCCGCTGACGACCAGTTCGTTCGTCTGGCGGTCGCGCGTGGTCTTAAGCGTATTGTCCTCGTCCATTGCTTTGGCGAGGGCCTCGGAGATCTTCTGCTCGTCGCCGCGGCTTTTCGGCTCAAGCGCCAGCGAGAACATCGGCACGGGCACGTCAACCGCCGGGACGATGAGCGCATCGGGACCCGTTGAGATCGTATCCCCAATGTCGAGTTCTTCGATCTTGGAGACACCGACGATGTCACCCGCCACGGCCTCCGAGACGGGCTGGGTATCCTTGCCCTGGCACCGAAGCACCTGGCCGAACCTGGTCTCGCGCCGCTCGTCGTTGATGCGTGCCGAGCAGTCGGGGGCCAGCCGGCCGCTCAGAATCCGCAGATACGCGATCTTGCCGACAAACGGATCGCTGACTACCTTGAAGACCTGAGCACAGAGCGGCCCGTCGGCGTCGGCCTCGATTTGCACGTCCTCCGCGTCGTCGCCGGCGCCTTTGCGTGCGGTCCGCGAGGCGGCTTGCGTGGGGCTGGGAGCGCACCGGGCGATCGCGTCCAGGACTTCCTCGACGCCCCGTTCCTTGCGTGCGCTCGTGAACAGGATCGGCACCAGTGTGCCGCCGGTCACGGCGGTCGTGAATGCCGCTGCGAGTTCCTCAGGTTTGATCTCTTCGTCGCCGAGGTACTGCTCCATGAGGTCCTCGTCCACCTCGACGATCGACTCTACGAGTTCGCCATGCGCGCTCGTCACGTCCATGAGCGCATCGCCTTCGGCGCCGGCGAACACGTCCACGACCCCCTCGAACGAGGCGCCCTCGCCGACGGGGACCGTCAGCGGACGGCCCGCCGAACCGAGGGCTTCGCGGATTCGGCCGACGAGCGGCGCGAGTTCGACGTTCTCCGCATCCGCCTTGTTGACCACGATCATCCGTGCCAACCCCGCGTCGGCGGCGGCTTTGAAGAGGCGGCGGGCGTGAATATCCACCCCAACGGTTGCATTGAGGACGAGAACGGCCGTGTCGGCGGCGGCCATCGACCGCAGCGCCGCCCCCACGAAATCGGCGTAGCCAGGCGTGTCGAGCAGGTTAACGTGCCGGTCCTTCCACGTCAGGTTCAGGACGCTCGTTGCGATGCTCGACTGGCGCTGCTTCTCTTCCGGCTCGAAGTCGCTGACGGTGTTGCCCTCATCGGGCGTCCCAAGTCGGCTGATCGCCCCGGCCTTGTGGAGCATCGCCTCGGCCAGTTGCGTCTTGCCGGCCCCGGTGTTGCCGATGAGCGTTACGTTTCGGATTGCGTCGGTTTGAACTGCGGCCATCGCTGCCTCCCACTGTTACGAACGCGCCGGGCAAGCCCGGCGGCTAACGCTCTGGTGCGCCGGGCCCATACGGGTCCGTACTGGGACAAGCGAGGCGGCTAACCTGCCTGCTCGCCCGCTGCATCGAGTGCATCCGCCAGCGTGATTTCCCCGTCGTACAGCGCCCGGCCGATGATGGCGCCGTGAGCGCCGGTCTCTTTTATCCTGGCAACATCCTCAACGGTCGTCACGCCGCCGGAGGCGATGACCGGAAACGGGCTGGCGCTTACAACCAGCGTTGTCGCCGCCACATTGGGACCTGCCATCATACCGTCTCGCTCAATGTCTGTATAGATGATCGCAGCAAGCGGGACATCGCGCGCGTCATCGAGCATTTCCAGCACCGTTCGGTCGGTCAGCGTCCCCCAGCCGGCGACGGCTACCTGGGCCTTACGGGTATCCAATCCCCAAGCCACCTTCTGCGGGAACTTCCGCGCGATCACGGCCAGCCAGTCCGGCTCGCGGACGGCCCGTGTCCCGACAATCACCCGCGCCAGGCCCAACCCGAGGACCGTCTCGACCATCTCGGTGGTCCGGATGCCGCCGCCCAGTTCGACTTTCATGCCGACGGCCTCGACTACTGCGGCGACCTTGTCAAGATTCTTCGGCTCCCCGTCGCGTGCCCCGTCGAGATCCACCATGTGGAGCCACGTGGCCCCGGCCTCCTCGAACCGCCGCGCCACCGCGACGGGGTCCTCGTCAAAGACCGTCTCCCGGCTGTAGTCTCCCTGCCGCAGGCGTACGCAGCGCCCACCCCGCAGGTCGATTGCCGGCAGAATCAGCATGGCTTGTGCGCTCCGCGGGACAGTCCTCTCATTCCCTTCATCAGTGGCGATGCGCACGCCAGCCGCACCGCGCGGCCGACCTGTTGTCCGGCGACAGAGCGTTTTATCGAGGCGAGACGACGATGGCGACTCGCCGGTTCTTTGCCCGTCCGCTGGCGCTGGCGTTCGACGCCACGGGCTTGTAGTAACTGCAGCCGGCCGCGTAGATGCGTTTCGGGCTAATGCCTTTCGAGACCAGGTACCGCAGCACCGCCATGGCCCGGTTGCACGAGAGGTCCCAGTTGTCAGCCCAGAGTTTCTTGCTCTTGCGGATAGGCTGGTTGTCGGTGTGCCCCTCAACGCGGATTTTCTGGTTCGCGTAATCGCGATTCAGGACCGTCGCAATGTTGCCGAGGACTCGCTTGGACGCGCTCTTGAGGGTGACCTTGCCGGAGTCGAACAGGATCGTGTTGGGCAGCGTAACCGTTGTGACGTCGCCGACGACCGTGACGTCGACGCCCTTGCCAAAGTCGGGCTTGCGTTTGACGACCGCCGGCGCCGGCGTGGGTGGCTTGGGCACGGCGCGTGCCTTGGCGAGTTCGCCCTGGAGTTCCTGGTTCTGCCCCCTCAGGCCGTCGTTTTCCGCCTGGAGGTCGGCGTTCTGGATGAGTGCCTGTTCGAGTTGTTTCTGAAAGGCGGCGTTGCGTTCTTCGAGTTGCTGCTGTTGGCAGCCCACGCTCGACGCCGCAACGATCCCGATGGCCAGCACCAGCGCCGCCCGTCCGACGAACCGCGTCACATCCTTCTCGAATCGCATCGCGATCTCCTTTCTCCTTTAACCGCTTCCGGCAGTTTGGCAGACTATCCGATAGACTATCTCCCACATCACCTCGATGCCGGGCCGAAAGTGGGCCACGACACCGTCCTGGACCAGCATCACCGCACCGGCCGCCAGCCCCAGAAACGGGCCGTACGGCACTTCACTGTCGTGTTTCCGCGCCAGGTGCCATAGGCCATAGGCGAGGCCCAGGAACGGCGCCGCCAGAAAAACCAGTACGGCCGCCTCCCAGCCCAGGGCGCCGCCGATGGCCGCCATCAGGTAGATGTCGCCAATGCCCATGGCCTCTTTCTTGAATGCCCACGTGCCCAGCAGCCGCGTCACGAAGATCAGCCCCCCGCCTACCGCAGCGCCGAGCAGGCCGAGCAACACGGCGTCGGCCCGTTCCCAACCGGTCCAACCGGGCAGTTGACCGTCGTAGGCGCCCACGCGCTGGACCTGCGGCCACAGGAAGGAACCGATCAGAGCGACGGCCAGGGCCACGTTGGTTACCGAGGTGTAGATCTCCTTTCGCTCGAAATCGATTACGCCCGACGCCACCAGCGCCGACGCCAGCACCATGTGCACTGCGTACACGCCCACGTGGGCCGCACCCGGGCGCACGCCAAAGATGAAGTACGCAAGCCAGAAACCGAAAAACACCAGGCCCGACGCGGCCTCCACCACCGCGTACCGCGCCGAGAACCGGGTCCCGCACTGCCGACACCGTCCTCGCAGCACGAAGTAACTGACGACCGGGATGTTGTCGTACCACGCGATCGGCGCCAGGCACACCACACAGTGCGAGGGCGGCCAGACCAGACTCTTTCCCGCCGGCAGCCGGTGAATGCAGACGTTCAGAAAACTCCCGACGCACGATCCCACTAACAAGAAGAAGACACCGAACGGCCACGCCGAAACCGTCTCCTGAAGGTTATCGAGCATTCGCCGTCTGCCGATCCGCCGTGCGCGACGTGCACGTCCGCCAACAGTTCAATCTAACACCGGCCCCGTGACCGTGCAAGGCAAAACGGCATCGCATTTGCGAACCCACAAGCGACCCATTTTTCGCTTGACCTGTCCCGCAAGCGGAGTAGAACCACATGATATCGAAGCGGCTGAGCATGCAGTGGCGGTTGAGCAACGGTCGTGGGGAAACCTGCCCAACTCGCCCGGACATTTTGTTCATCTCTCACCGGAAAGGAGCGGACATGGCCAACGGGAAATTGCCGGATTACATTGCATCTGCCACGCCGAATCCCGCCGCAAACCGGGCGCCGTGGTACAAGAACACCGCGCAGACGTATGCGGGGATCATGCTCTGGTTCGTCTTCTGGTTCCAGGTTCCCGTGGGCAGTGAGCTGGCGAAGGACAGTGGCATCAGCAAGTTCGCTGGGGGCACGCTGGCTCAGGGGCTGGGGGTGGCGTTCCTCGGGCTCATCCTGGCGGCCCTCCTGTGCTACTTCCTGACCTACCTCGTGCCCGGGCTGCTGGGCATGAAGACCGGCCTGCCGCTCTACATCGTGGGGACTTCCGTGTACGGGGTGCTGGGCGGGTACATCATGCCGGGGCTGGTGATGGGCCTGCTCCAGTTCGGCTGGCTCGCGGTGAACGCCTTCTTCGCGGGGATTCTGCTGTGCGCGCCGTTCGGCTACGGGTTCCCCTCGGTCCCCCATGCGATCGTGGCTGCGGTGTGGGCGGCGCTTGGGGCGTTCATGGGTTTGAAAGGCATCAAGTACGTGGCGCGGGTGGCTACGTTTCTGCCTTTGCTTCCGTTGGCCATCCTCGTCATCCTGCTCGTTTCAACGATCGGCGGCCTCGGCAGTTTCGACGCCGACAATCTGGTGGAGGCAACCACGGTGGAAGTGGCCGTGGAGGGCGAGACTGTGAAGGCGGCTGACCCCCTGACGTCGTGGGCCGTGATAGTCCTGCTCTGCACCTATGTCGTCGGCTTCTTTATGACGGCGGGCGCCGCCGGAACCGACTTCGGCATGAACAACCGCAACGCCAAAGACGTGCACCTCGGCGGGCTGGCCGGCATCGCCCTGGCGACGGTTGTCGCAGGCGGACTGTCGCTGCTCATCGTCGCGGGCGCCTACGGCTCCGGCAAGGTGGGCGCAGACGGCGTGATGGTAACCACGGGCCTGATGGGCAACATCATGGGCAAGCAGACCGGTGACGTGTTCATGTACCTGCTGGCCATTGCGGCGTTTCCGCCGGCGTGCTTCTCGTCGTTCATCGCGGCCAACAGTTTTAAGACTGTGCTGCCCAAGGTGAATCCCTGGATCTCGGTCGGGGCCGGGACGCTCCTGGCTATCGTCCTGGCGGTCACGGGCATCGCCGGGGATGCGATCGGGATGTTCAAGATCATCGGCGCCTCGTTCGGCCCCGTGTGCGGCGCGATGATGGCCGACTACCTGTTGGCGGGCCGCAAGTGGGCCGGGCCCCGCTCCGGATTCAACCCCGCCGGCTGGATTTCGTGGATCATCGGCTTTGCCGTCGGAGCAGCGGACTTCATCCCCGGCCTGGCCGGGAAGGTCCCCTGCCCGCCCGTGGCCGCCTTCATCGTCGGCTTCGTCCTCTACGTGATCCTGGCAAAGGTCGGCCTCCAGAGCAAGACCCTCCAGATGCCCGCGGCTGCCGCGCCGGCGCCGGCCGTAGAGCCGCAGGCTGAAGCACCGCAGGAAGCCTGAGCGACAAAGCGAGCGTCGCCGCATGATGACTGAAATCGGGTCGTGGCCCGCCGGGGCAGACGGGTCACGGCCCGTTTCTGCCCGACACTTGGCATCGCCAGCGCGGTTCAGTATCATGGCGGCCAGGAGGATTGGGGCCGCTCCCTGGATACCTTTGCCTGAAGCATGGTCGAGGAGAAACGATGAATCCCAAGAACTGCTTTACCCGCCGCACGTTTCTTAAGAGCGCTGCCTCGGCCGCCCTCGTCGGCCCGTACGTCATCACGTCCGACGCCCTCGGACGCGACGTCCGTCCATCGCCGAGCAGCCGCATCGGCATGGCCGGCATCGGCGTCGGCGGACGCGGCGGAGGACACATGCGGTCACAGGCCCAGTTCCCCGACGTCCAGGTCCTGGCCGTCTGCGACGTGGACAAGAACCGCCGCCTCAAAAACAAGCAGTACATCGAGCAGCACTATTCCAAGGTCATCGGCACGACCTACGCCGGGTGCGACGACTACGCCGACTTCCGCGAACTCCTGGACCGCCCCGACATTGACGCCGTCGTCCTCGGCACGCCGGACCACTGGCACGGCCTGGGAACGATGCTGGCCGCCAAGGCCGGCAAAGACATCTTCTGCGAGAAACCGATGGCCTCAACCATCGGCGACGGCCGTGCCGCCGCCGACGCCGTCCGGCGTTACGGCCGCGTTTACCAGACGGGCAGCCAGGAACGCTCCCGCGACAATTGCCGCTACGCCTGCGAACTCGTCCAGAACGGGCGCCTCGGCAAGATCCACACCATCAGGACGTTCCTGCCGACGGGCAACAGGCGCTCCGGCGCCACCGGCCCGGTACCCGTTCCCGACGGCTTCGACTACGAGAACTGGCTCGGCCCCGCCCCGTGGCAACCGTACCACCCGCGGCGGTGTCACGGCTCGTTCCGGTGGATCCAGGACTACTCGGACGGTGAACTGACGGACCGCGGCGCCCACGTCAACGACATTGCACTGCTGGCGGCGGGGCCGTTCCTCAAAGGCCCGGCCACCATCCAGGGCCACGGCACGTTCATCAACGACCCGCTCTGGGACACTCCTTACGAGTACCACATCGAGTTCAACTACGCCAACGGCGTCCGGTTCATCGTGGACAGCAGCAACGCGCCCGGCGACGCCAAATGCAGCATCACGCGCGCCCACCGCGGCATCATGTTCGAGGGCGACCGCGGGCGCCTGTTCGTGGCGATCCACGGCGGAGCGTTGGCGGCCGACCCGCCGTCGCTGCTCAAGGAGAAGATCGGTCCGAGCGAGATCCACTTCGGCCGCTCGCGCGACCACCGCCGCAACTGGGTCGAGGCCATCAAGACACGCGGGGCCACGGTCGCCCCGGCCGAGGACGGTCACCGCACGGCGTCGTTCTGCCACCTGACGATCATTGCATGTCGGATGGAGAGAAAACTCACCTGGGACTTCGACAAAGAGCAGTTCATCGGTGACGACGAAGCCAACAGCATGGTCCACCGTCCCCCGAGAAGCCCCTGGGTCCTGTAGGCGCCGGCAAGCACGGCGCCCCTGAGTTAGCCGCCCGTACGGGCGCGTACCGTGCGAATCGTTGCAGCAGGAGGCTCAACCAACTAGAATGACCCCGCTTTCAACAAGCGGAACTTGCCGGAACGCGGGCCTGCCGAACGCCCGCCGTACTTGTAACAGATGGAAGGAGCCCACCATGGGGTGCTGCAGAAGATGGGTTGTCGGTCTTACGGTCGCGTGCATCGTGCTCGCTGCCGTTGTGCCCGTCCGGGCCGCTGATCCGACGCTGGGACAGGATCTGAAAGACCTGCCCAAGTACAAGTTCGGCCAGAGCCGCGAACACCTGACCCGTATCGCCAACGCCGTGCGCGACGCCAAGGGCGCCGCGCGAACGCGGCTGTGTACGCAACTGGCGGCGGTCCTCGGGTCGAATGCCACGCCCGACGCCAAGCGGTTCGTGTGCCGGCAACTCAGTATCGTCGGCACGGCGAAGGAAGTCCCCGCCCTGACGGCTCTGCTCCTGGACAAGGAACTGTCGGACATCGCGCGGTACGCGCTGGAGCGAATTCCCGACGAGGCGGCCCTGAAGGCCATGCGCGATGCCCTGCCGAAGGCCGAGCCCCACGAGAAGATCGGCATCATCAACTCGCTCGGAATGCGCCAGGACAAGGCGGTCCTGCCCGCGATCCTCCCCCTGCTGAAGGGCAAGGACGTACCGATCGCCATTGCCGCCGCCAGCGCGCTTGGCAAGATCGGCGGGCCCGAAGCCCTTAAGGCCCTGGCCGAGGTCCGCGGCCGCGCCGGCGACAAACTCAAACCCGTCGTCTCCGACGCGTATCTGCTTTGTGCCGACCGCCTGCTCGCCCAGAAGAACAACACCCAGGCCGCCGCCATCTACCAGGAGATGTTCAAGCCCACCGAACCGAAGCACGTGCAGATGGCGGCGCTGCGTGGCATCGTGGCGGCCGGCGGCGAGAAAACGCTGCCCTTGCTTACGGAAATCCTGACCGGCAACGACGCCGGGATGCAGGCCGCAGCCTTGCGGTTTGTCCGCGAGGTCTCCGGTCCCGAGACGACGAAAGCCCTGACGGGCCTCCTGCCGAAACTGCCACCCGCATCGCAGGCCATGCTGCTCGACGACCTTGCCACGCGCGGCGACGCCTCGGCCCTGCCGACCGTCGTGGCCGCCGCCAAGAGCAACGACGAGGCCGTCAAGAAGGCGGCCGTCAAGGCCATCGGCAAACTCGGCGACGCCTCGACCTTGCCGATGCTGACGGCGCTGGCCTCCGGCGGCGGGCCGCTCGCCGACCAGGCCCGCGCCTGCCTCGACACCCTGCCCGGCGCCAACGTCAACGCTGCCATGATCGGCCTGGCCGAGCAGGGCAACACGAACGTCCGCAAGGAGTTGATCCGCAGCCTGGGCGCCCGCGGGGTCGCCAAGGCGGTTCCCGTCCTGCTGAAGGCCGCCGGCGACGCCGACAGCGGCGTCCGCTCCGAATCGATGAAGGCCCTCGAGGTCCTGGCCGACGAGAAATCGGCCCCGGCCATCGTCAACCTGGTCGTCAAGGCCAAGGACGACGGCGACCTGGCCGCAGCCGAGAAGGTCCTCGGCACGCTCGCCGGCCGAGCCGAGAACAAAGACGCCGTCGTGACGCCGATCCTTTCGGCCGTCGGCGGTGCGCCGACCAAGGCCAAGTGCGCCCTGATCCGCTCCCTCGGACGCGCCAGCGGTGCCAAAGCGCTCGGCGCGGTCGCCAAGGCCGTCCGCGATTCCGACGAAGGCGTCCAGGACGCCGCCATCCGCTCCCTGGCCGGCTGGGCCGACGCCGGTGCGGCCCCACAACTTCTAAACATCGCCAAGACCTCTCGGAAGACCACGCACCAGGTGCTGGCGCTTCGCGGCTACATCCGCATTGCAGGTCTCAAGGAGGTGTCCGCGGCCAAGAAGTTGCAGATGTACATGTACGCCATGGCTGCCGCCAAACGTCCTGACGAGAAGAAACAGGTCCTGGGCGGCCTCGGTAACGTCAAGTCCATCGATGCCTTGCGGATGGTCGTCCCGGCCCTTGCCGAGAAGGCTCTTCAACGCGAAGCCGCCGCCGCCGCCGTCAAGATCGCCAAGAACCTCGGCGGGCACGGCAAGGAGACAATCCGCGCCGCCATGCAGAAGGTGCTGGAGGTCAGCAAAGACAAACGCATCCGCAAAGACGCCGGCGACCTGCTGAAGAAAGCGGGCGGGCCGAAGAAGTAGGCGGCCAAGGCCGTGAGCGATACGGCCCTCTGCGCCGGCGAATCAGAAAAAAGGTTCCTGGAACCTTTTTTTGGCTTGGAACCTCTTTTTGGCCCCTCCGCGCGCTGCCCCGCCCCAGGAAAAGCCGCGTGTTTTCTCCGTCCCACACGAGGACCTTACAGAGGCCAGGCACAGGTAGTCGGAGGAGACCACAATGTCAGCGAGCCACGGTGAACCCGGCCATTTGCCGGCAGGCGTGAAGCGACGCGAGTTTCTCAGGTCCGCAGCCGCCGTCGGCGCCGGCCTGGTCGCGGCACCGACCATCCTAGGCGCTGAGAAAGCCGGTCCCGTGCCGATCAACGTTGCCGTCATCGGGACAGGCACCCAGGGCCGCGAACTCATCGAGCAAGCGGTCAAGATGGGCGGCGTCCGGTTCAAGGCCGTCTGCGACATCTGGAAGTTCAGCCAGAAGTACGCCTCCGGGCGTCTCGAAGACTACGGCCACCCCGTAAGCGTCTACGAAGACTACCGCGACATGCTCGCGAAGGAGAAGAACCTCCAGGCGGCCATCGTGGCGACGCCTGACTGGATGCATGCGGAGCACACGATCGCGTGTCTCAAGGCCGACCTGCACGTCTACTGCGAGAAGGAGATGTCGAACGACCTTGGCAAAGCCCGCGAGATGGTCGTGGCGGCCCGGGAGACGGGCAACCTCCTCCAGATCGGCCACCAGCGCCGCTCCAACCCACGATACCTGCACGCCAAGCATAGATTGCTCGACGAGGCCCACCTCCTTGGCCGCATCACGCACATCTACGGCCAGTGGAACCGCTCGACGGCGGCGTGCGGCCCGAAGAGTTACCCGAAGAAGTACCCCATCGAGGAGGCAACGCTCCACAAGTACGGCTACGAGAACATGGACCAGTTCCGCGACTGGCGGTTCTACAGGAAGTACGGCGGCGGGCCGATCGCCGACCTGGGCAGCCATCAAATCGACGTGTTCGGCTGGTTTCTCGGCGTGCGCCCGGTCTCGGTCGTGGCCGAGGGCGGGCGCGACTACTGGAAGCCGTACGAGTGGTACGACAACATCCTGGCGATCTACCGGTTCGACACGCCGCAGGGAACCGTCCGGGCATTCTACCAAACGCTTACCACAACCAGCGCCGTGGGCTTCTTCGAGCGGTTCATGGGTGACGAGGGCACGCTTCAAATCTCGGAGAGCGCCGGCAAGTGCCGCGTCTTCGCCGAGGGTCACCTGACACCGGAGCCCGGGGAGAGCACGCACGCTTGGCATACGTGGGTCGAGAAGGGCTACTTGGTTGAGGTCCCCAAGAAGAAGGAGAAGACGAAGCGCCCCACAACCCGAGCCGAGGAGATGCTGGCCGTATACAAGTCCCTGCCGCCCACCGCCTTCGTGTTCAACAAGGACGTGGAGAAATCCCTCCACCAGCCGCACCTTGAGAACTTCTTCGACGCCATCTGCGGCAAGTGCAAACTGAACTGCCCCGCCGAGGTAGGCTACGAGACGGCCGTCCAGGTTCTGAAGGTCAACGAGGCCATCGCCAGCGGCGAGAAACTGCACTTCAAGGAGGAGGACTTCACGGTCTAAGGCGCAAGCGCGGTCCGCCTCTGCCTGCCTTGCACGGTGACGCGAACCTCCTCGCGGCGGGCACGACTGCCCGCCGCGCTCAATGCGGCGCGCGAAAGGCTTCGCGCGGTGGGCAGTCCTGCCCACCGCGCGGCGTCGAAAACCGCGTTACGGCCGTACGCTATTGGGGTTAATAGTGACGAAAGCGCCGGGTCGGGCGTCAATATTCCCGCGACTGGCGCTTGGCATTCGGCACAAAATCGGTACAATGGCCGCTCCAGATTGGGGCAAGCAAGAGGCCCGGGCCTTCAGGACCAGGCCGCGCAATCGAGTTCAAGAGGAGGCGAGAACCGAAGATGAGCAATCCCGAAAGAGCACGTTCCACGACAAGGGTGAACCGGCGCGGGTTCCTGAAATCCTCCGCCGCCGTCGGCGCCGGGCTGGCCATGGCGCCCACCATCCTCGGCGCCGAGAAGGCGGCCGGCGCCGACATCAACTGCGGCATCATCGGCGCCGGCACCCAGGGACGCGTCCTGCTGGAGCAGGCCGTCAAGATCCCCGGCATCAAGTTCAAGGCCGTCTGCGACATCTGGCCGTACAGCCAGCGCTATACCAGCCGGCGTCTCAAGTCTTACGGGCACGAGGTCAACGTCTACTCGGACTACCAGGAGTTGCTCGCCAAGGAGAAAGACCTCCAGGCGTGCATCGTGGCCACGCCCGATTTCGTGCATGCCGAGCAAGCCATTGCGTGCATGAAGGCCGGCCTGCACGTGTACTGCGAGAAGGAGATGTCGAACAGCCTGGCGAAGGCCAAGCAGATGGTCCAGGCGGCCAAGGAGACGGGCAAACTGCTTCAGATAGGCCACCAGCGCCGCTCCAACCCGCGGTACATCTTTGCGAAGCAGAAACTGATCGACGAAGCCAAACTCCCCGGCCGCATCACGCACATCTACGGCCAGTGGAACCGCTCCACCGCCGCCGCCGCTCCAAGAGGATTCCCGAAGAAATACCCCATCGACCAGGCCATCCTCGACAAGTACGGTTTCGAAGACATGTTCCAGTTCCGCAACTGGCGGTTCTTCAAGAAGTACGGCGGCGGGCCGATGGAGGACCTCGGCAGCCACCAGGTGGACGTCTTCCCCTGGTTCATCAACGGCAAGCCCAAATCGGTCCAGGCCAGCGGCGGCGCCGACTACTGGAAAGAGTATGAACTGTACGACAACGTCCTGGCCATCTACGAGTTCGAGACGGCCCAGGGAATCGTCCGGGCGTTCTACCAGACGCTCACCACGAGCAGCGCTCGCGGCTACTACGAATCGTTCATGGGCGACGAGGGCACGCTTACGATTTCTGAAACGCCCGCCCAGTGCCGCGTGTACGCCGAGGGTCACCTGCCCTCGGTGGACGGCAAGCACGCCTGGCAGCCGTGGGTGGACAAGGGCTACATCATCAAGGTGCCGGAGGCGGAAGAGAAGGAAGAGGAGCCAAAGACCGCCGCCGACGCCATCATGAGCGTCTACAAGTCCCTGCCGGCTGTGGCCTTCATGTTCAACATCGACGTCGAAGACGCCTACCACAAGGCCCACATCGAGAACTTCTTTAACGCGGTGCGCGGCAAGTGCAAGTTGAACTGCCCGGCCGACCACGCGTACATGACGGCCGTCATGTGCCTGAAAGCCAACGAAGCCATCGAGGCCCGAAAGACACTGGACTTCACGGAAGAGGACTTCAAGGTTTGAGGGCCAAGATGACACGACAACCTATTTGCCGTCCCTCGCCCGACCGACGCCCGTTGGGCGGGACCGCGGTGTTCACGGTAATCTTCGCCGCCGTTTTGGCAGCGACGGCCATCGCGCCTCTCGGCGCGGCCGAGAAGAAGGTTACGCACGTCACGGGCAGCCGGGCCACGTTTGTCCATCGCCTGCCCCTGCTCGACGCCGAAAACGGCGCCGTCGCGCCCGACGACGACCCCTGCATGCCCTTCGCCTACCGCAACACGTGCACCAAGTGCCACGAGTACGACCAGATCCGCAAAGGCTGGCACTTCAATGCGACCGATCCGGAGGTCGATCCCGGCCGTCCCGGGCACCCGTGGTTCTGGTGCGACCCCAAGACAGGTACCGTCCTGCCGCTCTCGTACCGCAAGTGGTCGAACACGTGGCGGCCGGACCAGGTGGGCATGTCGCCGTGGAAGTTCTGTCTGAACTTCGGGCACCACCTTCCGGGCGGCGGGCCCGGCGAGAAAAGCGACCCCAAGGACCCTGCCGCCAAGTGGCTCGTGGCGGGCAAACTCGATATCAACTGCGGGGCGTGCCACAGCGGCAGCCCGGCATACAATAACATCGAGTGGTACCTCCAGATCGCCAAGCAGAACTTCATGTGGGCCGCCGCCGCATCCACCGATTTCGCCGCCGTCACCGGCGCTGCCGCAAGCATGCCGGCGTCTTACGACCCCTTCATGGGTCCCGACGACGAGAAGCAGGCCAAGAAAGCGCCGGCGGTCCTGTATGATGCCTCGAAGTTCAACGCGAAAAAGGAGGTCTTCTTCGACCTGCCGGCCCAGCCGCCAGACAAACGGTGCCACTTCTGCCACAGTCATGTGGAGGTCGGCACTGCTGCCCCCGAGCCCTGGGCCACCGATGCCGACGTCCATCTGCTCGCCGGCCTGACGTGCTCCGACTGCCACCGCAACGGCCTCGACCACAGGACGACCCGCAACTACGAAGGCGAACCGGCGGCGAAGGACCATCCGGAACTGGCGTCGCTCACCTGCCGCGGCTGCCACCTCGGCGAGCAGTCGGCCGCATGCGGTCCGAACACGATGGGCGGACGCCTCGGCGCACCCGTCCCGACGCACGTGGGGCTGCCGACGATTCACTTCGAAAACCTCGCGTGCACCACCTGCCACGCGGGCCCGTACCCCGAGCAGAGGACGCGCCGCGTTCAGACGTCGATGGCTCACCTGATCGAGTTCCAGGGCCCGCACCGCGGTCCCGACGCCCTGCCCCACATCGTCGAGCCGGTCTTCGTCCGCGGCAAAGGCGACGGCAAGATCGGACCTTGGCGAATGGTCTGGCCGGCGTTCTGGTGCTGCATCGAGAAATCGCCGACAGCCAAGCAGGCTGAGAAGGTCACGCCACTCGGCCCCGACACCGTGTACGAGACCGCCAAGGACGCCTTCGACAGGACCATCGAAGGCGAAGCGGAAGGCGGCCTGACAGCCAAGCGCATCGCGGCCGTCCTCGCCATGCTCACCGAGAAGGACGAGAAGAAGGGCGAGTTCGCCTACGTCTGCGCCGGCAAACTCTACCGGGCGGGGGCCGACGGCGCCCTGGCCGCCGCCGATCATCCGGACGCCAGGCCCGTCGCCTGGCCCATCGGTCACAACGTGCGGCCGGCGGCCCAGTCGCTGGGCATGGGCGAATGCACCGACTGCCACGGATTCGACGCGCCCGTCGCCTTCGGCGAGGTCGAGGTGCCGTCGCCGGCCAAGATCGGCCAGGGCGTGACGATGGCCATGTACGAGTTCCAGGGCCGCGACCCCTTGGAACTGAAGGCCTGGGCCATGTCGTACATGTTCCGCCCGATGTTCAAGGTGGTCGGTTTCACGACGGCCGGCGTGATTGCGGCCGTCCTGTTGCTGTACCTCTTCCTGGGCCTTGCCGCCCTGGCGCGTTGGGCCGGCAAGAAGGCCCCTCCCGGGCCCGCGTAGGTGGGATGAACGAATGAGCCTGTTCCAGATTCTTTCGATTCTCGGCATCGGTGGCGCCCTTGCGGCGTGCCTGGTGCATTGCATTCTGGTCGCGCGCCGGCGGCCGCACCCCGGTCACGGTGAGCGCCGCGTGCGGCGGTACAACCTGTGGGAGCGTCTGGTCCACGTGGTGCTGGTCCTGACGTTCCTGGTGCAGGCGGTGAGCGGTTTCTGGGCGTCCATCGGCTGGGACGGGCCGATGAGCGGGTACATCCTGATGATCCACACCACGTGCGGGGCGGTCTTTGCCGTGTGCGTTGCCGTGATGCTGATTACGTGGGCGGCCGACCACGCTTTCGCCCCGTACGACGGCCGCTGGTTCCGGCGGGGCGGATGCTGTTCCACCCGCGGCGACCTGCCCGCCGGACGCTTCAACGGCTCCGACAAGGTTTACTTCTGGCTGGCCGCGCTGCTGACACTGGTCGCCCTGCTTTCAATGCTCCTCAGCATGGTCCCGGTGCTGGACACGTACGGTCAGCACCTGATGTATCACGTGCACCGGTACGCCGCCCTGGTCCTGGTCATCACCACGATCTGGCACGGGTACATCACGACGGCGGCCAAACCGGGCGGCCTGAGCGCCATCCTGTGGGGCCGCGTGAGCCGCTCCTGGGCCCGGCGCTATCACCCCATCTGGGGAAGCGGTGAGGGCGAACCGGCTCGCGCCGAGACCCAGCCGGATTGATCCCACTCCATGGACCTCTCGATCATTATCCCGGCGTTCCGCGAAGGCAAGAAGGTTGCGCGCGACGTTGAGGCTGCCGCCAGGTTCTTCGTCGAACATGGCCTGCGGGGCGAAATCATCGTTGTGGACGACGGCAGCCCCGACGACACGGAAGAAGCCGCCCAGCGAGCCGAGATCCCGCCCGGTGTCGAGCGCCGCGTCATCCGTTACACGCCCAACCGCGGCAAGGGATACGCCGTCCGCACCGGCATGAGCCGGACGCAGGGCGAGGTGGTCATGTTCGCCGACGTGGGCCGGTGCGTGCCGCTGGAGAACGCGCTTCGCGGCATCGAGGCCATCCGAAGCGGCGAGTGCGAGATCGCACACGGGTCGCGCAAACTGCCCGAGAGCATCCTCCAGCGCCGCCAACGCCTGTACCGGCGGATCCTGTCTTGGCTGTTCCGGAAGGTCGCCGGCGCCCTGATGGGCGTGCCGGCACGCCTGACCGACACGCAGTGCGGCTTCAAGATCTACCGCGGAGACGTGGGGCGAGAACTGTACGCCGCCTGCCGGACCGACGGGTTCATGTTCGACCTCGAGGTCCTGCTGCGCGCCCTCAGAAAAGGTTACCGCGTGATCGAGTTCCCGGTCCAATGGCGGTGCGACCGGGATTCTCGCCTGAAGCCCGCCCGCGGCGCGGGGAGCACCTTCAAGGAACTGAGGCGGATCAAGCGCGACCTTCGAGAAGAAGAAGCGTCGTAGGGGCGAGGCATGCCTCGCCCATCCTTCGCAAAGACGCCTTGGCTGGAGCGCCGCGGCGGCGGGGGCGGCTCATGGGCAAGATCATCTCCATAGCCGCGACCATCGCGCTCGCGCTGTGCGCTGCAGGTGGGGCGAGCGCCGAACGGCCGGGCGACGACCTCGTCCGCACCTGCGGCGCCCGGGACATCGTCTTCGCCGTACGCCAGGCCGACTCCGACGGACACTGGTACGCCAATTTCGGGTACAACATCATCAACCCCGCCCGAACGTATTACCACCCCGGCGGGCGGCTGTGCCGGCTGAACCTCAAGACGGGCAAGGTGACCACGCTCCTCGACGACGAAGACGGCGGCGTGCGCGACCCGCAGGTCCACTACGACGGCACGAAGATCCTCTTCTCGTACCGCAAGGGTGGACAGCCGTACTATCACCTCTACGAGATCAATACGGACGGCAGCGCTCTGCGGCAGTTGACCGACGGACCGTTCGATGACGTCGAGCCGACGTACCTGCCCGACGGCGACATCGTCTTCGGTTCCAGCCGCTGCAACCGGTGGGTGCCGTGCTACTACACGCAGGTGGCCGTCCTCTACCGGTGCGACGGCAACGGCCAGGGCATCCGTGCGCTGTCGGCCAACACCGAGCACGAGAACACGCCGTGGGTCCTGCCCGACGGGCGGATCCTGTACCAACGGTGGGAGTACGTGGACCGCAGCCAGGTCGGCTACCACCACCTCTGGACGATGAACCCCGACGGCACCGGCCAGATGGTCTACTTCGGTAACCAGCAGCCCAACACGGTGATGATCGACGCCAAGCCCGTCCCCGGCACGGACGCCGTTGTGGCCTCCTTCTCGCCGGGACATGGGCGCAACGAACACGCCGGGGCCGTCACGATCATTGAACCCAACGCCGGCCCCGATGCGGCCCGTAGCGCACGGCCCATCAGCAAGGCCGGCGACCTTCGCGACCCTTACCCCCTTTCGCCGGACCTCTTTCTGGCCGCCCAGGGAACCTCCATCGTGCTCCTGGACAGACACGGAGCCATGCGGCACCTGTACAGTCTGCCCAAGGAGTGGCGCCGCGGCCGGATGATGGTGCACGAGCCCAGGCCCCTGCGTGTCCGGCCCCGCGAACGGATCGTCCCCTCAAAGGTCGATCTCGCGCAGGCTACCGGCCGCGTCGTCTTGGAGAATGCCAATGTCGGCCGGCGGATGGACGGCGTCGAGCCCGGCCAGATCGCCGAACTCCTCGTCCTGGAGATCCTGCCCAAGCCGTACAACATGTTCAGCGGCATGGAGCCCCTGAGTTACGGCGGCACCTTCCTGCTGGAACGCATCCTGGGGACCGTGCCGGTCGAGGCCGACGGCTCGGCCTACATGGAACTGCCCGCCATGCGGCCGCTCTTTTTCGTGGCGCTCGACTCGCAGCGCAGGCCCGTCAAGCGGATGCAGAGTTTTCTAACCCTCCAGCCGGGAGAGGAACTGGGTTGCGTGGGCTGTCACGAACACCGCGTGCAGGCGCCGCGCTCCGGCACACCGCTCATGGCGATGCGCCGCAAGCCCAGCAGCATCCGGCCCATCGAGGGGGTCCCGGACATCTTCGACTTCCCGCGCGACATCCAACCCATTCTCGACCGGCACTGCGTCGCGTGCCACGATTACGACGCGAGCGAGCGCGGCGGGCCGATGGCCGGCGGCGTCGTCCTCTCGGGCGACCGCGGCCCCATGTTCTCGCACAGTTACTACATGCTCACCATCTGCGCCCAGATCTCCGACGGCCGCAACCTCAGGAAGAGCAACTACCCTCCGCGAGCCCTCGGATCCTCGGCCAGCCCCGTCATGACGCTGCTCGACGGCAGCCATTACGATGCCAACCTCACGCCGCACGAGAGGACGATGGTGCGGCTATGGATCGATTCGGGCGCAGCGTATCCCGGCACGTATGCGGCGCTGGGCACCGGCATGATCGGCCACTACGCGCGGGGCAGGATCGATCGGCAGGACTTGGCGTGGCCGAGCGTCAAGGCGGCCCGGCAGGTCCTGGGGACCCGCTGCGCGGCCTGCCATGTGAAGGAGTCATCGCTGCCGGAGTCACCCTCCGACAACCGGCGGCTCGTCCCCTGGGCCGAGGGCACGATGAACCGCCTGGCCGGCGGAAAGAGCCAGCGGAACCATCCGGCGTTCCGCTACAGCCGTCACATCCTCTACAACCTCAGCCGCCCCGCGAAGTCGCTCCTCCTGTTGGCACCGCTTTCCAAGGAGGCGGGCGGATACGGCATCTGCAAGGGCAAACGTGGCGACGCCGCGAGCGCGGCGGCCGTCTTTCGCGGCACCGACGACTCGGACTATCGCCTGCTGCTGCGCGCCGTCCAGGACGCCGGGAAATACCTCGAGGGGATCAAGCGGTTCGACATGCCGGGGTTCAGGCCCAGACCCGAGTACGTACGGGAGATGAAACGCTACGGCCTGCTGGCCGAATCGTTCGATCCGGCGACCGGCCCGATCGACGTGTACCAGACGGACCGCGCCTACTGGCAGTCGCTCTGGTACCGGCCCCCGCGCTGACGCCGGCACCACAGCAGCAAGGCACGCCTCGCCCCGCGCGTCCCTTCAGTCCTTCAGCGGCACGTACCAGATGTTGCGAAACCGGACGGGGTTGCCGTGATCCTGAAGCATGAGCGGCCCCCGCTCGCCGACCTTGCCCTTCATGCCCGCGGTGGTCGTCTTCGTGACCTCGGCGCTGTCCTGAATCAGGACGCCGTTGAACAGCACCTTCTCGAAAACCGGCGGCCTGGTCACGGTGCCGTCGTCGCCCACCTTGGGTGCGTGGAAAACGATGTCGTAGGTCTGCCAGCGTGTGGGCGGCAGGGCGGGATTGACCTTCGGCTTCGCCACGCCGTAGATCGCCCCGGCCTCGTTGCCTTTGCCCTCCAGGCCGAACGAATCGAGCACCTGGACCTCGTACTTCCCGTGCAGGTACACGCCGCTGTTGCCGCGCCCCTGGCCGCGCGCCTTCGGCTGATACGGGCACCGGAACTCGACGTGCAGTTTGATGCTGCCGAAGTTGCGTTTCGAGACGTTGCCGCCGCCCTGCACCAGGACGCTGCCGTCGTCCAGGGTCTGCCACTTCTGGTTATTCCATTCGGCCAGGTTCGTCTTCTTACCGGGCGCGTACGGCAGCAGGACGACGGCGCCCTCCGGGGGTTTCTGGCCTTCGGTGGGCGACTTGCGGACGTTGTACTTGCCCTCGAACTCGCCGGCACTCGATTTGGCGACGAGCACTTCACCGCCCTCGATCGTGCCTTTGCCGTCCGCATCGCCGACCTTGCCGGCCAGTTCGACGCGTTTGTCCTTGGCCGTGCCCTCCAGTTCCCCGAATTTGCTCGACCATGCGTGGCTGGTGAACAGACGGACGCGGTATTTGTTGTCGCCCTCACCGATGACTCTTGCCAGTGCCTCGACGGCCTTACCCCCGGCAGGGCGCCATTGGCCGACGTACTCGCCCATGATAGCGTCGTCGGGTTCTTCGATCCGTTTGTTGGGCTTGCCTGCCTGAGACGGCACAACAGCCAACCCAATCGCCAAGAGTCCCGTCACGATCATAACCACCATTCTGCGCTGCATGTCTGACCTCCTTTGCCATGTGCACAGATGTCGCGCCGGGCAAGCCCGGCGGCTAACCTGCTAACGCGCCCGTACGGGCGGCTAACCTGCTAACGCGCCAAGCAAGCCCGGCGGCTAACATCGTCAACTACCACTTACCGAAGCGGGTAACCTTGCCGTCCGCCAACAACAACATACCCGAAACCTCCGGATGACGCCTACAGTATTGCCCCACTTCCTTCGGCGACATCACCAGGAACGCCGTGGACAGAGCGTCGGCCACCGTTGCCGTCGGCGTCACGGTCCAGGCGCCGAGATTGCCTTCGGCCAGGCGCCCGGAGCACGGATCGATGATGTGCCGCCCACCCGGCCATACGGCCCGTATGGGCGGCGAACCCGAACCGCTCAGCGCCCGGTCCTTCAGGCACACCGACCCGAGCGCCTTGCCATTCGGATCGCTCATCGCCACCGTCCAACCCTCTTTGCCGGGCGGCGTTCCCGTCCCGAACACGGTGCTCTGGCCGCCGTGCACAAGCGCCGTCTCGATGCTCCACTCGCGCAGAAGCGCGACCATCTGGTCCACGGCGTAGCCTTTACCGATGCCGCCAAGGTCGATGCGGACACCGCCTGCGCGGACGCCGACGGCGTGCTCCGCCTCATCGAGCGCCAGGAGGCGCATGCCGGTCCGCGCGCGAGCCGCGGCCAGTTGCTGCTCGGACGGGTTCGGCTTCGAGCCGTCCTTCGGCCACCACAGTTCGAACAGCCGCCCGATGGTCACGTCGAACGCGCCGCCCGTATCGGCGTTGACCTGGGCCGCAACCTTCAGGCACTCGAACGTCGCGAGGCCGACGCGGACGGCCTGCCCTGCCTTCAAGGCGTTCACCTGCGAGACGTCGCTGGTGGTCTGGAAGCGGCTGAGTTCGCCTTCCAGACGGTCGAGTTCTTCGAACGCCGCCGCCGCCGCCTGGCGGGCATACTCGTGCTCGTCGCCCGCGACGAAGATCTCGAAGACCGCTCCCATCGCCTCGTGGGCGAAACGGTGCACGCCGGCGCCCTCTCGCGCGCCGCCGGCCGAGATCAACTGCGGCGACTGGGTCACGGGCCGTCCCCCTTCGGCGCCCCGGCTTTGGGGGCGGACCACTTCTCCACCAGGGCATCCCAGAGCGACTGCTCAACGTAAATCGGCATGAACACCCCCGGCCGCAGGCCATGGATGCTCTGCTTGTTGTACGAGCCTTTCAGACGCTCCTCCAGCACCTCCTGGACGTCCGGCGTCGTCAGAATGACCGAAGCGTCACAGTCCGACGGCACCTCATGGTAGTACCCGACGTGGTCCTGGTTGAACTGCCGCAGGTACCACGGCAGCGGCCAGTAATTTTCGGGCGTGATGACCTTGATGATCATGTCGTGGCTGTACGGCGAGACGGACGCCACCTCCTCAACCCGTTTGACGATGTTCAGCGCGTCGCGCGACGTGTGAGCGTACACGTACGGGTTTCGCTGGTCGGCACAGAATCGGAAACTCGCCCGATGAGCCTGCCAGCCGAGGTGGGCGGCCAGAGCAGCCAGGACGACGACCACGATCACCTTGAGCGGCCACTTGGGCGCCCACCGCACCAGCGCCGTCGCCCCGACGCCTGCCAGCAGAATGTACCCGTGCAGGAACCCCATCGCACACCACGGGGTCTTGTACGGGATGACCGCGTAGGCCGCCGTCAGCACGAGCGTGTAGACCGTCAGGAACCGGAGCAGCGGCGCGTGCGCGCGGCCGATGCCTTTCTTCGTAAGCGCCGCAACCATGCCGACCACGGCAAGGCCAAGGATCAGCCCTTCGCTCCACCACGGCCCGCTTGTGGCCTCCGTGACGAGTCGCGAGTGCGCCAACATGCCTACGTAGAAATACCACGGGTTGTCATGAAGCCCCACCCCGCCGGCGCGGGTGAAGTAGTGGACGTACGCGAGGACCGAATCCAGCGGCCCGCGGGCGTGTGTGAAAAACGAAGAGAAGAACGTGACGGAGACCACAACCGCCGCCGCCACCCCCACCGCCACGTGCCTCCAGGTCACGTGCGGGCCGGCAGGCGGCCGCTGGCGGTCCACCAACCGCGACCACAGGATCGTACCGACAAGCCCCGCGACCGTCGCGGCTGCAGCCAGGACCCACGTCTCTTTCGTCGCGTGCATCAGGCCGAGAAACGCCCCGGCCGCCAGCGCCCATCCCCAGGACCGACTCCGGGTGTACCGCCAGGCGCTGGCCAGAAAGGCGAACGCGAAGAACACCAGGAGCATCTCCTGGATGTAATAGCGGCTGTAGAAGACCATGGCAGGCGAGATGGCCGTCAGAATGGCGGCGCAGACGGCAGCCGGCCGGCCGAGCCCGTCGCTCATCAGAACCAGCAGCAGGACCACGCCCACGCCGAACAGCGCCGGCACGAGGCGAAGCATCGCGTCGGTCATCTGGCGCGACGTCCGGGCGCCGGTCAGCCAGAACGTCGGCAGCGACAGGTAGTAGAGCGTCGGCCCGTGGTGATCGTTCGGGTTGTAGCGATAGACGCCGGACTCCAGGAGCATCCCGGTCTTGACGGCCTGGTTCCCCTCGTCGCCGTGCATCGGGCGCAAACCGAGCCGCGGCAGCCGAAGCGCGAGGGCCCCGATTGCCACGGCCAGAATGCAGACGCCAAACACCAGACGCGGGTGTTTCATTTTGCGGGTTTGCCGTATACCTCCACCTCGATGTAGTGGTTCTGATCGTTGGAGGTATTTCCTTTGCTGTAGAGGCGCAGGTAGCGGGACGCGACGCCCTTGGCGTCGATGAGACGGCCGCGGAAGTCCTCGATGTACTCCAGGTCCTTGCCGATGCCCAGGCCGGACGAGTTGTCGAAATCGTTGTTGTAGATCGTCTTAACGCCTTCGATGAAGTCGGCGTCCTTGGCAACCTGGACCACTACGTCGTGGTACACGCGGCCCTCGCCGTGATAGTGCCAGAGGGTGATGGCGTAGATCTTGTACTCGGCTTTCAGGTCCAATTGGACCCACTGGATGCCGGGCCCCAACTCGACGTAACTGCCGTCGGTGCCTTCCTTGTCCTCGTCGGTGACGAGTTCGAGTTCGCCGATGATGGGCTCCATGTCGCTGGACTTGACGGACTTTTCGATGGCGACGTTCGTGACCCCGTCCGGGGCGTAGAACGGCTTGCGGGGTTTATCGACATATTTCTCGAGCGTCGGGGACGGCTTGATGTTCTTGGGCGTGCCCTCGAACATGGCCTTCGGCAGTTTGATCTTCAAGGGGATCAGTTTCTCGCCGTCCTTGCCCGTCTTCTCGGCCGCCTGCATCCCCGAGGCCGCAACCAGAACCACGGCGACCAACCCAACCGCCAGAACCATGCCAACCGTCAGGTAACGTCTCTTCCTCATCGTCTTCTGTCTCCACTACCAAGAACCCATTGTCGGTGTGCCCAACAGGATGGACGTAAACACCTACTCCCCATTCATCTGTTTCAACCCGTGCAGGGCCGTTTTGTGTCGCACAAAGGTACGGTCCAGCCCCCCCGGCTGTCAAGTCAACGGCCGCTAAAAAACCGCGCCGGCCGAAGGCATAACGAGGCCCGCTCGCCGGGCAACGGGCCGCGCGGCCCGTCACTATACCTCTCGTCCGATGGCGGCCAATCACGCGGAAAATCCGGACGTGCCTGTTTAGCGTGCTCTCGAAGCGATGTCATTTCGACCGAGCCCTCGCCAAAGGTGAGGGCGAGCGGAGAAATCTCGTCGTCCGGACACGGATAACGGCGATCCCGGCGCGCCGGGACTCGACTCGCTTCGCTCGCTCGGAATGACACGCTAAACACGTACATCCGGACGATTCAACCGCGACCGGGTAAACTGGCCGGGCCGGACTGAATCGACGGCCGGTTTTGCCGTCCTATTTTGCGGCAAGGCGAGTTTATACCATATCGGCCTCCGTCAGGCCGGCAAGATCGGCACACGCAATCGGAATCCTTGAACGCTGACCAGTAGAAGGAGAACGTGATGCGACGCACATGGATGGTACTGGCGGTAATCGTCCTGGCCGCAGCGGTGCTTGTTGCCAGCCTAGACGCGGCCCAGAAGAAGAAGCCCCAGAGCATGGAGGTCAAAGCCGCCGAGGTTGAGAAGGTCCGTGCGGCGCTGCCCGAGAAGGCAACCGCCGCGCCGAAGAAGGCCCGCAAACTGCTCATCTTCAACCTCTGCCGTGGTTTCCGTCACGGGTCCATTCCCATCGGGGCCAAGGCGCTCGAGTTGATAGGCGAAAAGACGGGGGCCTACACGTCGGTCTCGACGCTCGATCCAGAGGTGTTCCGGCCGCAGACCCTCCGTCAGTTCGACGCCGTCGTCTTCAACAACACGACCGGTGCGCTTTTCGACGACGAGGAACTGAAGAAGAGCCTCCTGGCGTTCGTTATAAGCGGCAGAGGCATCGTGGGCGTCCACGCCGCCACCGACGTAGGCGGCTGGAAATGGCCCGCGTTCCACGAGATAATCGGCGGCCTGTTCTCGGGCCATCCGTGGCACGAGGACGTCGGTGTCAAACTCGACGACCCCTCGCACCCGCTGCTCAAGGTCTTCGGCGGCAAAGGCTTCCGCATTACCGACGAGATCTACCAGTTCAAGGACCCGTACAGCCGCCAGAACCTGCGGGTGCTGCTGAGTCTCGACATGAACGCCACGCGCGACAAGGGCAAACGCGAGGACAAGGACTTCGCGGTCTCCTGGATCCGCGAGGTCGGCAAGGGCCGCGTCTTCTACTGCTCGCTTGGCCACCGCAATGAGATCTTCTGGAACCCCACGATCCTGAAGTACTACCTGGACGGCATCCAGTACGCCCTGGGCGACATCGAGGCCGACGCCACGCCAAGCGCCCGCCTGAGCCCCGCACCCAAGGCGGCCCCGGCGCCCCAGAAGAAGGCCGATGCCACGCCGATGCACGTCAAGGTCTATGCCGCGCCGAAGGCCGACGGCTGGATCACCCTCTTCGACGGCAAGGACACGAGCGCCTGGCAGAAACCGGCCGCCGACAGGTGGACCGTCGAAGACGGCGTCCTGACTTGGCAGAAGGGCTGCCGCAACCTCTGGACGAAGGAGAAGTTCGGCGACTTCATCCTCGACTTCGAATTCAAGACCACCAAGGGCACCAACAGCGGCATCTTCCTGCGGTCCGCGGAAGGCGAGAAGAACTGGCTCCACGGGTCCATCGAGATCCAGATTTCCTCCTCGTACGGACCGAACCGAAAGCCCGGCAAACACGACTGCGGCTCCGTCTACGACATCCAGGCCCCCGGCGTGGCCGCAGAGAAACCCGTCGGCGAGTGGAACCACATGGTCATCGCCTTCAAGGGCAACCTGCTGAAGATCGTGTTGAACGACAAGCCCATCATCGACATCAATCTGGACAACTGGCCCGAGGCCCACAAGAACCCCGACGGGTCAAAGAACAAGTTCAAGACGGCCTACAAGGACATGGCCAAGGTGGGCCACCTTGGTCTGCAGGACCATGGCCGCCCCGTCTGGTACCGCAACGTCAAGGTCAAGCGGCTGAAGTGAGCGTTGGCGCCGGCAATTAAGCGGGCGTGCCTCGGCTCAGGCACGCCCGTTTTCATGCGCGACTCGCCCTCCGGTGGCACGCCCGTTGCTATGTGCCGCTTGGGCGACTCGAGTTCTACTTCCTCCGTGCCTCCTTGAGCACCCGCTCGGCATCGCGGCGAACGTTCTTGTTCTTCGAGATCTCGAGCACCTTCTGCATCGTGGGGACGATGATTTGCCTGAGTGGCTCCTTGCGGACGTCGCCGCGGAAGTCGCGGCCGATGCGGACCGCCGCCGCTGCCGCCTCCTCGCGAAGCACCGCATCGCCGAGCGACGCCGCAATCAGTTTGACGGCCGCGATGTCCTTGACCTCGCCGAGGGCCGACAGGATCATCTTCTTCTCGTCCGGTCGTTTGGCGGCAAACATCGCGCTCTTATACATCGCCACCTTGTCGGCATTCTTGAATTTCTGCTCCTTCACCAGCCGCACGAAGCCGCGCAGCGCCAGCACCTGCTGCGTCCGGCTCCTGCCGCTTCGGGCAATCTGCAGCAGGTCCGGTGCGACCGCCCTGCTCGGCCACTCCGACAGGGCCCGCACCGCGGCATCCTGGATTCTGGCGTCCCTGCCCTTGAGCGCCGCGCGAACGGCATCCAGGCCCTTCGGCGACGGGGCCTTGCCGAGGATGCGGATCAGGGCACATTTGGCGTCCACGCCTGCGCCGGCCATGGCCAGCAGGATACTCTTGACGCAGTTGTCGCGGTTGGACCGGCCGCAGATCGCGCCGAGAGCCTTCTCGGCCGCCCCGCGCACGCTGCCGCTGTCCGTCTTGACGACGATACCCACCACGGCCGGCACGTGCTTCTCTTCGCCCAGCGCTTCCAAGGCCCTGAGGGCCGACTCCTGGACACCCTTGTCGCGGTCCTTTGTGGCAGCCAGGACGGCGTCGGAGTGCTGCCGCGCGCCGCGAACCGTCAGAACGCCGAGCAGGTCGCGCCGAACCTCGGGCGCCGCCGCACCAAGCGCCGACGCAATGGCTGCGCTCGCCTCGTCGCCGGGAATCCGCTCGAGCGACTTTTGCGCAGCGTCGTGCGCTTTGCCGTCCTTCGATGCCAGGAAAGCGATGAGCGGCGGCACGGTGCTCGTGCCTTTGAACGCCCTGGCCGCCTCGATGGCCGCCAACCGTACGCCCTCGTCCCTTTCCCTCATGGCGTCGAGGATGGCCCCCCGGGCCGCCTCGCCCCCACGCTCTGCCAGCAAGGCGATCACGCCGGGTTTGGCGTCGGCCGACACGGACTCCAGGTGGGCGACCCATTTCTTCGTGACGTCTTCGCCGGGCATTGAGACGGCTGCCTGAGTGGCGGCTGCGCGAATCTGAAGGTCCGCGCTGTTCATCGCCGCCACCAGTTCGTCCATCGCGTCGATGCCCTGCGAGTTGGCCAGACCGAGGATGGCGGCGCACCGCACGTGCCGTTCGGCCGGGTCCGTGCGCTGTTTCCAGAGGGTTCGATAAATCCGTGCGGCCTCCTTGCTGTTGCCTGCGTCGCCCAGCCTCTGAGCCAGCAGCAGAACCGCATCCGTCGCGACCGCCCGTTCGTAGGCGCTCCGGGCACCGGAGGCCACGAGCAGCGTCTCGGAGGCAGCGGTGTCGCCGATGTTTGCAAGAGCGTATACGGCGGCCAGGCGGACGTCGCGGTCGGTATCCTTCGCCGCTTTCAGGAGTTCCGGCACGGCTGTGGCGTCGCGCATGACGCCAAGGTTCTGTATGATCGTGGCGCGGCCCTTGCCCTTGGCCTTGGGCAGGGCCTCGCGGAACGCCGCCTTCGCCTCCTCGCCCCCGATCGAGATGAGCGCGTGGGCGGCATCTTCGCACAGTCTCTCATCCGGCAGCGCCTTGCTGATGGCCGAGATCGATTCCGCCCCGCCGGCCAGGCGCAACTGCTGAATCAGAAATGCCTGGATCGACTTCGGTGTCGAGTCAACGAGCAACTCGCCGAGCACGCTGCAGAACACCTTCCGCTCGCCCTGTGCCCCCGGCCGCCCGACGTAAACGGCCAGGCCGTGCATGGCGTAACGGGCTTTCGAGTCGTCGATGGGGCCGGGCTCGACGAGCAGCGCTGCCACGTCGCGGACGCCCTGCGCGCCGAGCGCCGCGAGTTGCTTCATCATCTTCTCGGCCGTCGCAGCGTCCTGGAACGGCACCCGGTCGAGGATTCCGAGTGCCTTCAGCGCCGCCGACGGCGCGGGCGCCCTGGCCTCCTCGGCGCCGGCCGGCGCCAACCAGGGGCCCATCGACAAGGCGGCCACGATCGCCAACAAGACGGCGGCCGCACGGCTTAACGAGCATGGCGAGGTCATCACGGTCGTGTCTCCTACTGGTTCTCCCGGCTTATAGCGACGCATGCATGGCGATACTTCTCAAGCGAAGCGGTCCGCTATCAGGGTGAACAGTATAGCGGAGAGCGAGTTCCGGGGAAATGAAAACCGGGCCGACCCCTCCCCCGCAACCCCCAGGAATGAAAGTGGCACAACCGTCCCGGCACGCCGAAACGCGCGGTGTGCCACTGGTCCCTTCGACATGACTTAGGGATGGTGGGCGATGCTGGACTTGAACCAGCGACCTCCTGCGTGTCGAGCAGGCGCTCTATCCATCTGAGCTAATCGCCCACCGGATTGACCCGCATAAGCATACTTGCGCCGGCCGAGGTGTCAAGGCCCAATCGCGGACCCAACCTGATGGGGCGTGGCAACGATTTCTGGCATGGGACGATTTCCTGCGGCTTGGCCGTAGCGCCGGGGTTTATCCCCGGCGCATCCTGGCCGGCGCCGCCGCCAACGGCCGCCGGGCATAAAGCCCGGCGCTACAACCGCCTGCGCTCG